>JAEPDS010000010.1 GCA_016842065.1 Candidatus Thiodiazotropha sp. 'RUGA'
ATGTAGAATGACTACACGACGCTCATTCTGCCTTGCTGGACACAAAAACAGACCCAGCAGGGCGTATTGGATTAGTGTTAACAGGCCCTAACAGCTTTCAAGTTATCTTCCGCTGAATTGGCGAAAATGCTTTGAATTCTGTAAAACCAATAATCAAATTATTATAAAAGATTTCACTATGACCGTTTCAGCAGAAAACAGTTGTTACTTTTGCAAGGTAACGAATCAGACAGCCGATCCCTTTATTTTTGAGAACAGATCTTTCGTTGGTATCTTTGATACGAATCCGGTCAATCCCGGTCATGCCCTGGTGATTCCGAGAAGGCATGTTGCATCTATTTTTCATCTCAATGATGACGAGCATGAGGACTATTTCGATGCGATTATGGGTGTGAAAAATGTCATTGAAACAACTGACATGACAGAGCTTTATCAAAACATGCTGAAGCGACGCTATCTGCAAGATCGCCCTAAGGATCACATTGAAACCGTTTTGCAACTACCTTTCTTGTTGGACAAGCCAAATGCCTACACGATCGGAAATAACGACGGCCGGGAAGCGGGAAGAAGTATCGACCATCTGCATGTGATCATTTTGCCGCGCTACAAAGGGGATGTGGAGAACCCAAGTGGAGGTATTCGAAATGTCATTCCCAGTAGGGCAAACTATCAAAGAACCTGAGTGATAGGTTTAAAGGCTTACTGCCCCCACACCTATGTTGTACTCAAAATGGAGATCAGAAATACGTTGATTTTCTGTCATTAACTCTCTCTGTCCGCTCAACTTTGGTAGTAGATCCCAATTTACCCGCGAAAGTATTTCTGCTGAAACAGGGTGGTTTTACTGATGATAGGTTTTACATAATGAAGATGTTGCTTCCCTCGGTGTACAAGCGATCCTGGCGGCTGAAAGTTGATCTATTTAGTATCGTAAGGTCTTGATTGGTAGTTGCTCATATTCTTTCATCCTAATAGTTAGTGGTCGGGTTTGATTCGTTTAGAGTGTGTGCTCAATAAACCCATAAAATCATCATCTCCAGCCGCTCTCTCCGCTATTGTCTTTTGTTATCTTACCGTGATACTTCCGTGATAATTCTCCACAAGAATTGTTTCACGCTGATCGCAAAGCCAGCGTGAAGGTTTTTTTACATTACAGAATAATTTTGTAAACCGAAGGAGATATTCATGATAACCCGAAGAAAGTTCGCTTCGATTGCACTGGCATCCACTGCTGCCACCCTGTTCTCGGTCGCACCTGTTGCTACCGTTCAGGCGGGAAGTGATGCGAATGTACAATGTTATGGTGTCAACAAATGCAAGGGCCATAATGATTGTAAAACCGCCAATAATGCCTGTAAGGGGCATGCATCATGTAAAGGGCAGGGGTTTGTCAAAATGTCTGAGCATGCCTGTGAAGAGATCGGTGGCTCAGTAAATAAACCGAAAGGGTAATTCGGGCAATGATGGACTGGTGCGCTACCCAAGGGTAGTGGTACCAGTTCTCTATTTGCACATGATTGATCGTCAGTTTGGGGTGGAGTTGTGACCGACACTAACGGAAAGCAAAGGCCATTTCTCGGTTATGGGTTGGGTCTGCGCCGACAACATTACGAGGATGTTCTCGATACGAAACCTGAAGTGGACTGGTTCGAAATTCTCTCTGAGAACTATATGGTGGATGGCGGTAAACCACTCTACTATCTCGATCGAATTCGAGAGCACTACCCGATGGTGATGCATGGTGTCTCAATGTCCATCGGCAGTACGGAACCACTGAATTACGACTATCTGGATAGATTGAAGACTTTGATCGGACGGGTCGAGCCGGCCTGGTTCTCAGATCATCTATGCTGGACCGGTATCGACAAGCTCAACATGCATGACCTGCTGCCTCTGCCGTATACCGAAGAGGCGTTGGATTACGTGGCAGAACGTATCGCCAAGGTACAGGACTATCTTGGACGACAGATGTTGATTGAAAATGTATCAAGTTACGTCAGTTACAACGAGTCACAGTTGACGGAATGGGAGTTTTTGCGCGAGGTGGCGGGGCGTGCTGACTGTCTGCTACTGCTTGATATCAACAACATATATGTCAGTGCCTACAATCACCATTTTGATCCTGTTGAATATTTAACTGCAATGCCGAGTGAGCGCATCTATCAGATTCACCTGGCGGGCCACACGCAGGAGAAGGACCTGATCATCGATACCCATGATCATCCGATTGCCGATCCGGTTTATGAGTTGTATGCCGAGGCAGTCAGACGCTTTGGTCGTGTCAGCGCGATGATCGAGCGGGATGACAATATCCCGCCACTGGTGGATCTGCTGTCTGAGCTCGATCGTGTTCGGCAGATTGGAAATAATTTTTCTAGGGATCAGGTGGCCTAAGAGGTGGCAATGATGCACCTAAGTGAATTGCAGTCGCGTTTTCAGAGTTTCATTCTGGAGCCTGAAAATGGCGAGGAGATCTCATGGGTAGGCGGCACAGAGCAGGTGCCATCACGCGATCGGCTCTCTGTCTATGCCAATGCCTATGTGTTACGTTTGAAAGAGGTTTTGGAGAGTGACTATGCTGCGGTGAACAGGGCGATCGGTGATGATCGTTTTGGACTACTGGCAGAAAGGTATATTCGGCAACACCCATCGCGTTTCTTTTCCCTGCGGGATTTCGGCAATCGCTTCGCTGCTTATCTGGGTGAGCAGGTTGAGATCGACGCTTCTTTGCGAGATCTGCCATGGTTGCCCGAATTGGCCCAGTTTGAGTGGACCTTGGGGCTGGCATTCGACTCCGCCGAATCCACGCTGCTGGATGAGCAGGATATGGCGTCCATACCAGCCGATGCCTGGCCGGCACTTCAGTTTGAGTTTTGTCCCTCTGTCCATCGGATCGATCTTGAGTGGAATATTCCTGCGATGTGGAAATCTCTCACGGCCGATCCACCGGAAACTGTCGAGGCGATACGAACCCCTGGCAGCTGGTTGGTCTGGCGGCAAGATATGGTGACGCGCTTTCGCTCGCTTGATGAGGATGAGTGGTTGATCCTTGATCTGCTTCACCGCGGAGGTAACTTCAATGATGGATGTGAATTACTGGCATCACAGATCGGTGAGGAGGGCGTATCGATGCGGGCGGCCAGTCTGCTTAAGGGATGGATCGGTCAGGGACTCGTTGCGGATGCTGTCCGTACATACTGAAAAAATCAAAATGTGATCAAATCGACGACCCGTCCCGCTTCCCGGAAACCAGAGAACTTCACTCTTTATACCTTGATGGCCTCTATCTTGGCTTGAAGGGGGGTTTAATTCCTGTTAGTGGTCTCAGCTAGCTAGTGCCACACAATTAAACACTCAATTAAAAAAATTTTCCTACCTGCCGATATATTCAGCATTAAACAATTGTTTTAACCTATTTCTGAGTTGATCCAAATGGATTGGGATGCTCTATGATTCAATCGCTTCCGCGTGTTCACAGTGACAAAGCCAGGCTGAAGGTACAGCTTTGGCTGATCGTTTTCGGTTGGTCATTGATGGTGTTGTTGCTACTCCTCTGGTCGTTAAACAATGAGGAGGCGGAAATGCTGGAGCTGGCGCGTCAGGAAGCGATCAATAACTTCAACAAGGATCAGGTCTTTCGTGTCTGGGCTGCCACTCATGGGGGTGTCTACGTACCCGTAACCGAACGCACCCAGCCGAGCCCTCACCTGAAACACATCCCTGAACGGGACCTGGTAACGCCTTCCGGTCGTCGACTGACCTTGATGAATCCTGCTTTCATGCTGCGGCAGATGATGGACGATTATGCCGACCTGTATGGTGTCAGAGGGAGAATCACCAGCATCAAACCACTCAATCCTGACAATGCTCCGGATGATTGGGAGTGGGCAGCCCTGAAGTCTTTCGACCGCGGTGAGAAAGAGCAGTTTGAGCTTACCGATATTTATGGCGAGCCATATCTGCGACTGATTCGCCCAATGCAGATCCAGGCAGGTTGCCTCAAGTGTCACTATAACCAGGGCTACCAGGTGGGGGATATCCGGGGTGGTGTTGGAATATCTGTACCGATGAGAGACTACTTTGCCACGGCTGCCGGGCAGAAGAGGAAGATCTCAATGGGCCTGGGATTGATCTGGCTAGTGGGTCTCAGCGCCATTGGCTTTTATGGCAGGCGCAGCTACCAACGGCTCGAGGAGCGCAAGGATTATGAGGATCAGATCTGGCAGCAGGCCAATTTCGACTCACTGACGGGTCTTTCGAACCGTAATCTGTTCCTCGACCGGTTGGACCATGCCCTGGCCTATGCGCAGCGCCAACAGACCATGGTCGCTCTGCTGTTTATCGATCTGGATCGTTTCAAGTATATCAACGATGCCTTGGGGCATGCCACGGGCGATCAACTGCTGCAAGAGGCGGCACGCAGGTTACGCTTGTGCGTCAGGGAGATGGATACGGTATCCCGGCTGGGGGGTGATGAGTTTACTGTCATTCTGCCCGCCATCAGTGAGGGACAATCGGTTGCCAGAGTGGCTGCCTCGATACTCAATGAATTATCACGACCATTCGATCTGGCGGGCCAGGAGACCCACGTCTCTGCCAGCATCGGTATTACGATCTATCCACAGGATGGCAGTGATTCGGGTATGTTGCTGCAGAATGCTGACACTGCCCTGTACCAGGCGAAAGAGGATGGACGCAATACCTATCGCTTCTTCACCTGGGAGATGAATCGTGAAGCGGAGGGTCGTATCTCAATGGGATCAGCTCTGCGTAGCGCTATCCGGAATGAGGAGTTCATGCTTCACTACCAGCCTATTGTGGATATCGCTGATGGACAGATTGTGGGTGCCGAGGCTCTGATTCGATGGGAGTCACCTGAACGGGGGCGTGTCAGACCGGATGAGTTTATTCCGGTGGCGGAGGAGAGTGGGCTGATTGTGCCCATAGGAGATTGGGTGCTGCAGCAAGCCGCATTGGATCTCAAACTATGGGATCGGGCGGGATTGAAGATGGATCTGCTCTCGGTGAATGTCTCCACGGTGCAGTTCCAGAACGAAGGATTTCTGGAAAAAATGGCTGATCTTCTGAAAGCCAATCATCATCTCACCTCCAGGCTCTTCCTTGAGATTACCGAGAGCGTCTTTCTGAACGAACATCGGGAGCCGGGTGTTCGTTTGGGAAAATTGCGTAAACAGGGTATCGGAATATCCATTGACGACTTCGGCACCGGCTACTCATCGTTGAGCTATCTCAAACGCTTTCCAGTGGACAAGATCAAGATCGATCAGTCCTTTGTCAGGGATGTGACCACCGATCCTGAAGACGCTTCCCTGTGTGAAGCGATTATCGCCATGGCTCATCACCTGGGGCTGAAGGTGGTCGCTGAGGGTGTGGAGACCGCTGCGCAATGGCAATTCCTGCGTAACAGCGGCTGTGACTATGCCCAGGGTTACTACTTCAGCCAACCGATGACGGCAAGTGATTTCACTGACCACCTGGATCGACACCGAAACATGATGAGGACAGGCTGAATGGTCTGCTTAAAGGCTTTCAGGTGATCAAGAGGAATTCCGGAATCGAGCCCGTCCGAGGGTAATCCGGCAGCTATCTGACGGCATAAGACCCGCTAACGTTTAATCTTCCCGCGCTCCGCGACTATAATAGGCCGTTTTTGCCGGGTCTGCTCCTGGCCGCGTTCGAATATCAAAAGGTTGATTCTATGATTATCAAACCCAGAGTCCGTGGGTTCATTTGTACCAATGCCCACCCGACTGGCTGTGCAGCCAACGTCCAAGAACAGATCGATTACATCAGAGGTTGCGCCATTCCGGCCGGCCGGGGGCCGAAAAATGTATTGGTTATCGGTGCCTCAACCGGCTATGGCCTGGCCTCCCGTATTACCGCAGCATTTGGCTATGGCGCCAGTACACTGGGGGTGTTCTATGAAAAACCCGGCACTGAAAAGCGTACTGGCACAGCAGGTTTTTATAATGCAGTAGCCTTTGAGGAGAAGGCCAAGGCCGAGGGTCTGTACGCCAAAAGCTTGAATGGTGATGCTTTCTCCGATGAGATGAAAGAGCGGGTGGTCGAGACCATCAAAGCCGAGATGGGGAAAATCGATCTGGTGGTCTACAGCTTGGCCTCGCCCAAGCGAACCGATCCCAAGACCGGTCTACTGCATAGCTCGGTACTCAAGACGATTGGTAAATCCTATACGGCAAAAAATCTGAACACCGATACTCTCGAAGTGGGTGAGGTCACCATTGACCCGGCCACCGATGAGGAGATCGAGGCGACCGTCAAAGTGATGGGTGGCGAGGATTGGGCGATCTGGCTGCAGGCACTGGCCGACGCGGATCTGCTGGCTGAAGGCGCGCAAACCACCGCCTATACCTATTTGGGCGACAAGATCACCTGGCCGATCTACGGCCATGCCACGATCGGCCGGGCAAAAGAGGACCTGGATCGCACCGCCGACGAACTCAACAAGCAGTTGGCTCCCATCCAGGGTCAAGCTCGGGTGGCGGTGCTAAAGGCTTTGGTGACTCAGGCAAGCTCCGCCATACCGGTGATGCCTCTCTACATGTCTATCCTGTTCAAATTGATGAAGGCGCAGGGCACTCATGAAGGCTGTATTGAGCAGGCTCAGCGCTTGTTCACCGAGGGACTCTACACCGATAACCCGCGTGTGGATGACGCCAACCGTCTGCGCATGGATGAAAAAGAGCTGCACCCGCAACTGCAAGCCGAGGTAGAGGCTCTCTGGTCACAGGTGACTACTGACAATGTTGAAGAGATGACCGACATTGCCGGCTACAATGCGGACTTTCTCAAGCTGTTCGGCTTTGGTGTTGCAACGGTAGACTACGATGCCGATGTGTCACCACTGGTGCGAGCGGAGTTTGAGTAGGCCGGAACGAGAACCATTCGCTGTCAGTCATCGGACAGGCAGCATCATGGTATCGTTTCACGGATAAAAGACGGGATTTTGGCTCGCTGGCTTGAACAGCTTGCCGAGCCGAACACCACTGGGGGAAAAATCTGACATTCAATCCCCAGGTGTGAATTGTCAATCACCTCAGGCCAGAAGACCCAGGCTGAAGATATCCAGCAACAGGAAAGCAAGGATCATCGAGATCCAGAACACCATGCTTCCGGTCGGCCAACTCTCCGAAAGGTGGTATTTGGCCAGCGGAGATTTGTCGAACTGTTTTTGCGCACCCTGTATTTGATTTGTAACCGTTGTCACGACCGATGTTTTTGCCCGGGCAAGAATATTTACCGTTCGATGGGTGCCAGCAGGAATCAATCGGCGGTAGAACCACTCGGCATCCAGGTTGACCGAGTGCAGCTCCGGTGGATAGAGACCCTGTTTATTCAGCCAGACAAACGCCAGAGCAGAGAAGAACAGCAGCTGTGTCTGCGCCAGTACATGGGTCAGGTCATAGGGCCAGTAGTCGACTTCCCAGGGCAGCAACGCATAGAGATATTGCGGTTGCATGCCGATAAAGAGGCAGAGGAAAGCGGCGACGCTCATCGCCACCAGCATGTTCGTCGGCGCCTCCTGGGTACGTATGCCTGAATCGTGGTGGAAGAAGGCAAAATAGGGGATCTTTATGCCAGCGTGATGGAATACACCGGCCGAGGCAAACAGCATCAGCAGCCAGAAATAGCCATGGTTCTCCTGCATCAGCGCGGTCATCACCATCGACTTACTGACAAAACCACTGAACAGCGGGAATGCGGAGATGGAGAGTGCGCCGACCACACAAAGTGCGGTGGTTTTGGGCATCGATTTGTAGAGTCCGCCCAGGTCAGAGCCATTGATGTTGCCGACCCGGTAGAGTACCGCCCCCATGCTCATGAACAGTAAACCTTTAAAGATTACGTCACTGAATGCGTGAGCAACGGCGCCGTTCAGTGCCAGTGCGGTGCCGATACCGACCCCGGTTACCATGAAGCCGACCTGGTTGATCAGACTGTAGGCCAATACCCGGCGCAGATCATTTTCGATTACCGCATAGAAGATCGGAAAGCAGGCCATGGTGACGCCGATATAGACCAGGATCTCTTCACCGGCAAAGCCTCTGGCGAGCGAGTAGACGGCGACCTTTGTGGTGAAAGCGGAGAGAAATACCGTACCGGTCACGGTTGCTTCGGGATAACCATCGGTAAGCCAGGTGTGGAGGAACGGAAAGGCGCATTTGATGCCGAAGGCGATGAAGATCAGCCAGCCTGCCACGCCTGCCTCCAGGCCGATGTGATTGAATTCCAGTGTGCCTGTCTGGTGATAGAAGACCAGTGCACCAGCCAACAGCAGTACCCCAGACAGAACCTGGTAGACCAGGTAGCGCATGCCGGCCTTCAATGCCCGCTCGGTGCCTCGAGCCCAGATCAGAAACACGGAACTGATGGCCAGCAGCTCCCAGAAAATGAAGAGGGTAATCAGGTCGCCGGCAAAGACCGCGCCAAGCGCGCTGCCCGCATACGTCATGCCGGCAATGTGCTGTTTTGTATCCTTCACATGCAGGGCGTAGATGGCGCCAAAGAAACCGGCGATACAGAACAGGTAACCGAACAGCAGACTGAGTTTATCTGCCCGCAGGATTTGCAGCTCATAGCCCATCACGCTATAGGCGATATCGGTTCCTGGGCTGATGCCCTGCCAGAGATAGAGCCCAGCCACCACCGGTGTGGCCAGCAATATCAGCTGTCGCGGCAGCCCACGGGTGAATGCAGACAGCAGTGCGGCCGCAAAAAAGAGCAGAAACGGAGGTAGCTCACTCATCGTAATAATCTTCCCCACGCATCAGGACATTACGCATTTTCTTGGCAATCACGACCAGCAGAACGCAAGCGACAAAACCATAAATGGCATAAAAGGCTGGCAGTTTCTCCCAGACAAAGCCGATGTGGCGATGCAGGATCAGGTCAAGCACGACTAACAGAACGCAAATGGCATAGAAACCTTTGAGCAGGCGATCAACATTCTCTTGCCGGTCAAAGATATGGATTTTCTCTTTTTCATCTGACATGTCAGTAGCCTCCGACAGCTAAACTCGCCAGTCGATAGAAGGGATCTGGATAGAAGAAGAGGACGATGCAGGCGGTCGATGTGATGATCATCGCCAGCAGTATCGACTTCGGTGCTTCTCTGATCTCTGTGTAGTGTTCGCCACTTTCCGGTTTACTGAAGAATGCCCGGATCGGGATCGGCAGCAGATAGATGATGTTGAGCAGCGAGCTGATCATCAACACGGCAAGCAGTAACAGCTGAGTGGTTTCGACCGCACCCAGCGCCAGGTACCACTTACTCCACATGCCACCGAAAGGCGGCAGACCGATGATGCTCAGGGTACCGATAAAAAAAGCGGTAAAGGTGACGGGCATGGCACGTCCCAGTCCGTTCAGCTCGCTGACCTTCTTTTTATGCCAGGCGACAAAGATTGCACCGGCGGCAAAGAAGAGGGTGATCTTGGCAAAGGCATGCATCGCAATATGCATCGAGGCGCCGATCAGACCCGCTTTGCTGGCCAGCATCGCCCCCAGAACGATGTAGCTCAATTGACTGACGGTGGAGTAGGCCAGTCGTGCCTTCAGGTTGTCCTTGGTCATCGCAACCATGGAGGCGAGCAGGATGGTGGCGGCGGCCATCCAGATCAGACCGCCGGTAACGTCATTGGAGAGAATGAAATCACTGCCAAAGATGTAGATCGTCACCTTGAGTATGGTGAAGACACCAGCCTTGACCACTGCGACCGCATGCAGCAGGGCGCTGACTGGTGTGGGTGCCACCATCGCCGCAGGTAACCAGCGGTGAAATGGCATCACAGCGGCTTTGCCGATACCGAACAGGAATAATGCATAAAGCAATCCGGCCCAGGCGGGATCGATATGGCCGGAGAGGATACCGCCAGCTTCGAAGTCGACACGGCCGGTCAGTGACCAGGTCACCAGTATGCCGAGCAGGAACAGGGCGATCGATGTGCCCAGTAGAATACCGAGATAGACTCGTCCGCCCTGCTTCGCTTCCGGGGTACCGGCATGGGTGACCAGTGGATAGGTCGAGAGGGTCAGCAGTTCGTAGAACAGGAACAGGGTAAACAGATTAGCGGAGAAGGCGATACCCATGGTGGCGGCGATAGAGACCGCGAAGGCTGCGAAGAAGCGGGTCTGATTCTGCTCATTGTGGCCACGCATGTAACCGATGGCATAGATCGAGGTGACCAGCCAGAGAATGCCGGCAATCAACGCAAACAGCATGCCCAACGCCTCGATCTTGAAGCCAATGGCAATCCCGGGTACCGGTTCGGTCAGGGTCAGAGCGAACGTCTCACCATCCATGAAACGGTTTGCCAGTATCACCACCAGCACGGCAATCATTGCCGAACAGAGCAGGGTCACCCCTTCCCTGACATCGGGGTTACGGCGGGTGATGATGATGCCTGCTGCTCCGGCCAGCGGCAGCAGCAGGATCGTCAGCAGCAATGTCTCGGCACTCATGGCTTCATCCCCCCGAGAATTGCGGCAGCTTGTTCAGCAACCCCCACCGTCAGGTCTGTGTCCAGGCCGAAATAGAGGTTGGCGAGCGCCAGGCCCCAGGTTGGCACGAGCAACATTAACGGCGCCTCGGTCACGACCTTGCCGTTATCGGTTACCGGTTTGAAATAGAGTGCTTCGATCAATTTGCCGACATAAACAACGGCCAGCAGGGAACCGATCAGAATCACGGCAACCGGGATCCATGCGGACTGTTCCAGGGCTGCGGTCACCAGATACCACTTGCTGATAAATCCGGCGGTGCCCGGCACACCGACCAGACTCAGGCCACCGATGATAATCGCGCCGAATGTCCAGGGCATTGCCCGGCCAAGACCGTGAATCTGATCAAGACGGCATGAGTCGATGCGGTAGATGATGGCGCCAATGGCCATGAACAGCGCGCCTTTCATCAGCGCATGATTGAACAGATGTATCAGGGCCGCCATCAGACCGGTTGTGGAGGCAAAGCCGATCCCCAGAGCCATGTAACCGATTTGAGCCACACTGGAGTAGGCCAACAGTCGCTTGATGTTTTTCTGGTAGATGGCGTAGACCGAGGCAATGATCACGCCGGCCATGCCTGCAACGATAAACAGTTCGTCGGCGGGGGTGGCGATGGTGAAGGTCTGTGGGAAAATAGTGAACAGAATGCGCAGCATCACATATACGGCGACTTTGGTGGCCGTTGCGGCAAGAAACACGGTAACCACTGTGGGTGCATAGGTGTAGGCGTTCGGCAGCCACAGGTGCAGAGGAAACAGTGCCAGCTTCAGGGCGATACCGACCATGATGAAGGTGAAGCCGGTTATCACTGTGTTCAAGTGCAGCACGGTTGGCAGGATATTCGCCATATCCTGCATGTTCAGGGTGCCGGTTTGGGAATAGAGCAGGCCCACCCCGATCAGATAGAAGGTGGCGCCAATGGTGCCCATGATCAGGTATTGGTAGGAGGAAGTGAACGCCTGCCTGCTTCTACCAAGGCTGATCAGTGCATAGGAGGAGAGTGATGAGATCTCCAGGAAGACGAAGACATTGAAGATATCACCGGTCTGGGTAATCCCGAGCAGGCCGGTCAGGCAGAGCAGCAGGGCGCTGTAAAAAGTCGGTATCTTCTCTTCCGGTATCTCCTGCTCCACACTGAGCAGTGCATAGGGCAGGGTGAGTGCGGCAATCACCGCCACAATCAGGGCGACAAAGGCATTCACCGCATCGATGCGGTATTCAATTCCCCAGGGTGGTGCCCAGCCGCCCAGTTCATAACTGATAACTCCACCCTGAAGCACCGACCAGAGCTGCATTCCGGCAAACACGGCACAAACGATGGATACGACAAAGGAGGTTGCCCAAGGCAACCGGCCACGGGGTAATACGGCCACCAGGGGTGCCGCAATCAGCGGTACGATGACCAGCAGCAGGCTTATATGATTTCCCATTACAGCGAGTGATCCAGATTATGAATTTCATCTTCTTCGATGGTGCCGTAGGTCTCCTTGATACGCACCACCAAAGCCAGCGCCAGTGCCGTCGTCGCCACGCCAACCACGATGGCGGTGAGGATCAGAACATGGGGTAGCGGGTTTGAATAGACTTTGACACCTTCAGCGATAATCGGCGCGGCACCTCCCTCCACCGTGCCCATGCTGATATAGAGGAAAAAAACCGAAACCTGAAAGATATTCAGGCCGATGATCTTTTTAACCAGGTTGCCACGGCTGATCACCGTATAGAGCCCGACCATCATCAAGAAGATCACGACCCAGTAGTTATAGTGGCCGATAATGAATTCCATTACTCTCTGCCCCTGCCTGCGAAGGCAAAAAATAGAATCAACATGGCTGCTGCCACCGTAATGCCGACACCCAGTTCGACCAGCAGGATACCCAGGTGCTGGCCAGCAATCTGATTGCTGCCCAGTATTGTGTAGTCGAGATAGTTGCCGCCTAAAAACAGAGACTCTATACCGACCCCGGCATAGATCACCACGCCGAGTGATGCGAGGATCCGCAACCAGTGATGCGGGATAATCTTCTCCCCGCTTTCGAGTCCGAATACCAGGCTGTAGAGGATGATGGCCGCACTGAAGATAACCCCGGCCTGGAAGCCGCCGCCAGGTCCGAAATCCCCATGAAACTGCACATAGAGTGCAAACAGGATAATCAGCGGAATAAGGAACTTTGCTATGACATGGAGGATCAGATTAGGCTTCATCTTGCGCCTCCTCATCCTCTGTTTTGGGTGCCGATTTGGGGCGTTTGCCACCGATCAGTAGCATTACCGCCACCGCAGCGGTGAAGATCACGGTGACTTCGCCCAGGGTGTCAAAGCCACGGTAACTTGCCAGCACCGCGGTTACGGTATTTGGTACCCCGGTGTCGGGCAGCGAATTTTCAAGATAAAAACGCGCAACGTGTGTCTGTGACGGGGCGTCTGCGGAACCAAAGTTCGGTATGTCCCAAGTGCCGTATATCAGTGCCGAGCCGGTGACGATTACGACGATCAGCGGTAGCCAGGCGGTGTGAATTTTCGGCGCCTCGTCGTAGTAGGGCGCTTTCGATCGCTTGACCAGGGCCAGGGTCGTCAGCATTAATACAGTGGAGATACCCGCACCCACGGCGGCTTCGGTAAAGGCCACATCGGGCGCATCCATCACCACAAACAGACCGGCAGAGAGCAGGCTGAAGATGCCGAACAGCATGACGATCGCAAACAGATTGGTCATGCGCATGATCGCGACGGAGGTGGTTGCCAGAAAGGTGAGTAAAACGATATCGACTACAACATCAAACATGATTTTTCACTCCCCCTCTGCCTATTTCTGATCAAGCTTGGGCTTGAGACCGCTGTGCTGTGCGGCGTATGCCAACGCATGTGAAGCAGTCGGGCTGGTAAAAAAGAGGAACACGAAGATCATGGCCAGTTTAAAGGCCGCAATACTCCAGCCGGCCTGTAGAGCGAGACCCAGCAGAATCATCAAGGCACTCAGGGTATCGGTTATTCCGATCGCATGCAGGCGGGTATAGAAGTCGGGGAAACGGTGGATACCGATTCCGCCGACGATGCCGAGCGCAGCGCCAACCAATAGAAGGATCGAACTGAGAATATCGATAATCACTTCGGTTCTCCCTCTTTCACATCGCCATCGTAGTTGTCGGAGGTGTGAAAATTCCCATGTTCGACCAGCTTGAGGGCGGCGACGACGCCAATGAAATTGATCAGTGCGTAGACCAGGGCAATATCCAGTACATCGGTTCTGCCGGATAGAAAAGCGAATACCGCAATCAACAGCACCGTTTTGGTGCCATGCATGTTGACCGCGGCAATACGGTCATAGGTCGTCGGCCCTGAGAGAGCACGCGCGAGGGCCAATCCCATGGTGACCAGGATTGCCAGTGAAGCTGCAATATACATTATTCTTTGAAAACCCGCTTGGTAATCTCTTTCGACATGGTGCCGGTGGCCAGGTCGTCGGCCACCTCCTTGCTGAGCGCATGCACAGTGAGGCTATCTTCCGATAGCTTAATCGTGACCGTTCCTGGGGTCAGGGTAATGGAATTGGCATAAATCACAGCCCCAAGGTCGGTTAGTTGCGACCGAGGGATCTCAATCATCTGTGGACTGATCGGTGTCTTTTCCCAGCTTAGGATCCGTTTGATCACGTCGATATTAGCTTTGATGATCTCGCCGAACAGATAGGAGTAATAGATGGGGAATTTTAACGAGAGATGCAGTGGATAGCTCTCGTGGTCGATGATATTCATACGGTGGGATAGGAATGCCGTGAGCAAAACCGAAACCGCCCCCAGGGCAAGGAGCAGGGGTTCGAAATGTCCGGATAAGGCGATCCAGAACAGAACCAGTAGTAAGACAAAGCTAATATATCGCATTTCGATGGTCTAGGGCCTGTTAACACGAATCCAATCGGCCCTGCTGGGACTATTTTTTCGTCCAGCAAGGCAGAATGAGTGTTGTGTAGTTATTCTACATGAGCGAATGATAACGCCGCTGGGCGGAAAAATAGCCCCAGCCCTCCGGGTTGCACCTGAAAAAGCGCCACTCGGCGTTGCTCGTCGTTCATTTGGAATCACCAAACCTCTCTCCTCGCGCCTTGATTGGCGCTTTTTCAGGCACAACAGGGCCAATTGGACTCGTGTTAACAGGCCCTAGGTTGATTCGTGTTTTTAAATGACCCGCGTATCTGGACAGATTATCGCATGATTCATGCTTCTGTTCCCGCGCGATCGTGAACCCGCCTGTTTGAGAGTTTTACGGCGATTACCCGTTTGAGATGATATGACAGTGATGGGTGAAAATCCAGCTGAGGTGACACTTCACCACCCCCCATTATTGACAACTTTTCCGCATGATGAGGCCGTCAGGCCAGGGTTTGCCAATGAGAGAGGATTATTGTCAACAATGCCGTATGCTGATCTGCTGGAGGCTGCCTGGGTAAGCTGATGCTTTTGGTTGGGGTGCTATATATAATAGGAGTTCTTCTCGACGGCGGCATCGGAATCCCCTGGTGATTTCTTCATACGGAAACGGCCAGGTTCAGGCACGCTTCCGGCTCCGTCTTCACAAGTTCGACCAGATCGGCATCCAGCTGACCTGATGCAGCCATTTCACCGATCACCTCAAGTATTCTAGTCAGTGCCATCGCTGCCCGATAAGGACGATCCTGGGCGAGTGCCTGAAAGACGTCGGCCACGGCGATGATCCTGGCCTCCCGGGTCAACTCCTCGCCAGTTCGACGAAAGGGGTATCCCTGTCCGTTCGGTGCTTCATGATGGTAGGCAGCCCATAGGGCGATATCCTCGATCCCCTCGATCTCACGCAGTACCTGGTAGGTCTCAAAACTGTGCCGGTGGAGTAACAGCTTGTCGTCGGCGTCCAACGGTCCAGGTTTGTCCAGGACCTGATCCGGCACCCTTAGCTTGCCCAGATCATGCAGCAGACCGGCAACTTCGATGCGCTCGCAGGTATCGAAAGCCAAACTTGAGCGCTCGGCCAGGTGGCGTGCCAGGCGTGAAACTCCAACGGAGTGTTCGAAGGTGAAGTGGCTCTTGGCATCGACGATGGTGGCAAATATGCGTGCCAGCTGCTTCAGTTTTTCGAATGAGACCGGCTGCGGGGTTGTGAATCGTTCCATGTCGAAGAGGAAACGCTGCAGGTGGGGAGGCTCCAGCATCATCCAAAACGCCTCGGAGTTTGAGACCTGCATAAAAAGATCCACCAGATCCGGACTGAACAGGTTTCCGGCATACGCCTGAATCGCCTTACGGATATTTCCGGTCTGTTGAAGCAGATCCTTGCCATAGTGGACCGCAGATAGGGCATCGACCCGGTCCACCATGAAGATCATGTTGGCGTTACGTGCGATTTCAGGATCCACATCGCTCTCCACCAGGGACTCCCAAGGTGTATGGTGGTAGCGCACGACCTGGGCGTAATCGTGAAAATAGGAGAAGCTCTCAAGCAGGGTCGCGCCGATTGCGGAGTGGGCATCGGCCCCCTCCCAAACCATCTCCTCAACCAGGTGTGTATGTTCCTCTGTGGAAGAGACACCGCAGTCATGCAGCATGCCGATGTGGAACAGGCGCTCGCGAGCCTGCTTGTCCATACCCATCATCTCGGCACACTTGAATGCCATGTATCCGACCCGCTTGCCATGGGCGGTTTCGTCGACCCCAACCAGGTCCAGAGCATCGGCCAGGGCATAGACGACCTGACGCAAATCGATTGAAACAGTCACAATGATAGATCCCCCCTATGTGAGCAGGGTAGCGTCAAGAACCTATATCTCTTTAATTGTGTGTGGTTATTATTTGACGACGATAGCATTTTCTTATGCGTCGCCAGCCATTGAAACTTCTGAAATGACTCGGTTGGAATTGATCGGCAGCTAGGCTAAGATTATGTTTTTAAGAATAAAATTCAGCACAATCACCGTTTTGAGGGCTCTGTGAAAGCGACATAGTAGAACCCCCGAACTCAGCAACCGTCCCCATTACACAGTATTTGATATCTCCGCTGGGATATGACGAGACGTCGACAAGGAAAGGGAATTCTATTGCGTTATGCAAAATAACTGTGGCGTTGGTATTAATTCGGCATTCGTTTGTGCAGGGGTAAACTGGCCGTACTCGGGTTCTGATTTCAGTAAGGCCGTAGTCAATCAAACAAGCAATTGCCCAACCGGCCTATGACAAGCAACGCTTTTGTCGCAGCCGATTTAAGTGATTTGGGTAGATCAATCTGCAGTTTGTGGAAAACGATTGAGCAGGCAAACTGAAAGCCAATCACTGAAAGAGACTCACAGCACTGAGATCAGTAGGATTTGTTGCTTTAACTCCTATGTGTGTGCTTTTTTAAGCCAGCAGATACTATTTGCACTTGATGCTTTTACATAATTTGATGCCTTTTTTTCTCTGCGCCTGAATGACTTTAAGGTTTCTTTTCAAGCGCTTGCGATTTTGTGGATTCTGTTCCTGATCAATCCTGTCTTTCAATGCCAGCTTCTGTTGTTTGAGTTTTTTCAGTAAGGTGCGAATCTTGTCGCGTTTTCGTATCTGCTTTTGACGCTCCATGTCAAGCAGCAGGCCAAATTTTTCGATGAGTTTTTCACTGGTCATGGCGTTACTCAGTTGTGATTATCATTATCCCCAGACGAGATAATCTCATCCAGTTCCTCTTCACTCAACATCAATTCGCTCTCTGCATCTCTCAACTCTTTTTGCATAGGCCCGAAAAGTACCCGTGCCATATCGATGAGGTTTCCTGCTACATCATAAGCGTAGGCGCTGTCGTTCATCAGTGATGTCGCCATCTCGGCGCTGATCGCATTATCCCGGATCAATCGATCCAGCTCGCCGTTTGCGATGACATCACTCTCTTCCAGCACAAGTTGCACGCTATCCAGCGAGAGCAGGGAGGTTTCATCTTCCTCATCATCCTTTGCTGCTGCGAGTTCACTCAGCACCACAGCCAGTTGCAGACGCAGGTTATTGTACTGATCCTGTATCTGTGGATTTGTTGATGTTGTGTACCGTACCAGATTTTTCTGAAGGTGTTTTGTATCTTTAACTGCCTCGACAATATTCCGGCTTGCCTGGCGTAACTGGTATAGCTCTTCGCCGAAGTGTTCCGATGCGGTCGATTGCACCTCACTGATATAGGCGATGATCGCACTGTAGAGTGTCTTGATGCGACGCTCGTATATGGCATCGATATCGATTTTTTTCACTTCAGGCGTCGTCTCAACTAACTCTTTCAGATCCTCCGAGGTGCGAAGTTTTTGCGGATCCAGGTTGAGAGCTGAGATGATCAGCTCATGGGCGTTCTCGAACAGGTGTCCTATCTCATTACGAATTGCCTGCATGGCCGATTCAGGCAGTTCCATGGCCGCTTCGTTGAGAAACAGAGGCTCTTCGACCTTGCGCTCCCTTTTTTTCAGTAGCCGTTCAAGCAGGCTTACCAGCTGCCCGGTGAACGGAAGCATGATGATAATTCCGGCCAGGTTGAAGAGCGTATGAAATACGGCCAGTTTCATGGTGTAGTCATCTTCCGCAATACCCAGTCGGTCACTGACGCCATTAACGGCCAGCAGGAACTGCTGGATGAAAATGATGGCGACCAGGCCGGTCGTGACATTGAAGATCAGATGGGCGCCCGCCAGGCGTCGGCCCTGAACATTGGAGCTCATGGCGCCGAGTATCGCTGTGATCGTGGTGCCGACGTTGGCGCCGATTGCCAGCGCCAGTGCATTTTCATAACTGATCTGCTGAGCCGCCAATGCCGTGATGATCAGGACCAGGGTTGCATGGCTGGACTGCATGACCACGGTGGCGGCTGCACCCAACAGTGTGTATACCAACAGTCCTTTCAAGCCGGGCATAGCGTAAGCTGCCAGATCTATGGCGTCCTTAAAGGCCTCGAACCCCTCCTTCATATGGTGTATGCCGAGAAACAGAAAACCCAGGCCGGCCAGGATATAGCCTGCTCCTCGAAGGGATTTCGACTTCTGGAATACCAGAATGATGCCGAATACCAGCATCGGCATGGCATAGGCGGAGATCTTGACCTTCAGGCCAAAACCGGCCACCAGCCAGGCGCCGGTTGTGGTACCCAGGTTGGCGCCGAAGATGATGCCGATACCCGAGGCCAGACCGATCAGTCCCGCACTGAGGAATGAGATGGTGATGACCGAAACCAGGGAGCTCGATTGCATCACGGTGGTTGAGATGATGCCGAAGCTGAGGCTCTTCCATAGACGATTGGTGGTGCGCTGCAGAATGCGCTCCAGGATTCCCCCGGTAAAGGCTTTGAATCCCTCTTCCAAGGAGAGCATGCCAAACAGGAAGATCGCCACACCGGCAGCGATCTCCTTGAAGTCGGGGCTGACCCAAAAACCGTAGCCCAAAACTATAAAGATCGTGGGTAGAAGGATTTTACGTAGCATTGAATGTCCTATGCATCGGCGGTGAATGGATAACGTGAGTGTTCACTAATGTGTCTTAAGGCAGCATCGTGCCACGTATGGTTTAGCGCCCTGGGCAATACTCAGCAGCGCCGCAGCGATAGTGATCGCCCCGACGGGAGTGATGGCATGGGAAGCGACGGCAGGCCCGATATCATTGGCGCCGGTATTCATAGCCATATAGCTGCCAATCATCGCAACGATGGTCAGCATATGGCTTACTTGCGTATCCGTGGACCCGACACAAAGCATGGTGCCAATGATAAAAAGGGTCTCAATTCCAAGGCGAATGGGCTTTTCTCGGCTGCTCCAGGTGACGTGTGCTATTTGTGCAATTTTTTTGAGTTCCACTATTCTCTGTTATTGGTCGTTAAATAGGAATTATTTTCTGAATTGTCATAAAAGCGTCATATAACTGTAACATTCAAAACAGCAAACCGATATGTCCTAGCTCAAGTCGACTACAAAAAAGCAACAAATAGGTCGTTCTGTAGAGTCTGAGAGAGTGGTGTGATCCGGAGAGCCTGGGGTGGGGCGTTATTCCGGGAGATTGAAAGCTTCACCAAGAAACGCTGTCAGAGCAACAACCTACAACATAGATCTGATCCTTTAGCTAGCATATTACCCTGTTAATAGAGGGGGTATAGGGTTCGGCAAAAAAGCCTCTGGTCTTTTCTGAAGTCTGTTTCAGATCCGCGCCCAGTTTACAGTGGCCACCGGGCGTTCAGTCAGAGAGCCCTGTATTTTTGTGCACCAGTAACCTTGGTCTATCAGCCTTCCTGGTTGTTGTATGCAAGGTCCAGGTCTTGATCATGCCCGATTGGCACACTGAACGGCATAACCATCAAATAGAGAAGAGTGGATTTGATTGCTGGCAAATCCGAATTAGATCAAATTTCATCCGTGACTCTGTCCCGATATTGGGTGTAGTCCACATATCGCTCCTCACCCCAGACATCATCCACAAACTGAAAGCGACCGGAGTTGAATGTATAGAAGTTGTATCGTACGGGATTCTTTTTATAGTAATCCTGGTGTTTCTCTTCCGCCTGGTAGAATTCGCTAAAGGGTACGATTTCGATGGTTATCGGACTGTCGTAGCGACCGGATGCATCCAACTCATCGCGCAACTGTTCAGCAATCCGCTGCTGTTCACTGTTGTGATAGAAGATGGCTGGCCGGTATTGTCTGCCTCGGTCGTAGAACTGGCCACGGGAATCGGTGGGATCCATCATTCGCCACAGACCCTGTATCAAACCTGTGTAACTGATGACCTCAGGGTCGTAGTAGACCTGTACCGCCTCGGTGTGGCCGGTCATCCCGAGTGCAACCCTCCGGTAGGTCGGGTTTTTCTCCGTGCCTCCGCTATAACCCGAGACAGCCTCTTTGACGCCTGGCAGCATCTCAAATCCAGACTCGACGCACCAGAAGCAGCCGCCGGCAAATGTCGCCACAGACAATCCCTGCAACTCTTCTGCTGAGGTTATCGATCGGTCGGATATAGGCTGAGTACAGCCGGAGATAAGCAACACCAAGGCAAACAGGCCGCCATACACGGAAAACTTCATCAATAGACCCTCAAAGCAATCTTTAACTTAGTGCCGATTATCAATTGTAAAGTTCACTGGCTCGTCACGAGAATATCACAAAAGTATCTCCGGACGACAGGCTACAACCGGGATGGACTGTACTAATCGAAAATCCTTACATGTGCCGCTAACATATTGAATATAATTTGAATATCATCCAGGGTTGCACTTGTCATTCGAGCAATGGCATTGGTATGTACTAGCTTTGTCATTCAGTCTCTACAGAGTTCTTGTGGGATAGCGTTGTGACATCGAGAATGCAAGATGTATACGGCCATCGTATTAATATTCCCATGTAGTCAATTTGCAGTCAGAAGGGAGTGTTGGCCAAGGGTATTGTAAGAAAACATAATTATCTGACTCAGGCGATTTAAAAGCCGTGTAATCAAATCAAAAGGTAATTCCTTATCTGCCCGGGCTTTATTGGTCGCAGTAGAGTGAGGGCCAGTGAACTTCAACGCCATCCTTTAGCAATCGATATGACGACCTCATTGGCCTATCAGGAAACACGAATTTTTTTGTGTCACCTTCGTCATCTATAAACCTTCTCATTGATTGTCATCTGCACCGATGGTATGCGGCGGTCTTAGCCAGCGGTTTCATGTTCACGGCAAAGTCGTTCCACATCGTCAACAGTTAAAGCTTGTTTAACCAGATTGCAAAAGTATCCACCATCTTTTGAGTGCATGTTATAGCGGCAGGTGTGGCAGACGCCAAAACTCTTCATGCCATTACTTTGCAGCAGTGCCATGACCAGTTGTTGAAGAGCTTGGTTAATTTGCTTGTGGGTCTTTTCCGGCAGTTTGTCACTGGCTTTGGTCAGCATCGGTGGCGGCACCAGTTGATCCAGCAGCTTGCTGCCTCTCGGCGTGAGGGAGAGATGGGAGACCCGTTTGTCCTCAGTATCGTTGCGCTTCAGCAACAGCCCCTTTTGCTCGAGCACCTTAATCGTCTGGGAAACTGTTCCTTTAGTCTGGCCAAGATATTCGGTTACAGCCAGTGGTGTGTCCGAATATCGATTGCAAACAGACAGGTAGTGTAATACTTCGAGTTGTACAGGCTGCAGGCCGTGCTCGATGCCGCTTTTACGCAGATCGGTACGCAAAATTTCGCTGAGACGCTCAAGGTGATTATATAGGTTTCCTGAATTCATGATAATATAGTATCGACTAAAAACTAGTTTGACAAGTCCGAAATCCTCTGCTAGCTTGATAAATGTATCGAGTCGATACTAATATTCAAAAGTCACACGAGGATTCAATTATGAAAAAAGCGGTTTTCTACCATGCGGGTTGTCCGGTCTGTGTCGCTGCGGAACAACAGGTTCTTGATGCATTGGATCAGGGGCGATATGAATTGGAGGTCGTCCATCTTGGTGCAGACCGGAGTCGTATTGTCGAAGCCGAACAGGCTGGTATCCAGTCGGTACCAGCGCTGCTGCTTGATGAGGGGGTCTTCCACATCAACTTCGGTGCCTCCTTGGCGGATGTAAAAGGGGGTGCGTGATGCAGGGCAGCTCATTGGTCTCAGTATTCACTCTTCTCTGTCTCTCATTGCCAGTCTCGGCTCACCAGGATCACCAAGGCGGTATCAAGGCAGAGCAGGGTAATGCGAAATTGGCGCCTTTCGATATCATCCATACGAAAATCAGCAGTGAAGGCAACACCGCGCTGTTCCATATGGCGGTATCAGCGAAAGCGGGGTCCAGTAAGCCAACAGCAACAGGCGAACTTGCAGGCAGCCATGTATTTTCCTACGTCTGGCCAACCTCTATCGATAGCTATAGCGTGGGTTTCGAGCGTAATGTGGGTATCCTTGCGCTGGCGGTGACTTCACACCCTGATTTCGATGATACGCCACTGTTCGATGAGAATGGTGACGGTGATTTGAAGAATGATGGGGCTGTATGGCACAGTCACTGGGTGGTTTTGCAACCCAATGAGCGTTGTGGCGAAGGTGTACTTGGCGTGGTCGATATACCGGAAGGTGCGAGTCCACGATTGCCCAGCACCTGGCCTGGATTGCCCATCTTGCTCGACAGTCCCGGCTGGGATCCCACCTTCAATGATGAGGTTGTCGAGGTTCGGGTTCCTTTCGCTGACATCGGTGCTGTTGAAACGGCCAGTTTTGATGGAGTCACGGCTGGTTTGCGTGTCCACCAGAGCGTACATGCACCTTTGCTTTGTGTTGTCGATGTGATGGATGTGTCCTCTGGGGATCTGAGTCTGCCGGGCCGGGTAAATCGTTAATAGTGAGTTGGTTTGTCGGCACCATACCGGTTTATCTCCTGGTTATCTCGGTGTATGGTGCCGGCTGCAACTCCATTTATAGACTCTTCTGGACGTATTGATTATGAGCAATATTCTGATCGCCATATCGTTGATCATTCTGCTTGTTCTGGGAGTAGCGGCGCTATTCTTGGCTGGTAAAAGCCATGAGTCTTCATCCAGGGATAATATGACAGATGATGAAGATTGAAATTATTGATTTAACTCTATCCTGTCTGACTTAGCCAGCTTCGTTCGAGCCTCTTCGGTCTGTTGTGGGGTGTAATTGACTCAAATTTCTGATTTGTTGTGAGCTGGATTTTTTAAGTTTTTATCTATTGAGAAAAAGCATACCGCTACTGTTTAGGATTGACTTTTTCAATGTATGTCAGGTGTTCCTGTGAGCCTGAAGCTTTTGTAAAAATCCCTTTGGAAATCAGTGTGGTACTCGGTTGTGGATCGGTCGTAGTAAATGATTTGTAGAACTCTGAAGCTCGTAACTCAAGTTCAATGCTAATGGTTGAGCTAAAATTAAAAGAGGTGATGATGCAAACCTTCAATCCACAATCCCACGGGAGGGAGGTAGCCATGAAAACCTTTATGCTGATCACTGGAAGCGGTCCGCTGATGATACTCACATCTCACTCTTCCATCGAAGATTCACTGATTCTGGAGAAGCTCGCCATCAAGGGTATCGAGAAGTTTATTGCCTATGAAGTGCCCTATGATCTGGCCAAGCTGCGTTATGGTGGTCACTTCACTGTGGTCGCCAATGACCTGCACGAAAGCGATGATCTGCGTGTGCTGGATTACAATGGTGAGCGAACTTTCAAGCTCTTTTCATTTGCAGAGCTTGGCTCACCGATACTCCATGAAGCCAGTGGTTCGACGGTATCTGCGGTAGCTTGATTTCACTGAGTTGCCCGGCAGATGATGTGGTTTGATCTTTCCAGACTCCAGGCTGTTCCGCATGCCTGGGGTTTGGCTTGGTGTGAAACGCAGCTAACGATCGATAGGCCGATAGGTCAAGGAGTCGTTATTACTCACCCCACCAAGCTGGATAAGTTTGTCGCGGATTTCATCACCCACGAAACGTTGTGGTAGAGAGCGCTTGCGCTGTTCTCTACGCTCTTTCTCCTCTATCCACTGTGCTGCAATTTCGAACGCTTCAATGAAATCGGGTTGCTGCTGCAAAGCGTGTTTAAAGTAGGCGGTGCCAAAGTCTGTAAACTCACTTTTGACACCGCAGCCGAAAGATTGTCGATCAGCGTCTGCTGCGGTGATGATCAATGTGTGGGGTGTTCGAAGGGGTTCGATGAACCCGCCTGAATAACAACTGGATACGATGATGACCCGCCAAAGAATACCGGATTTATCGAGCGCCTGTCGTAGTTGCAGTGGCGTTATGTCTTCCAAGGGTACGGGGCCAAAGCTAACTGAAAATTTGGGATCCTTGCTGCCGTGAGAGGTCATGAACAGGAACAGCACATCCTCTTCGGTATCCATGATTTCGCCGATTACCGACAGGCTGTCGGATAGATTGTGTCGGTTGGCAAGGGGGTATCGGGATAGAGTATCGATGTTGTTCACCAGGGACATCGAACGTCCGCTTGTATGGAAACGTCGATCGAACAGATCGCGTACGTACTCGACTTCATTGAGAAAGACATTTTCCAGGCCATACCCGGCTACTGTGACCAGATAGAGATCGGTGATTCCGGGGCGTTGTGAAGCCAGACTATTGAGTGCTTTATCTACTATCGGATACTGGTCATAGAAAAGATCTTCTATGCTCAGTTTGTATAGCTTGTCATAGAGGTTGTCACTCTGTGGCGGTTCATCGCTGTACCAGAGTTGTGAATAGGGAAGAAACAGGCTGCTTGACAGAGAGAGCAGGAAAGCGGTTATTGCAAGATGGATCGATTTTCCAAGCGATAGAGAGAGTACGATCCGCATCAATCGCAACAGGATATAGAGATGCCAGGCCAACAGCAGCAGTAACAACAGACCTCCGCTCTGCGGGTGGTTGTAATAGAGGTGTGTTGGCATGCTCAGGGTTTGAAAAACGATAATGAACAGTGGCATCGATGCCAGGTAGGCGAGTAACAGTTTACCTGTGTCAGAGGCGTTGGCGTGGACCAGTCGGGACATCGCCAAAAGAATCAACAGATCAAACAGATAGATGGCAGCCAGGTGGTTGAGTCCATAGCTGGAGAATGTTGCTGGTTTATCAACGGCTAGATAAGAAACACTGATCTCGAGGCAGAAGATCAGTGCAAAAAGCCAGAGAATTTGCTCTATGGAGTAGACAAAACTGTCACGTGTCAGCTGTTGATGGCTGGCTAGTCTCAACCCGGCTCTGAGGTTGATGGTAAGTGCGATCAATTGTCTGGGGAGTGATTTTGCTTCCATGTCAATGCTCTGGATTCCGTTGTAGTATCGCAGGAGATATCGGCCGCTGATTGATAATCCTTAGGGCCCGTTT
Organism: Candidatus Thiodiazotropha sp. 'RUGA'; assembly: GCA_016842065.1. GTDB lineage: Bacteria > Pseudomonadota > Gammaproteobacteria > Chromatiales > Chromatiaceae > Thiodiazotropha. The sequence goes on from JAEPDS010000010.1 coordinate 25,357, forward strand.
ATGTGGATGTTTTAAAGGCTAACGGCCATAGAAATCATTTGGGTCGCCGAGCTCTTTCAGCATGCCCGATTTGAATTCACGGCGATAGAGCACGCCCACCACCAGTGCGGTGGCGAGAATAAACAGTAGAGGATGGAGAAACCAACTGAGGAAGGCCAGGCCAAAATAGTAGGCTCTGAGTCCCCGGTTGAAAGTGTTCGAGGCCTTGGAACTGACCTTGGCGGCACGTTCTGCAAAGCTGTCACTCCAGGCTGGTAACTCATGACTCATGGGTGCGGCGCCGATAATGGTGGAGAGGTAGTTGAAGTGGCGCATCGACCAGGTGAATTTAAAGAACGCATAGATAAACACAAGCAGCAGTCCCAGCATTTTCAGCTCCCACACTTCGCGGCTGCTCTTCACCGCATAGCGCAGATCACCTACCACCTCCATTGCTGTGTCCATGGTGCCCATAACCGCAATCAGTCCGGCGAGTATGAAGATTGTCGTGGAGGCGAGAAAGGTGGCGCTTCTGGCGAGAATCAACACGATGTTGGAATCCACAATGCGAACATCCCGGCGCATCATCTCTCTCATCCACTGCCTTCGGTAACCGTGCATGGCGCTCATCAATGTCAATTTGTCGCGCGCACGAAGGTCTGCAAAGCGGGTATATCCGATCCAGCAGATCAGAAACCAGAGCAGTGCACTTATGTCGAGTGTGGGTATCATCGATATTCACGGGTTGTCATGAGTCATTAAGTTTAATCGTTTTTCTTGGTGTAGAGAAATTCCGGAGTTGTAGCTCAAGGCGTGAACTTTGGCGCTGAGTTAACCGACTTCTCATCGAACTGTTCAGAGGGAGTGGGGAGAGTTGTGTTGACGCTGTTCTTATTGAATTGATTTGAAAGGATGAATCAATGGATGTGGGAATATCCATTGATTCAAGAATTGGCGAGTCAGCCAAAAATGCTACCCGTCTTGACTCCCATCATTTTCAACAGCAATGGTAGTGGGCAGAATTTGGTGAACGGTGCCTGGAAAAGCATAAAACCGACAAAAATCGAGGCATAGAGAAAAAAGATATTCTGTGTGGCGAGATAACCGCCAACGGTTGCCATGATCAGAATACCGACGATTGTGAAAGTGATGCGCTCTACAGACATGGTGAGGAACTCCTGCTTGTTTAACTACGTGCGACCCGATTGCCGACGATAGGCAGATTATCCATGTGTAGTTAGCAGGATCTGCAACATTTGTTACATTAAGATCGTTCTCACCGCAAGTTGCATGGTGCAGCTCTAAAGGGGATCGGGTTTGTCTTAACAACCAACCCCCTAGGGGGTACTGTATTTTTTTAACCGATAGGCCATCTGGGGTCTGGTCAAACCCAGCATTCTTCCTGCGGAAGCGAGGTTGCCTCGGGCCCGCTCGACGGCTCGGTCAAGGAGTCTGTTTTCCACTGTTCCAAGTGGAATGTTCTGATCCAGTATCTGATCGAGCATTCGTTCGAGTGAATGGTCGTTTGTCTGAGTGGTTGGTGATTCCGCCAGGGTGGGGGTTTGAGTTTGCGCCGTGACTGTGGGTTCGACGCTGAGTTCCGGGAATAGGTTTGGCAGGTCGATGTGTGTGTCATTGGCCGTGATGATCACGCCTCGCTCAATGATGTTTTCCAGTTCACGGATGTTGCCAGGCCAGTTGTAGTTTCTCAGCGCACTGAGTGCCCGCTCGGTGATGCCGGGGGTGCGTTTACCATGCAGTGCGGTGTACTTCTCCAGAAAGCGATTGACCAGGGCTGGTATATCGCCTTCCCGTTCGCGTAACGCGGGGATCAGAATTGGAAAGATGTTGAGTCGGTAATAGAGGTCCGCACGGAATTTGCCCGCATCCACGGCCTGCTGCAGATCCACATTGGTGGCAGCCACCAGTCTGACATTCACCTTGCGGGTGCGACTGTCTCCAATTCGTTCAAACTCCCCCTCCTGTAATACCCTCAAAAGTTTGGCCTGTGCGGCGGGTGAAAGCTCTCCCACTTCGTCCAGGAAAAGTGTGCCACCGTGAGCGCGCTCAAAGCGTCCGGGACGGGAGTGCTGTGCGCCGGTGTAGGCCCCTTTTTCCACGCCAAAAAGTTCCGATTCGATGAGTGATTCAGGAATTGCGGCGCAGTTGATGGCAATGAAGTTTCTTTCTGCCCTGGAGCTGATGCTATGAAGAGCCCGGGCGAACATCTCTTTGCCGACCCCGGTCTCGCCAAGCAGTAATACGGTTACATTGCTCTCACCCGCCTTTTTCAGCATTTCACAGGTTTTCAGGAAGGGTGGTGCACTACCCACCATATCGCCAGGTGCAGTCTCTTCGTCGAGAGAGTAGCGAAGATGGGCCACTTCCTCTTGCAGTTTGAGGAGCTGATCCGCGATATGGTCCGGATTGAAGTATTTCAGGTCCTCTTCCACATCGCCTTCCCAGTCCTCAACCGGCTTGCCCACGTTTCGACAGTGGCGGTCGCCCATACCGCAGCACTCCGGTTCCTTGTAGAGGATAAAGCGGCCAACGATTTCACTGGTATAACCGGTGGCATAGCCGATCTGGGTCCAGCAGACGGATTCAGTATGCACGCCGAATTGATCGATATGGACGTCTGCCTCGTAGGAGTGCTCCCAGATCAGATCGCCGAAATATCGTCCATTGGCAATGTCGACATCGATCTTGATTGGCGAGACCTTGACGATGCCTTCCACCATATGGAGTTTCGGTCCCATCAGCATCAGCTCTTCATCCGATGCATTGGGCATCAGCTTGCGGGCCAGTTTGGCGTCCCGCACCCCGGAGGCATACCCCATTCTGGTCAACAGTCCGCGGGCCCGTTCGATGCCCAGGGTCTCGATCAGCTCCTTGCGCAGAGAACCCATGGCGCCGATATGCAGCATGATCATGCGCTCGTCGCTTAGGTATATCCGGCCCTCCTCCAGGGAGAGGTTGAGTTCCGAGGGGAGGTTGAATTGAGCGCTCAGATCGATCTGAATGGTCATAGGGTCGTCTCAGGTCGGTATCAAATGGATGCTGACGATATGGTGAGATGAAAAAATCACGATATCATCAGAAAGTGATCATATAATAAGTTTTGTCTGCTTTGTCACAGTATAACTGAAAAATAGCAGTAAAAAATAACGATTGAAAATATAAATATCGATTTTAATTGCTATAACAACAGAATATTAGGGTTATCCCTTAAAAAAGTGATCATATAGTAAATTAAGAGGTCGAATTACCCGATTTTGCCTGGCTCTACCCCTGGGCTGATCTCTCCAGTCACTCGCCGTAATGCACTCCTCGAGGCCTTGATGGCACACATTCTGCTCTAAGCACTTCACGGGCTGCGCTTCTCAGCTGAGTGTGCAGCCCCGGAAAACGTCGACTAAGTATCAACCGTTCAACACTAGGGAATCAGATGCGATACCGGGTGACAATCGAAAACTGTAGCGAAACCTATCCCTGCTCAGAGCAGCAGACCCTGCTGCAGGGGATGGAGCAGCTTGGCAAGCGGGGTATCCCCGTTGGTTGCCGGGGTGGTGGATGTGGTGTCTGCAGGGTTCAGGTCACTTCGGGAACGTTTAGCAAGGCAAAGATGAGCCGCAGCGTGATCAGCGAAGCGGATGAATCTAAGCGGATCGTGCTGGCTTGTCGCTGTACGCCGACCAGTGATCTATCGATCAGCGTGGTGGGAAAAATGCAAAAAGCCTTGAGCGCACAGCGTCTGATCGAGACTGAAGATGATGTGAGTGTTGCCGCTGTCGGCTGAGGCCTCAAGAAAGGCCCAATAACGATACGATTTACACAGACAGAGAGGATTTCAACATGGCATTCAAAGGCGTACTCCGTCCCGGACTGATTCAGATTCGTGTACTGAATATGGACGAAGCGATCAACCACTATCAGAATATTCTTGGACTCAATATCGTCTCTACCGAGGCTGATGGGCGGGTCTATCTGAAAGGCTGGGATGAGTTTGATCACCATAGCGTCGTATTGCGTCAGGCGGAGAGCGCCGGCCTTGACTATGTGGCATTCAAAGTCGACAGTGATGATTACCTGCGGGAGATTGAACCAAAGATCGTTGCCTGGGGGCTGGAGGTGGATCATGTTCCTGCCGGTGAGCAGCCGGGTGTCGGTCGGCGTATTGGTTTTACCCTGCCGACCGGTCACCGTATCGAGCTTTATCACCAGATCGATATGGCCGAGGACCACCCGGGCATCAATAATCCGGATATCTATCAGCGTCGTCCTGACGGTATGGGCGCCAGCCGTTTCGACCATCTGCTCTGTTACGGACCCAATATCGGTAAGGCTCGGGAGTTTTTCTGTGATGTGCTCGACTTCTATCAGCCTGAGAAGGTCGACTTGCCAGAAGGAGATGGCTCCCTTGCCATCTGGCTTACCGCAAGCAACAAGGCCCATGATATCGCTTTTGTTGAGCATGAGGAGCCAGGCAAACTGCACCATGTGGCCTTCCTTTTGCAGGATTGGAATGAAGTGGGTGCGGCAGCCGATATCATCTCCATCAATGACGTCTCCCTCGATATCGGTCCGACCCGCCACGGCATCACCCGTGGTCAGACCATCTACTTCTTCGATCCTTCCGGTAACCGTAACGAGGTCTATGCCGGCGGCTATACCGCCTACCCCGACCATCCGGTTCGAAGCTGGGACTTTGACCATGTGGGCAAGGGCATTTTCTACTATGAGCGCAGCCTAAACGATCGCTTTCTAACGGTTCTGACCTGATGGAACTGGCGGTTAACGAACCACAGATCCACTGGCGTGCGGCTGCCGATGCGGTGGCCGCCGCAGTACAACAGGCCGAGGAGATGGGGATAAAGATCAATGCCGCCGTTGTCGACAAGGGCGGCAATCTACTCGCCTTTCAGCGTATGAACGGCGCGTTTCTACACTCCATCGGCATCTCCATTGATAAGGCCTATACGGCGGCTGGATTTGGCTTTCCGACCCGCAAATGGATGGATGAAATCCGAGACATACCACAGCTGCGTGAAGGTATCGTGCAGCGGGATCGCCTGGTGATCTTCGGCGGTGGTCTGCCGATTGTCAGCAATGATCAGGTGATCGGCGCCATCGGAGTCTCCGGCGGATCAGAACAGCAGGATGAGATCTGTGCTAAGGCGGGTTTGCAGCGGTTGGGTCTGTAATCTCTGTTTGGCGCTTACAGTATGGGGTGCTCGTGTGAACTCCCGTGTGTCAGTTGTGTGGATCTGACAGAGTGTATTATCCGCGCCCACTCGTCCATTGCGCAAAAGATGTGTGCGAGTGGGCAACTCATTCAACAACCAGAGAGGTCGATTCATGCCATTGATTCAGGCAACCATCATGGAAGGACGCTCCCAGGAGCAGAAGGAGGCATTTTATCAGGGTGTCACACAGGTCGTGGTGGACACGCTCAATGTTAAACCGGAGCAGGTACGTGTTGTGATACAGGAAGTTCCGAAAACCCACTGGGCGATCGGAGGGATATCCGTTGCCAAGCGTAACGCCAACTCTTAGCAAGTTGAAACCATGCGGTTTTTGATTCTCGGTGCAGGTGGTATTGGTGGTTACTATGGGGCCCGTCTGCAATCTGCCGGTCACCAGGTTCTCTACATTGCACGTGGGGAGCATCTGAGAGCACTTCAAAACAGTGGTCTGTCGGTGCACCATGCGGAATTCAATTTTGAGGCGAAGGTCGATGCCACAGACCAGCAGGGTCTACTTGATCATTACCGTGCAGAAGAATTTGATCTGTTGATACTGACGGTCAAGGCGGGTGCAACAGAGTCAGTGATGCAGGAACTCAAAAGTTGGTTGAGCGGTGTCACCACGCCAGTGTTGTCGCTGCAGAATGGAGTCGATAATGAGATTGCCATTGCTGCCCATATTGGCAGTGAGCGGACGATTGGTGGACTCGCGGTGCGCATAGGCGGGCATATCATCCGTCCTGGTATCATCGAGGCCACCGGTGTGGCGCAAGTCGTGATGGGCGTCTGGAAGTGTGCCAGGGACCATCCGGCAATACAGCGGGATCTGGAAAGTGTGGCAGACTGTTTTAATCGTGCTGGCATCCCAACCACATTGAGTGAAGCCATTCAGAGAGCGCTTTGGCGAAAACTGCTGATCAATAACGGGGTCAATCCGCTGAGTGCCTTGACTGGCCTGGATACCCGCACTCTGACTACCAATCCGGTACTGACTCGCACAGTTTATCAGTTGATGGAGGAGGTGGCGCTTGCGGCTGAGGCCGATGGTGTCGATCTGCAGCGATCTGATATCGATGAAATGTATCAGTTGATCTGTCAGTTTGATGCCATCAAGACATCCATGCTGGTGGATCGTGAGAAGGGGCGACCATTGGAGCTGGACGCCATCACCGGTGTGGTGGTGGAGCGATGCGGTAGATTGGGGAAAGAGGCGCCAATCTCAGCACTGGTTCAGGCGTTGCTGGTTAATCAGTTGAAGGATGAAGACAGGTAGTGTGAGCAGGTTTTAGGGGCTACAAGTTACTCGGAGGGTCTGATTATGGCTTCCGGGTTAATAAAAGACTTAATGGTGCTTGCTCAAACCCTGACTGGTGGGGCCATGCTCCACCAAATACGCTTTGATTAAACACTATGAAGCGCCTTGGCGCTTACCAAGCCACCATCCGTTTTAATACGGATGGTCAGGTTGGTAATCATGTGATGCATCGTCATGACCACTGATTTAACAGGTGCAAGTTTTTTCCCAAGCAGTGATGTCGCGATCAACCCGGTGATTTAGGTGACGGGTGAGTACTAACTACCTGCCGGCACTGTTTTCCTGCAGCAGTTGGTAATCTTCACCCTGGTTGTTGTTTATATTGGGGTTGGCTGTTGGGTCATTGGTCCGGTAGTAGATGCTTGAGTCATTCGGATTGACATAGTTGTAGTCGTAGTAACCGTCAGCTTCGTATCTTGTGCCAGTGGTGGGATCAACCAGTTGCTGTCTTTCATGGATGGAATCAATGTAGGCGCTCTGAGAGCGATCCGAAGCCGCGCTGCGTTCCATGTAGCTGTTGTGGCTTCTATCCAGTGCATCCATATTGGATTGGTGTATCTGTTGCTGACTCTGCTGGAAGGCGCGGTTTTTTGCACTCAGGTTGCCCTGGAACTGAAGATGTTGGGCATTTGCTGCCTGCAGCCAGTTCTGGTCATACTGATAGGATTGAGCAAACCGTACCAGCTCATTCTGAATCTGTGAATAGTCATGGGATTCAGACAGGGGCACAGTAACGCCATACAGCTGCACGATTGTAACAGGAGCCCCATTGTTGGGTAGTGAACTGACTGTCACAGCGGCAGAACTTTTCTGGTTGTCTTGCTTGTCCACTACATCGAAACCATAGGTCACAACCTGCTGTCCATAACGGAACAGCAGGTTAGCATCCCGCTGTGTTACATATTGGGATATGCTCGATATTCTGTAACGATTCTCGATATTGGCATTGGGGTTTTCAGAGCTGACCTGTTGTAACAGATTATTGAAATACTGTTCTGGATCAACAGGGTTTGAGATGAAGGCGCCATGCAGATGATAGATATAGCCACCAGCGGCACACAGCGCTGTTGGTGTATCGGGTATGTTGACATTGCAATTGAAGCTTTCGGGTACTGATACATAGGCGGTGGTGGTACCGTTTTCCTGCAGTGGCACATACTTCAGGTCTTGCGCCTGTGCTATCAGGGTCAGGCTATACAGCAGAGGCAGCAGCATATAGGTTAAAGGCTTCATTGTTTTGGTTGTCCTTACGATGTGTTGTGAACCTGCCGGGATCGACGTCATCATCTCTGAAACGGTTAGGGATATTTAAGACTCCATGGTTTTTAATGATAGCTTGAATGGCACTAAAGTCACGCGGTTTTCGTGTGGTTATTAAGCCGTATCAGGGTCGACAAGGATTCCCTGCTGAATTGGTTACCTTCCAGCTGGAGCGCTTTAATGGAGGTTAACCACATGGATTCTGAATGAAAATAGGACACTTCGGTCTTTTCAGCTCTACCTGATATCGGTTACATCCGACTCCGCAGCGGTTTTGCTCATTTCATGACCGTTGAGGATAAGTACCAGGAGGTTGTCGAAATCGCACTTGTCTGTCGTCATAGGGTGAACAGGAGCAAAAGCGAATCTGCTACTTCATATCTGATATTCCTGGCCGTCAGCATGCCCAAGTCAACCAGCGCCGAATGGGACTCCGCTTGAGGTGGTGGATTAATGCAGCTGGCGGGTCGGTTGCGTCTGTGATCGGTGGTTAGATAAACAGATCAGAACAAGTCGGGTCATCTGAAGCATGAATCGTTCAGAGTATAGGATCCAATGGCAACAGACTCCACAAGTCGACTTGTAATCTTTTAAGGAAACCGACTCCTTGCTGGTCAATGTCGATCGTGGCGTTCCAGCTGTTTTCAGGCTGCATATCCCTGCGAATCGCTTGAGCAACCTGATGTGCAATTTTTGAATCATCAATCACGACACCCACTTCGGTATTGAGATTTGCTGATCTGGGATCGAAGTTGAAGGTGCCTATATAGGTTATTTGATCGTCAATCACCAAAGATTTGGCGTGTAAGGCGAAGATGGGAGAGGTTTTGCCAAGCTGTTCGTATCGATCGATGAGTTGGCGGTGTATGCCTGGGTTGGGTTTGAATTCGTAGATGCTGATACCAAGATCAAGAAGTTTCTGTTTCTGTTTATGATAGCCGGAGTAGGCTTGCAGGTTATCGGTTGAGGCCAGCGAGTTGGTGACGATGGCAATCTTCACTCCTTTGGTCAAAAGCCCGGAAAAAAATTCAAAACCCCCTTCCGGCATGATCAGATAGGGACTCTCTATCAGTATCTCTTTCTCAGCCCTGGAAAGCAGTTCAATCAACGATGCTGTGGTTTGGCCGCCACCGCCAAGGTTGTCGCGTTGGTTATTTTTACCCGGTATGTCATGGATGTAGTCCACATCCGTCCAGTGCAGTTGGGTGAAAATCTGCTCGACCCGCGTCGCCATATTGGTGATTGCGATGCGGATCTCCGGTGCGAAATTGAGTGGATCACTGGCATATCGGTGGAGCCATTCGGTATAGCTTCCGACCTGCTCGGTGGTCAAATCATGCTTCTCTTCCAAAAGCAGTTCAGTTAGCGATACTGACAGAGGATGTTGCCAAAAGCTGTTGAAACTCTCCTGTATTCTGGGCAATACGGAACCGGCAACCATTACATCACGATCACGAAAGTTATAGGTATGATCGTAATCATAGTACTCATCGGCCATGTTGCGCCCACCGGTGATGGCAATGGTCTGGTCATAGATTACGACTTTGTCATGCATGCGCTGATTGGCGTCGCGAAAGTCTGTGATCAGATGCCAGAGCTGTGACAGTGTTCCTCTGCCGACTGAGTGCAGTGGATTATAAATTTTGATCTGGATGTTGGGGTGTGCATCGAGAGAGAGCAGTGTTTCCGGTTCGGCGTCGATCAACAGATCATCGACTATCACCCTTACTCTGAGGCCACGTTCAGCGGCGCTGAGAAGCGCCTCACTGGCAAGCGTGCCGACATTATCCGTGCTCCAGATAAAATATTGTACGTCGATGGTTTTCTGTGCGGATTCGGTGAGCCATGCCCGGGTTAACAGTGACTCCTCTCCTTTTTCCAGAATATAGACACCACTCTGCCCCGGATAGTGTTGGCTCAGTGCATCCATATGCTCCAGAATGCTGGCGTGCAACGACAGTGAGATGACAAGCAGCGGCACAATTTGAGTGCATCGTTTTACGATCTGCTTTAGAAGTTTTAGAGACAAATACATGATGTTGATTTCTAAATTAACTGATGACTGTTTAAATAGGCGTTATTCCCGATACGCTCTGAAAACCTTCGGATCCAATATATTCATCAAGGCAATTGGTTAGTTCGTTGGCGAATGCTGCAGAGTTCCAATCTGCGTCACTTGTTGGGTTTGTTACTGCAGTCATCGGCTTGCTGTTGTACTAACGCTGAGATATCCATGTGGCAGACCCTAAGTGATTACAGTATAAGGTGTTGTTATCACTGATACATGCATGATTTTGAGAAGAACATCACCATAAAAACACCTAACCTTCAATTTTGTGGCTGCTATCAAGATAGCAGCGCGGGTCAGGTCTCCGGCTAGGCAACCAGTCCAGCGTGAGTCAGAGACCAATCCGTTGAGTCAGGCAAAGGGAGTACAGGTCATGCATAGCCGATCAGGCTGGGGAGCCAGAGAACTATTTTTGGAAAGGCGATCAGGGTGCCGATGGTGACTACATCAGCAACAAAGAAGGGGGTGCATCCACGGAATACATCCTGAACCGTACATTCAGGTCGTACGCCTGCGACAACAAAGCAGTTCAGTCCGATCGGTGGGGTGATCAGGCAGAGTTCCGCCATTTTTACCACGATGATGCCAAACCAGATGGAGCAACCTATCCCGGACACGCCAAAAGCGGATTCCGCTGCGGTGACCGCCTCACCGCCATTCAGGGCAATCACGGCAGGGTAGACCACTGGCAGCGTCAACAGCAGCATACCGATGGCATCCATGAACATACCGAGTATCGCATAGGCACAGAGAATCAGCAGCAGGGTAAGCATAGGACTCTGTTCCAGACTGACGATCCAGTCTGAAAAGGCGCTTGGCAGATCGGCAAAGCCAAGGAACCTCACATACAGCAACACTCCCCAGATGATGGTGAATATCATCACTGTCAACTTGGCCGTCTCCATCAGTGAGTTTTTCACTTCCGGCCAACGCGCTCCCCGGTAGAGTGCCATGCAGAGGATTACGAAGGCGCCCAGCGCTCCTGCCTCTGTGGGTGTGCCCACGCCGCCATAGATGCAAATGATAATAATCGCTATGACAAAAAAGATCGGCAGTGCACCGGGGAGAGATTGAAAACGCTGCTTCCAGCTAAAGCCGGTGATCGGCGGGCCAAAATTTTTACGGGTCTTGGCGAGCAGAATGACCAGGCCACCGTAAATCAGTGCCGAGACGGCCCCAGGCAGAAAGCCGGCCATCAACAGTGCGCCCACATCCTGCTCCACAATGATTGCGTAGATCACCAGGATTGCCGAGGGTGGAATCAGCGAAGCCAGGGTGCCTCCGGCAGCGACCACTCCGGCAGCGAAGCGCTTGTCGTAGCCCAGTTTGAGCATTTCAGGCACTGCGATGCGGGCAAATACTGCGGATGTGGCCACGGAAGCGCCGGAGACGGCGGCAAACCCGGCTGTGGAGAATACTGTTGCCACGCCCATACCGCCGGGCAGCCAGCCGAGCCAGCGTTTTGCCGCCTCGAACAGGGCCCGCGTCAAACCGGCATGATAGGCCAGAAATCCGATCAGGATGAAAGTGGGTATCAGAGAGAGTGCCAGGGTGGAGACCTTGGAGTGGGGAATGGTTCCCGCCATTTTGACTGCCACGCCGAAGCCTTTCTCAAATCCAAGCTTGGCGCTAAAGATCCATAACAGACCGAGAAAACCGGCCAGGGCGGCAGCAAAGGCAACACGCACACCGATCACCACAAAAAACAGCATCGCACCGGTCACCCATAGACCGATGTTGATGGGATCCATGTTGGCCATGCTTTCAAACAGACTCATGAGCGATCCCTGCGGCCTTCTATATCTCCCATCACCGATTCAGCTTCCTTGGCTGCCACGGTGGCTGCGTTTTCGATCAACGGTACGGCTATGGGCTGCTCACCACCCTCTTTGAAGGCCCTGGCGTAGCCCCAGATCTGCAGCATCAGACGTATTGCCAGGACGCTGAGTGCAAAAGGCACCACCAGCTTGGCTGGCCAGGTTGGCAGGTTGATATCCAACGATGAGTCGCCAATATCGTAGGCCCGCCAGAAATGCAGGTAGGAGCCATAGATCAGCACCAGGGTGACCAGCAACATCAGCACCACCGAAACCAGTTCAGCAAACCAGAGCAGACGTCCATGTAGCTGACCGATCAGAATATCCATTCGTATGTGACCACCGAGACGCTTGGTGTAGGCGATGCCAAGAAAGGCGATAAAAGCCATCGCCTGCTCAACCCAGTCCACATAGCCGTCAATGGGCATCGAGAATAGCCATCGGCCGAGTACATTGATGGTGGCGAGTATCACCAGCAGAAAGATGGCGATGCCACCAATCAGATTGAGTAACGATTCCAGTTTGAAGAACAGGCGATCAGCCAGGCTCAATCGCGATTCGTCATTCAGAATGGTTGCTGTATTCGACATGGTCCACCTCTAACCAGGCATCGTCGGTGGTGCAGTTTTTGCCAATCGGCTATTTCTCAAACAGCTCAGCGGTGAAATCGAAGAGTGCCTGGGAATCAAATTTGCCGGCATATTTTTTTATCCATTCCGCTCTCACCGATTCTGACAATTTGTTCAGTTCTACGGTCTGCTCCTGAGTGAAGGTGACCTTGGTGAGCCCTTCGTCTGCGACAGCCTTCTGATATTTGCCAGTGGTATTCTCTTCATAGTTCTTTACATAGAAGGCCAATGCCTCATCCACCGAGCCGAGCAGTGCCTCCCGATGGGCTGGTTTCAAACTATTGAGTGCGTCGGTATTGACGACGACCGGGCAGTTGGCTGAGCCAAGGTTGAGATTGGTGGTGTACCATTTGCCTACCTTGTAGGATTTTGTGGCCAGGTGGGCATGAGGCGCGAAAGAGGCGGCATCAATCACACCAGAGTCCATGGATTGACGTACTTCTGAGAAGGGCACACCGGTTTTGACGGCGCCCAACTTACCCAGTACCCCCATGATGCCGCCTGGGCCGCGCACCCTGAGCCCCTTGAAGTCCGTCAATCCCTGTATGGCATCCCCTTTGCTAACGATATTGTATTGCGGCAGTGGGGTAGGCATCAGCAGTGTGGCATTCCAGCGAGCCAGGTCCTTTTTAACGATCGGGTGTTTGAAGACTTCTGTGTAGATTTCGGAAACCCTGGCCAACGAAAGGGTGCGGGAAAAGGGTAGTTCGGTCACCGTAATGCTGGGGTTTTTTGCGGTGTGATAGAAGGAACAGAACTGGGCCATTTCAAAAGCGCCAAAGGAGATGCCATCCAGGTTTTCGCGGGATTTTGAGAGGCCGCCGTAGGAGATCTTCAGTTTGAACTCACCCTGGGTCTTTGCTTCGACCAATTCGGCCAGTTTTTCCACATTCTCGGTAAAGGCACGACGTTTTCCCCACAGGGAAACGTTCCACTCCGTGGCGGCATAGGTTTCACTTGTGACGAAAATTCCGATCAGTACGGCTGGCAGTAGGCGACTGGCTGTTTTGTTCATTGTGATTCTCCTCCGATATCGCAAATGGTTGCCCAATGGTGTATGTGGCTCGTCTGTTGGGCGTCCCGTCAACAGACCCTGGAATGAACTTGATATTCAAGATCGGTGGCGGGTTTTAAGTAAGTTCAAGTCAGAAGATTAGCAGGAATGAAGAGGCAAGGTTAGATTAACCTGCTGATGAAGGGGGTTGTTGGCATGTTTCCGAACGAGATGGTTGCCAAGTCGAGACCCTGTGTCCTTGGTTGGGTCGTGATGAATGGTGAGAGAAACGGTCAGATATGCAGAGGGTGATCTGTGTGAGCAGAGTTGAGTTGGTGGAAACTGTTGGCATCAATACAAGTGAAAAATTAACAGTTGGAGCGTTAATAGTGATCAATGGATTGATCAGACTGATATTAAGGTATGGATCTGGCGTTCTCTCTGATTGGTTCAGCAGGGTGTGCGCCGGAAGATGCGACTCATTGTTGGTTGGTTGTCATGAGCTGCTATTTGTCTCGTTCAGTGGAAGAGGAGAAGCAAATGAAAAAACTGGAACTGTTATTCAAGTCGGTTGTGCTTTGTATCGTTAGCATGACCTCCCTTGCGGTATCTGCAGCCCCTGTAGAGTATGTCGGCCAGGGTGAAGTTGTTGGGTTCGATGGGGAAAAACGCTGCATTCGGGTCAGTCTGTATCTGGAAGATCAGATGGTTGAGTCAATTGGTGTGCCACCGGATTATGCAACCTGGTTTGATGCGGTAGGTTTTTTTCCGATCTATACCTACCTTGTGGAAGTGGAGGGGATGGGAGTCTTTGCGGGAGCAAATGGTCGTCTGAATATCTGGTTGAATCAGACACCAGGCGATCGGCAGTTCTATACGGAGGAGCTGGAGATTCTGGAGGATCATGGATTGATGCAGTTCAATGATGGTGCGGGTGGAGACTATGACTGGGCCTCCTGGCTGGATGCGACACCCAGCTATGATATAGCACCAGAGCTGGTTATCCGGCGATTGAATATCACCCCGGGTTACGGATTTGATCTGGGTAATGATATCCATCTGTTTCCGGTGCCGAAAAAGTGTCACTGCAAAAAAGTACGCGGTTCCAAGTACGACAAAATTCGGGATAAATCAGACAAACACCGCTGTGGGTGCAAATCACTCCGTAGGGTGTAGGGGGGGCTATCTGAAGTGGGGCCGCACAGGGATGTGCCGCGTGGAATTTTGCCCATGGGTTGGTGTTGGCAGGCCTTAATATTGAGCCCATGTCAGCCGTGGTGCAAGACAAGCGCCAATCAACCTCCTGGTTATCAATATTGGCAGGATAGTGTTGTATTCAGCCCTATCCTGCCATTGGCCTATTCCCAGGGGTAGCTGTCGAAGATGGCAATTGGAAAGGGGCCGAACACATCAGGGCCGATTCGGTATTTGATAAAGTAGTCGCCGGGTGGAATTATGCCTGATGGTGGGCTGTATGCCTCCAGCATGTCACCAGTGCCTGAGGTGGTTTTTGGTGGTGAATATTCATCAAAAAATGAGGGTTCGTCGTTTTGTGCGGACCAGAGTTTTGACGCGACAGGTTGACTGGGCCAGGCATTACTGAGCATGACGATAAATACTTCGCCGTTGTTGCGTACCACCCTGTCAGAAATGGATATGGAGGGTCGCTGTTGGTTTCCCCAGTATTCCGGATAACTGGCAATTCGAGCATCATCTCTTATGTTGAGCCACATGGGATATTCAAAGCCATCCAGCCATTCGGGGTCTATAAGGTATCCATCACCAAGCGCATCAGGTTTGATGGCGCTCTCCCATGTAATCGATAGATCAGTGAAGTTGCCCAGGTTCCTGATGTTATCAAGCTGCGGAATACGTGATGCCAGGGTTGTGTCTGACTTGAAGATCTTCCACATATCACTGAGAAAGAAAATATGCCCGAGTGAGGAGAGATGCAGGCGGTCATGTGATAGCAGGCCAAGTCGGGCGGGCCTGAAATAGTCGGTGTGTACGACCACATCCGTCAGATTTTGGCACTCTGCGTCCAATGCTCTCCAATCTCTTAATCGATCCTGCATTGATGGATCAATGGTCTTCTCCAGCTCTGTGGCTTCAGAGCTATATAAACCAGTCTCACCCGGCATGCTGCTGGTGGAGTGCAGATGGGGAATACAATACTTCTTTTTGATTTCGGATTCGGCTTTGCCGTCATGCTGAACTTCGTCATAGGGTATCTGCCTGGAGTAGATGATGACTGCATCCGGGCTGCCTGCGCGCAGTGCCGTATAGAGGGCTTGCGCATCCATGATCAGTTGAGATGTGGATCTGTTGTCGATATTCAGTATGGCGTCGGTAATTCCCAGTTCCACCACGATAATGTCAAGATTCATGGAGTTGGTGATCTCCACATAGCTCTTGCCGGTCTCCGGATCGATGCTGTTCAATGCTGTGAAATGGGTAAGTGCGCCGGATCCCGTATGACGTATATCAACATTAACACCCTCGGCGTCAAACGCACGTTGTGCCAGGGCAGACCAGGTTTCGAACCAGGGGAAGACAATCTCAGATGCCCCCAGTACACCAATTTTACCTGCATCACCTTTGCATAGTGTGATTGTGTCACCTGTATTGAAGGCGTAGGCAGTGGCTGCACGTTCAATGCTCCAGCTGATGCCTGAGATGCCGGTAACTTTCACGAGCTCATCTATGCCGTCTTCAAGTCGGAGGATCCTAGCCCAGAACCAGTCACCTGTATCCAATGTGGGAAAACCAGATGACGAGGCGACCGTCACTACTTGATCGATTTCAGAAATATCTGAAGTCAGTACAGTGTCTATAACACCAGAACAATTTATTTCCGCCATTGTTGGTCTCCTTTTTCAGTCTGTTGCCGAATCCGATAGCTTGGCGTTCAGATTGAGTGTCTCTGATTGTTTGGTTTTGATGGTGATGTCACAATCCATATGTCTGAGACTATCCAGTCATGCCGCTGATACTTTAAGATAACTCAAGAATGGAAAGCTCAGCTTAAGTGTAGTGCGTCAGTGAGTGAAATATAATTACTGAAACTGGTTAACAGTTACCACTGCATAGCTGGATTGGCTGGCCTGCAGGATTGGATTTTGTGAAATTAGTCTGCTTTTGACTTCAAGCGGTAATCAGTTTCTGTTTTTTCTGCAACAGTCGCTGCATCTCATCCGCAGGTATGGGCTTGCTGAAAAGATACCCCTGGGCCATATCGCAACCCTGTTGTTGCAGATAGCTAAGTTGATCCTCTGTCTCAACCCCTTCTGCCACTACGGTGATTCCCAATCCATGTGCCATGGCAATGGTGGCATTTACAAGTTCCCTGTCAGCTGGGTCGATAGTGATGTCATTAATAAAGCTGCGATCGATCTTCAGATTACCGAATGGGTATCGGCGCAGATAACTCAGGGAAGAGTATCCGGTGCCGAAATCATCCATGGTAATGGTTACGCCAAGATTGTTTAACTCAGACAAGGCATCATCGATATAGGTGTGGCCACTCATTAAGACACCCTCTGTGATTTCCAGAACAACAGAATTGCTGGGGATGCTGCATTGAGCCAATGCTGCCTTGATCTGCTGTATCAGATTGGGGTCCCTGAACTGTCTTGGTGAGATATTGATGGCCACTTTAAAAGGTTTGCCAAACTGATTTTGCCACTGTGCTGTCATACACAGAGCCTGCTCAATCACAAATTGACCTAAGGGTATGATCTGACCAGTCTGTTCCGTAATTGGAATGAACTCATCGGGCCTGACTTCGCCCAGTATCGCATTGTTCCATCTTAGCAGGGATTCGGCGCCAATGATTTCACGTTTGGCAATGTCGAGTATCGGTTGATAGTAGAGTTGAAACTCATCTCTCTCCAGTGCGCCATGCAATTGCTCTTCAACCTGTAAGCGTCTCGATATTCCTTTATTCATCTCATGAGTAAAGAAGTTGAAAGTGTTTCGTCCCTGTTCTTTGGATTGATACATGGCGGTATCCGCATTGCGTAGTAGCTCTGCCGGGTTGCCCCCGTCGCTTGGATATATAGAGATGCCTATGCTGGCAGTGAGTATCAGCTCGCGCCCATCCAGAACGAAAGGCGGCTTGAAGCAATTGAGTATCTTTTCTGCAATTGGCAGGACCTCCTTTTCACTATGCAGGCTGCCCAGCAGTATGATGAACTCATCTCCGCCCAGACGAGAGACCGTATCGTCAATGCGCACAGACTCTTTCAACCGCTTGGCTGCCTGGATCAGTAACTTATCTCCTGTCTCGTGACTCATGGAATCATTGACCTTCTTGAAGTCATCCAGATCGAGAAAGAGCACGGCTGCCATGTGCTTATTTCTCTGCGCCTCCTTGATGATCTGAGAGAGTCGGTCAAGTGTAAGAAAACGATTGGGCAGGTTCGTCAGGCTGTCATAATTGGCTTGATGCAGGATCTTTTCTTCCTGCTGTTTCTGCAGGCTGATATCCTCCTTGACGGCCAGGTAGTGACTGGTTGCTCCTGTTTCATCCACCACCGGTGCGATGTAGGCTCGTTCCCAGAAAAGGTCGCCATTCTTTTTGCGGTTCTGCAGCTCACCACGCCAGGAATGTCCTGATCCAATTGCCTGCCAAAGCTCTTTGAAATACTCTTCTGGTGTGTTATCTGATTTGAGGATACGTGGGTTTTTACCCAGCACTTCATGGCTTTCATAGCCGGTGGTGATTTCGAATGCTCTGTTGACATATTCGATGTCACCGTTGGTATCTGTCATGACAACTGAAACCGGGCTCTGCTCGATCGCTTGAAGCAGGGTTCGAATGCGTTTTTCCGCCTGTTTTCGCTCACTGATATCGCGGAAATTAACAACCGCCCCAACTATTTTTCCCTTACGGTGGATCGGTTTGCTGGAATATTCCACCGGGAACGAGGTACCATCTTTGCGCCAGAACAGCTCATCATCAACGGTATGCACCGTTCCACCTTTCAATACTTCAAGCATGCAGCACTCGGAGGCTGGGTAGGGGGATCCATCGCTGCGAGTGTGGTGGATCAAATGGTGGTTGCCATGGTTGATCAGCTCTTCCGGACTGTAGCCGAGCATGCGTGAAGCAGAGGGGTTGACGAAGGTGGTGATTCCCTGATTATCCACCCCGAATATGCCTTCCACAGTCGTATCGAGCAGCAGCTGTAACTGGTCCTCGGCCTGTTTGCGGTTCTCAATAACCTTTCCGACTCTGGTTAGCGTGACAAGCAGCAGGTAGGCGGACAGGCCCAGCGCAATGACCACTACGGGTAAGCGGAAGCTGTCGTAAAGGCTCTCACTCTCTTTGTATTCGACGGACAGATGTGAGATTTTTGCCTGGCTGTCATAGAGTATTCGGGCGGCATTTTCCTGTGTTCTTTGCAGTATGGTATTTATGGTCTTTATCAAATTAAGGATGCGGACCTGCAGGTCTGCGGGTTCGTTTGGGAACAGCTCAATTCTCGTTTTTATCAATTGGTAGAGAAGTTGTGCTTGTTCATCCAGATTATGAATCGCCGGTCCCAATTCGAGTACTTCAAGAACATACCCCTCTGACTCAGGCAGGTAGTAATTGGCGACCAGATTCATGGAGTTCTGGCCGGGAATATTGGTTGCAATCTGGTCTTTGAAAACACCGCCGTTGTGCAGTATGGCGAGCCCTTCCTTGATTATCATCAGGTTGTCGTCGAAGCGCTTTTTTACGATTTCCAGCTCAAGACGATTATCCAGTGTGCTGAGTTTAAAAACTGAGGCCTTTGCAGAAAACAGCCGTTGATAGATCGACAGGCCGATCTCTTGACGTGCTTTTTGGTTGTCGAGCAGGCTTTCGATTTGGTTGGCTTTGCTTCGAAAGCCAGTATGAATGCCAACCAACACCACGACGATAGCGAATATGGAAAGGGCCAGGCCGATAATCTGTCTTTGGATGGGGTGTTCGGTTAGCTGTGGCATACTACTTTAGATGTTCTGATCAACAGTATAGAGACCATAGCGCTCGAAAATGCTTCGGCCTGTGTCAGAAGCGGCATAGTCCATGAATTTTTTGGCAAGTTCGGGGTATTTTGATGTTTTCAACAGGCCCAGTACCAGTTTTTTCTTTAGCGCATATTTTTCATCGATGGGCAGGGCATCAATCTGCTCTGAATTTTCCGGCCATGTGGCAGTGGCATACCAGTTGATCACCAGGTCGGCTTCACCCTTCTTTAATACTTCAACCAGACGTTTGGAGTCAGTTGTCAATTCCCTCGCATTTTGCATGGCTTGATTGAATATTCCAGCAGCCGTGAGTATTTTTTTCGTCTCTTTGCCGATGCTGCCAGTATCCGGATTGCCGATCACAATGTACAAATCCGGGTCCAGCAGGGTTGTCACCTCAGCTGGGATGTTCTTCGGGTTGCCTTGGCGAACCATGATGGCCGCCTTGTTGTAGCCGATATGGGTTGACTCTTCAATCAGGTCGTTTTCCATGGCTTGTTGAATGTAGGATTCAGATCCAGGTAGATAGAGATCCCCCAAACGATTGAACTTGATTGACCTGAGCAGATTGCCAGAGCCACCCTTAATGATGGAAATCTTGATATTCTCCCGTTTCTCCAGAATCGATGCGATTTCCGACATCGGTTGAATCATCGTGATACCGCAGTAGACGAGCAGTTCTTTCCTGGGAGGGGCCTGCTCGGGTGAGAGGCCGGGTTGATTGATGACATAGGCTGAGAGGATCGAAATCACAATCAAGCTTAGGACGATTATGGTGCTTTTTCTCATCAGGTCGTAAATCCAGTATTTGAAGTTTACTTCTTCCCTGGGTTGAAAACCTCTATAGTCCATGCCTGCCGGCTAGATTTCAACCTGCATAGTTGCTTGTAGCAACATTCGATGAATGGCAATCCTGATTGAACTCCTGAATAGGCTAGCCATAGTCACCGCACTCACTAAGTATAATATTTGGTAGTCGAAATAGAAGTGTCAAATAACCATTGGTTAGCACGGAAATCATTGTCATACAATCTTAACGGGCGATGGATGAATGGCACTGATTTCGGTCGTCCAATAGCAGTGCGAATTAAATTCACGTATTATTTGATGGATAACAATAGGTAAAGTGGTAATATTTGCAGAAATGACGCCGATGAATGCCAGGATATCTAACCCAAAACGGACTTTCTCTCTACAGATTTCAATCTGAGTTAGTGTCAACAGGCCCGAGTAAAAAAGACGTAATTCATGTCAGCAGAAGACGAGCATGATGAGCTTTTCATGCAGCACGCCCTGATGTTAGCGGCGCGGGCTGAGCAGCTGGGTGAGGTGCCGGTTGGGGCTGTCGTGGTCAGGCAGGGAAAATTGGTTGGTGAGGGTTGGAATCAGCCTATCGGTGGTCACGATCCTACTGCCCATGCCGAGATTGTGGCATTGAGGGATGCTGCGAAAAGGGAGCAGAACTACCGCCTTCCGGATAGTACTTTGTATGTCACCCTTGAGCCCTGTCCCATGTGTGCCGGTGCGATTGTCCACGCCAGGGTCAAGCGGGTGGTGTATGGCGCGCCAGATCCGAAAGGTGGCGCAGCTGGCAGTGTCTTCGATCTGTTACCTACGGATAGTCGATTCAATCACCGTGTCGAGGTGGAAGGTGGTTTGATGATGGAGCAGAGTGCCAAGCTGTTGCAGGACTTTTTCAGGCGTAAACGCATTAAATCAAAAGCATGAAATCGATAGAACTCTCTTTTGCCTCAGTCAGGCCACTCCAGCTGATCTCTCTGTTGTTCGCATTATCTCTCTCCGTCTCATTGTCTGCACAGCCCGTGACAGATTATCAGCGCTGTCTGTTGCGCCAATTGGACCGTGCGGCAGCGACTCAAACGGTTGCGGATATCAAGGCGCAATGCGAGCTGGAACTGGCTGAGCGAGCGGCGACAAAAGGGGAGTTGGATGAGGCGGCTGAGAGTGAGCAGCTGGAGATCGGTTCGATGATCGCCAATCGACGCGATGCAGAAAAGGCGACCCGCCAGAATCCATTTGTGATCTCCCCGCACAAACAGAACTATGTGCTTCTGGCATCCTACAATGCGGAGCCGAATTTTCAGGTATACAACATCCCTGAGTCCGATTTTGACCGCTGGGAAATAAAATTTCAGCTCAGCTACAAAATGCCGGTGGTCGAAGGGCTGTTTGGCAGTGATGTTGACCTCTATGCAGCCTATACCAATCTCTCTTTCTGGCAGGCCTACAACCGGGATATCTCATCGCCCTTTCGCGAGACCAATCATGAGCCTGAACTGTTCCTGGTGGTACCGGATATGTGGCCGGACGAATGGCAGCTGGATGGTTGGCGCAATGCACTGATGCAGTTTGGTGTGGTGCATCAATCGAATGGACAGGGTGGTTTTCTATCCCGCAGCTGGAATCGTCTCTATGCCGACCTGAAGTTTGAGAAGCGGAATTTCCTGTTAGGACTCAAGTCCTGGTATCGGATTCCGGAGGATAACGACGATAACCCCCATATCGACGATTACATGGGTCGATATGAGATCCATGGTCTGTATAAAAAACAACAACAGACCTTCAGCCTGATGCTAAGAAACCTGTTTGACGGTGACAGCAGGGATACCGTAAAACTCGACTGGAGTTTTCCCCTTTACGGTCGCTGGCGGGGCTACCTACAATACTTCAACGGTTATGGTGAGAGCCTGATTGATTTCGATGCCAAGAGTCATCGTCTGGGTTTCGGTCTGCAGTTGACCGACTGGCTATGATTGGCTCTGTTTGACCGCTCAACAACAATCCGAAAGAAAAGCTGACGCAGATGCCACACCCCCAACTTCAACAACTGACCCAATTGGTAAAGCAGGCCGCTGTCAAAGAGGTCAGGTCGAGATTTCAGCAAACTGCTTCTGAAAAGAAGCTCGACGGTACCCTCATCACCGCAGCCGATCTGGGCTGTCAGCAGTGGCTGACGGATGCCCTGAAGCAGGCGTGGCCGGATATCCCGCTGCTGGGTGAAGAGATGACATCGGAGCAACATCATCAACTGTTGCAAAACAGTGATTCCGGCCTGTGGGTGCTTGATCCTTTGGATGGTACCGCCAACTTTGCCGCTGGCTTTCCTCACTTCAGTGTCTCCCTTGCATTGGTGCAGTCCGGCCAGGTCGTCCGGGGGGTTGTCTATGACCCGATGCGGGATGAGTGTTTCAGTGCAGCGCAGGGTGAAGGGGCCTGGCTGAATGGCGCAAGGTTAGCGCTGAATCCGTCTGAAAGCACACTTGAGGAGTGTATCGCAGTGGTCGATTTCAAGCGGCTCTCAGCAAGCCTGGCCACGGCACTGGCAGTTGAACCCCCGTTCCGTTCACAGCGAAGTCTCGGCTCGGTGGCACTGGATTGGTGTTGGCTGGCTGCGGCTCGAGGGCAGATCTATCACCATGGCGGGCAGTCTCTCTGGGACTATGCCGCGGGGCGGTTGATATTCGCTGAAGCGGGGGGCACTTTTTCCTCCCCTGAAGTCAATCTCAGCCTGGAAAAACAGGCGGCGGTCGCGGCCGTTTCCAAGCCGTTGCACCATCTCTGGCGAGCGTGGCTCGAACGGATGGGCTAGTGGGCCACGCGGTAAATAATGTAACGATCAGCCGGACCCACAAGCCTCAGCAGCAAGGCGCACGAACGCAGTACTGGCAGGCCAATTCAAGTGAGTGCAACGCCGCAGCTGAGGCTTGTGGGCCGGCCCGAAGGGAGGCCAGCTGATAAGCCAATGCTGCGTTGTACTGCTTGGAAAGGGCATGTCATTCCCGGCGCAGTACGCCTTGCCTTGGCTCATCAGATGGCCTCTGATCGTTACATTATTTACCGCGTGGCCCACTAGAGAGCGTCCGGTGTTATGGAAAGGATATGGCTGGCATCGTTCTCCGACTCGGCTTTCCTGGTCGCCTCGATCTTGCGTAACTGCCACTTCAGCAACTCGTAATAGGCCCTGATGTTATCAACGTAGTTGACCGGTTCCTTACCTCGGGCATAGCCTCTTTTCAGGTTCTTATACCATTTTTTCAGGCTCAGCTTGGGCAGATGTTTCTTTACTTCCACCCATTTGTCAGGATCGCCCCCGAGCTGTTCGGTGAGAATACGGGCATCTTCCAGGTGGCCAAATCCCACGTTGTAACCGGCCAGCGTCAGCCATAACCGATCCGGCTCCTGAATCCGTTCCGGCAGTCTGCGTTTTATGAATTGCAGATATTTGGCTCCGCCGGTGATGCTCTGTTGCGGATCGAGGCGACTCTCGATTTTCATATGCTTAGCGGTTGCCAGTGTCAGCATCATGATGCCGCGAACCCCGGTGGGGGATTTTGCCTTAGGGTTCCAATGAGATTCCTGGTAGCCGATCGCCGCCAGCAGGCGCCAGTCCATACCAACCATCTCTGCTGCTTGTTCAAAAAAAGCGCGATATTTGGGCAGCCGGTTTTCCATGTGGCGCAGGAAGGTGCGAAGTTCGACAAAATTGAGCCGCCCGATATGACCGTAGTGGCGTTCAATGAGTTGCGGCAGGGTGCCGTCCTCCCGGATACGCTTGAAAAAGACCTCCATTGCCTGGTAGAGGCTGGCATCTTCCGCATGGGCCATGGCCCAGGCCAGTGGTTGAGGTTCAGTGAGATCAAAGCCAACTTTGATATGCGGCATGAAGCGCCGGGTCACGGCAAATTCATTCGAGTCGGCAATGGTGAAATCGATCGATTTATCCTCCACCATCTGCATCAGCTCGGCACTCTCCAGATTGTCATGGCTGGTCCATCTCAATACCGGGTACTGCTTTTGTAATCGCAATAACTCTTCTTCATGACTGCTGCCGGCCAGTATATGCAGATCCTTATCCAGTAGATCTTCGATCTTGCGTGGACGCAGGGTTCCACCCCGATAGATGACCTGCTGGGTTATCTCCTGATAGGCGGGGCCGAATCGGATGATCGATTGTCGCTCCGGGGTGACGGTCAATCCTGCAGCGGCCAGATGGGCATCCCCATTGATGACGGTGGGCAGCAGGTCGTCGAATCCTTCCGGGATGATGAAATGGGGTTTGACGCCCAGCTCCTCGGCAAACAGCTGGACCAGATCGTATTCGAGTCCGGTCAAGCCTTCTGATCCTTCGTACAGGGTTGTACCGCTGTTACGGGTGACCACCCGCAGCTCACCGGATGCCTTGATCCGTTCAACCAGTGGCGGCGGGATGCTGCAACTGCCGATCAGCAGGGCGAGGGCCATCAGTAGAGAGGCGGCGATTTTGGTCGTTGAGGGAAGCTGCATCTATGTCAGGATCTATCGATTACTTTGAGTTATGACAATAAGAATTGTCGCAGGATCCATTGGCGCACTTGTTATCTTTGCTATTGGCTCTGGCATAGTCTCTAGCTACTTAGTTTAGTCGGTATCGTACAAAAAAGAATCTACCGGCTATCGAATCAGATACCATTGGTAATCTAATTTTCAGGTGTTGGCATTGATTTTAGGCAATTGACTGGGTTTATAGGTAGAATTTACCGGAATCAATTGCCGATACAGCTTTCATGGCTTGATTTCTGATTACCTCGGAGAGGTGCCGGAGCGGCCGAACGGGCCTGACTCGAAATCAGGTGATCCCTTACGGGGTCCGAGGGTTCAAATCCCTCCCTCTCCGCCAAACAGGGTGGCTTTAGCAAGCCGGAGTGGTTCAAGCGGTTATCACTCCCCCATATCCTTGGTGTAGTGCTTTGGGGGTGGCGTCCAGCCCCGCTCCGATCGATCGTGCAGTTGCATACGATCGGTCTCCATCATCTCCTTCAATGTCTCACCAAGCTCTCGCGCGCGCGCCAGGTAGGCTTTGTTGCTTGCCATTTCGGTGTTCTCATCCCACAACTCATACAGGGTATTCATGCCGTTCTCATCGTGTTTACGAAATGCCGTTGACATCTTTTCCACTTTGAACGGATGTACACCGACAGCTCTGAGTGTCGCTTTGCCCAGTTCCAGTGAGCTGTCGAAGAGTTCCCGAACCGCAATATCCACACCGGCTTTGTTCAACAGGTAGAGGTGGTTGACATCGAATGCCCGGGCGAGAATTTTCACTTTCGGATAGTGTCGTCGAATATGCTCGACCATCTCAAGGGTGCGGCTGCGGTCATCGATGGCGATCACAA
Source organism: Candidatus Thiodiazotropha sp. 'RUGA' (assembly GCA_016842065.1). Classification (GTDB taxonomy): domain Bacteria; phylum Pseudomonadota; class Gammaproteobacteria; order Chromatiales; family Chromatiaceae; genus Thiodiazotropha. The sequence goes on from JAEPDS010000010.1 coordinate 50,838, forward strand.
CCGCTTTTGCTGATTCAATGCCGGCTGCATGCAGCAGTTCAGGCCGCGATGCATCCCCATAGTAACTTTTTACACCGACCTTGCTGAGCATGTTGATGATATCCGCCTGATGGTCGAGTACCGTTGTTTGAACCCCGCTGGCTACCAGCAGGCGGTTGACGATCTGACCGAAACGTCCATTGCCTGCGATGATGACTGAACCGGTCTCATCGATAGTATCCGCTTGGCGCTCGTCCGATTCCGGCTGACGGTTCAGGATCAGTTTGTCATAGAGAATGAACAGTACCGGTGTCAGCAGCATCGAGAGGGCGACCACCAGCGAGAGTGTGGAGGCGAGTTCCGCTGGCAATACCTGGTTCTGCAGGCTGAAACTGAGTAGCACGAAGCCGAATTCGCCTGCCTGGGCGAGTCCCAGGGTCAGCAGCCAGCCATCCGTTGTGGTCAGTCGGAATGCCCGCGCCAGCCCATACAGAACCAATCCTTTAATGGCAATCACACCGACGGTCAGGCTGAGTATGGTAAGCGTGTCGTTGAACAGTATATTGAAATCGATACCGGCACCTACTGTGATGAAAAACAGTCCAAGCAGCAGTCCTTTAAAGGGTTCGATATCGGATTCGAGTTCGTGGCGAAACTCACTGTTGGCCAATACCACGCCGGCAAGGAAGGTGCCCAGAGCCGGTGAGAGATCCACCAGTGTCATCAGCAGTGCAATACCGATCACCAGCATCAGGGCACTGGCGGTGAAAATCTCACGTAGTCTCGATTCGGCTATGAAGCGGAACATCGGTCGTGACAGAAAGTGGCCGCCAAGCAGTACACTCGCAATGGCGCCAAGCACCACCAGCGCATGGGCCCAACCGGGTAGCCCAGCCACCAGGCTCATCTCATGATGGTGTCCCGCATCCCCATGAGACTCGCCAGCAGTAGCCAGAGAGTCGCCACCGCCACCAACCAATTCGGGCAGTGCAAGCAGGGGAATCAGAGCCAGCATCGGTATCACCGCGATATCCTGAAACAGCAGAACCGAAAAGCCGGCTCGGCCACCTTCGGTTTTACTCAGTCCCTTTTCATTGAGTGTTTGCAGAACGATGGCGGTGGATGAGAGGGAGAAGATCAGGCCAACGGTTAAAGCTACACTCCAATAGAGTCCCACCATCAGCGCTGCAGCGGTAATCAATGCAGTGGTCAGAGCAACCTGCAGTCCACCCAGACCGATCAGCCGGTTGCGCATCTCCCACAACATTCTTGGTTGCAGTTCAAGGCCGACCAGGAACAGCATCATCACCACGCCGAATTCGGCGAAGTGCTGTATGGTCTGGGTTTCGGAACCGACCAGGCCGATTACCGGGCCGATGAATATGCCTGCAAGCAGATAGCCAAGCACTGAGCCCAAACCGAGGCGCTTGGCAATGGGTACCGCAATAACGGCAGCGCAGAGATAGATAAAGGCCTGAAACAGAAGTCCACCCATGTGTCAGGCCTCCTTGATGAGACGATTGAGGTCGCTGTTGAGTCCGGCGAGGTTTTGTGCCGTTTCAATATCGAGTTTCCGGTCACGTAAGGCCTTGAGCAACTCAATCCAGGCGTCAATATGGTGACCGATGCGACCCTCATCAACCGCCGTGCGGGCGCCAAACAGTGCGAATGGCGGCAGGTATCTCATACCGCACAGAGATGCCATCTGCTCCATAGGTTGGAGTAACTCGCGGATGGTGAAGTGATTGTATCCTTCTGCCCGATAGGCGGCTTCAGCACCGCCCGCAGAGAGCGCATTGAGAAACAGTTTGCCATGCAGCGCGGTACCTTCGGAGCCGTAAGCGAATCCATGTTCAAGTACCAGGTCCTGCCACTCTTTGAGTATGGCTGGGGTGGAGTACCAGTAGAGTGGATGTTGAAAGATGATGACATCATGCTCGAGCAACCGTTGCTGCTCCCGGTCGATATCGATCTGAAAATCGGGGTACTCCGCATACAGGTCAACCAAGGTAATACCCTCGATCTCTGCAGCGGCTTGCGCCAGAGGACCATTCACCTCGGAACGATCCAGTGATGGGTGGGCTAGGAGTATCAGAATCCGTTGTGCAGCTTTGCGGGTCATTTATCATTTCTCATCTTTGTCATGATCTGACATTGCCGATGTCCTATCACTGTGTTTAAAGGCGAAATGCACTTACCTAAGCACCAAGAAGCCTATCGCACCTTGTTTGTTCTGAGGTTTTGGTGGGGCCCTGCCCCACTAAATACTGGTTAAGTCAGTGTCATTCGATGTTGCTCGTCGCTCATTTGCAACAGCCAAACTACGCTCTTCGCACATTGATTGGCGATTTTGACGCACAACAGGATGTATTGAATTAGTCTTAACCGCCCTTAGGAATCCTGTCGTCGATATCCACAATGCGTCGATCGTAAAAATAGTGGGCGTTCGAGTGTAACTCCTTGGGGAGTTCGCCGTCATGGCATTTACTGATCAGCAACTGAGAGACCAGTCTCCATCCCATCGCATTGGTGTTGTAGAGCACTTCTCCGCAGTGATTACAGAATACCCGGGTCATCTCCAATGTCGGGTATTTGTATTCGGTAACCTGGTCCTCACCGGAAGTGATGCTCACCTGCGGCGCATCCCAGGCAACGATGGAGTGATAGGGTACATCGAGTAGATTGCGACAATCCTCACAATGACAAAAGGCGTGAACCCTGGGTTCACCGCTCATGCTCAGGGTTACGCGGCCACAATCACATTGAACCTGATATTGCATGGTCAGTTTCCTGGAAGTGTTGCTTCAAGTGGGCATCGAAACGTTTCAGATCGTTTTCGATATCGGGATTTTTCATCACATCATGGCAGACAAAAGTCTGCATCGCTTCCATACCAAAAAAGCGGAAATTCATATGCATGGGGAAGAACAGATCGTCTACCGATCTGCCTTGAAAGAGATATTGGTGCTGATCGTCGAACGCCTCTTTTGGCGCATTGAAGGTGAGTGAGAGCAGGTATCTCTTGCCTTGCAAGGTGCCACCGGAACCATACTGTTTTGTTGCATCTTTGCGAGACCTGCCATCGCCATTGCACAAGCTGCCATCCATGCCGGCGGAATAGACCCTGTCCATGTACTGCTTGAATCGCCAGGGTACCCCCATCCAGTTGACCGGCGTCTGCAGGATGATGGCATCCGCCCATAGATGCTTTGCCACTTCCGAGTCCACTTCATAGTCCTCTTTCATCGAGGTGGTTCGGACCTCACAGCCCTTATCCGTGAGTTGACGGATGGCCCGTTCAACCAGTGTGTTATTGAGCTTACCCGGTGACACAGGGTAGGGCTCATGAGCATTGATGATCAGGATGTTTTTCATCTGTTTGGCCCCTTCGATTTTGCGATGGCCGCCATTCTGTTATCATTAGGTATACTTAGTCAACCAGTATACTTTTAGTAACCTGGAGGAGAGATGAAGGCACAGATTCAGATCGATGCCGGCGGCCGCAAGCGGGTTGCCGACGCCTGCACCGAACCCTGTCCGATCGAGCGCGGCATGCGCATTATCGGCGGTAAGTGGAAAGGCTCGATTCTATGGCATCTTCAGCAAGGCCCGGTACGATTCAACGATCTTGTTCGGCAGTTGGGCGGGGCGAGTAAAAAGATCGTCAATCAACGCCTCAAGGAGATGGAGGAGATCGGCCTGGTGAAGCGAGAGGTGCTCAGCACCAGGCCGGTTGCCGTTGCTTATGAGATAACTGAATTCGGTCGTTCATCACTGGACGTTCTGCAACAACTCAAACAGTGGGCGGAACAAAATGGCATTTGAAGCGGCTGAGGTTTTTTCAGTTGATGTCAATCGATAAGTGATGTTGACCAGCCTGACCAGCGGTCTGATTCTGGGAATTTCTGCCGGACTGGCACCCGGACCCTTATTGACCCTGGTGATCTCTGAAACCCTGCAACACAATATTGGATCAGGTATCCGGGTTGCGCTTGCCCCGCTGATTACCGATCTGCCGATCATTCTTATGATGTTGTTCATCGTCAATGAGCTCGCCTCCATGCAACCGGTATTGGGTCTGATTTCACTCGCCGGCGGTTGTTTTGTCTTCTATCTCGGTTATCGGAATATTCGGGTAAAAGGGCTGCAACTGGATCTGCAACCGAGACGGTCCAAATCCCTGCTAAAGGGAATCCTGGCCAACAGTTTAAGTCCCCATCCCTATCTGTTCTGGTTTAGCGTTGGCGGTCCGATTGTGATTAAGGCCATGGATACCAGTGCGCTTGCAGCCTATCTCTTCATACTCAGTTTCTACACGCTTCTGGTAGGTTCGAAAATCGTCCTGGCTGTTGCTGTGGGTCAATCGAAACAGCTGTTAAGCGGCACGCTCTATCTCACCACCATCCGCTCCCTTGGTGTGCTGTTGTGTCTGCTGGCACTGTTTCTGATCTTTGATGGATTCAGATTGCTGGGCGTTTTGTAGTGGCCGGTCAAGAAGCACTGCCACCAATCGACAGGTCTGATTGCGCGGTATGCTTTTGATAAGCTTTATCCCCACAGCTTACCCGTGAATAGCCGTCAATCTTCTTTCGCTGTAGCTGTCAAACCTACAGGACGCTTTGTTTGATCCAGCAAGGAGTGCTGCCTCTTTTGCATTGTAAGAACAATATAAGGAGGGGTGTCATGAGTCGGATTAATGATGAAGTATTGGCGGCGAATAAAGGCTATGCCGCCGAGTTTGGAGATAGAGCGAAGCTACCGATGCCTCCGGGACGTCGCTTTGCCATTTTGACCTGTATGGATGCCAGGCTGGATCCTGCGAAATTCGCCGGTCTGTCTGAAGGCGATGCCCATGTGATCCGCAATGCGGGAGGCCGGGCCAGCGATGATGCGATCCGTTCCCTGGTGATCTCGCATAAATTACTCGGTACTCATGAGTGGTTTGTGATTCACCATACCGATTGCGGTATGGAGACCTTCAGTAATGAGATCATGGCGGATCTGTTGTCGAACAGTCTGGAAACCGCAACAGTCGATGAGACAGGTTGGCATGATGTTGGTAAAGGTCCCGGATCAACCGAGGGTCGCTATATCAATTGGATGACCATCTCTGACAACAAGAAGAGTGTGATTGAAGACGTTGAGCGTATCAAGCACCATCCGCTGGTGCCTGACGATATTCCGGTGCATGGTTACCTATATGATTGTAAGACCGGAAAACTGCTTGAAGTGACAGCTGTCTGATTGCTGCCAGTTAACGCTGATCAAACTATGATCCCGCTATTTATGTAGCGGGATCTTAGCCTGTTGTTACGCTGAGTTTCTTAACACGCCCCTGGCGATTACTCTGCAGCCTGTTTCACCACTAGGTCCCTGTAGGCATGCCATGTGGCATGGGCTGCCAATGGGAAGCCGACGATCAGGCCGACGAACATGGTGAGGAATCCGGCAATGATGATGGCAACCAGAATACCGCCCCAGAGCAGGAGCTGCATACGGTTGTGACGCATTGCACTCCAACTGGTCTGGATCGCATCAAAGGCATTGCAGTTGCGGTCGATCAGCATGGGTACGCTGATGGCGCTGATGCTGAAGATCATGAAGGCGATGACCGCGCCGCTGACGGTGCCGGCGACCAGCAGTTGAAAGCCGTTCCAGGTGCCGAACAGGGTCACCAGAAAGCCCTGCCAGGTGGCTGGAGTAATGCCGGTGAAGGTCAGTGCGATGATCAGATGGGCCAGCGTTACCCAGGCGATCAACGCCACCACCAGAATCAGTCCCATACTGAAGATGTTGAAATAGTTCTCTTTGATCGATTGTGTTGCCTGTTGGAAGGAGGGAGTCTCACCCGATTCAATCTGACGACTGATAGCGTAAAGGCCGATGCCCAACAGAGGCGCTACCAGGAAAAAACCGGCCAGTAACTGAGGCAGGAGAAAGTAGGACTCATTGGTGACGATCAACATCATCAGAAGATAACTGACAACGGTCATAGCCAGGCCGTAGGAAAGGCTTTTGAGTGGCGCGGTTTTGATGTCCTGCCAACCTGCAGAGAGCCACTTCCAGGGCTGTTCCGAATTGATCTCCTTGACCTCTGCAATGGTTACCGGCTGGTCATCATAGTGGTGTATCACCGCATGATTCATTCTGATCTCCTCCAAATCAATAATTACTAAGCAGTTTTCTTATATTTAGGTCACCGCTGGTCAATCCGTCATGCCGCTGTTCTCAGAGAGTGCGAAATCAGAATTTACCTATGGTTGCTTTAGACTGGTCAACAGTCTGTCTGCTTCAGACAAAATGTCTCTCTAAATATAGCGGAATTCTCGAATCGGTCATGAAATGGCTCAGAGAGGCTGCCGCTCAGCGGTTGTGAATCGTTTCAGGCGATGAAGTTTCCACTGCCGCTGGTGCCGGCACATGCCGTAACGGAACGGTGGTGTCAGATAGGGCAGTGTGTATCGCAGGTCAGTAAACCAGATGCAGGTTTCATCCTCATGGCGGTCCGTTCGATAGAGGATCGGGAAGTGGGCGAACTGTCTGAACTTGCGCAGCTGATCATGCTGCCAGGCCGTTTCAACCAGGGGTGTTTGCGGTGTCTGTTCACCGAACAGATGGTAGGTTTTCCAGATCAGGTTTCGTTGGCCTCGATACGCCTTGATGATCGCCTGATGCTCAGCGGTGAGGCTCAGATAGGCGACCTGGTAGTGGTCTTCGTGAGCTTCAATCAGCTGCCAGTAGAATGGTGAGAAGGGTTGCGGCAGTGCATGAAGATCGCTCGATTGAGGGAACTGCTGCGCCGCCACCTGCAGGGCTTCTGTTTTGAGTAGCCATAGCCCTGACAGATAGGCGCTGAGGATTAACAGCCCGCTCAGTGCTACCCGGCGGGGAGGGTGCCAAAGCAGCAGTAACAGAGTAACCATGATTATTGCAGTGAAATAACCGTCGATAAAAAAGCTGATCGCCAGGCTGTAAGCGGTTGTTGTAATGGGGTAAAAGAGTTTAATCCCAAACGGGGTCAAGAGGTCCAGCGGGAGGTGTGAGAGCAGGCCCAGACAGCACAGGCCATAGACCATTCGCCAACGGTTACGCGCCCACTGCCAGGGTAGACAGCAGAGGGTCAACAGGGCCGCCCAGAGGGGAATCAGCAACAGAGAGTGGGTGGCGCTGCGATGCCAGTCGGCGAGAAACAGTAGGGGATCTATCCAGAATCCCAGATAGTCGATATCGGGAAAGGCGGCCGCCATGCCGGTGATGGCCATGCGTCGGGGGAGTTCGCTGGAGCTGGTCGGCGGGGTGCGCTGCAGTGCGGCACTGCAGACCGCGCCGAACAGGGCGTGGGTGATGGTATCCATCTTTGGCGGCTATTCCGGCTTAGTGAACGACGCTGCCGTTCTCATGGCTCTGCTGTGACGGATCCGCTCTCTGGGTCGTGTGGCCGTGGGTTTCTGCGGCTGCTGTCAGCAGATTGAATGATTCCGCCCGACGCAGCAGCCGGTCGAGCAGCTTCGCTGTCTTCTCCGCGCTGCTGGAGTCGTCAAACAGCCAGTGTGCGAATGTGCTGAGATAGATACCGGTCGTCACCACCTCTTCACCGATCCGCTTCAGATCTATCGAGTCGCGATGGGCGGCCTCAAGAAACCATTGGACGGTGCGGCTGATTCTCAACAGACTGAGCACCTGCAGGTGGAGATGGCCCAGTTCAAACTTGTAGCCAAGCATCTCCCGGCTCACTTTTCGATGAGTCTGCATCGAGGTGAGCCAGCAGAAGATCGATCGATGGATACGCTCTCTGGGGGTGAGCCATTGATAATCCTGCTCTGCTGCATCGGCCAGCATGGCCCGGTCGGCCCGGTCGTACCAGGCTTCAACAAGGTCATCTTTCTGTCGGTAGTAGCGCTGTACAGTCTGTAGGTCGATCTCCATCTCTTGCGCGACCTGGTAGAGTCGAATCGCCTCCCAGGAGCTCTGCTCGGCCATTCGAACGGCGAAATCGAGAATCCTTTCCGCCAATTCATCAGGCGGCGGTGGATCAGCTTTGGATTTCTGGTATGCCATGCCGGATACCTCTCTGTTGGTGTTAACAGACTCTGAATTATTTGAATTATAGTTACTGCAGACCGAGGGGCATCTCGCAATTGTCGGCAAGAAACATGGTATTTGCGAGTAAACGCTCTACTCGACAGGTGGATCATATAGGATGAGATCATCGGCGATTACCCAAGCCTGACCTATGGGAGAACTGGCATGCACGGCAACGGTTTATTCAGAGCGATTGGCCAATTCATGGCTGGCTTGTGGGCATTGGTGATGGTGTTCAGTGTCCATGGTATAACTCTCGAAGAGGAGGAGGCTTTCTGGCAGGAGCCGGAGATCGAGGTCAATGAAGGGGTACTCGAGTTCCTCTCTCAGCCACCTGAGAAGCCGGTTCACCATCATCAGAATCAGATTACCATCACCCGGTCAAGTCTGCAGGATGGCTGGGTTGAGCTCTCTCAATGTCACCACCATCTCGATCCGGTGCCGCGCCTGGAGATCGTCTATCACCCTCAACGTATCCGCAATATCAGGATCGTCTCAATGAGCAACATCGGCCGTGCCGAGGTGGTCGGTCACAAACTGGATCTGAGTGATATAAACCGCTCCGCGGAGATCTGTCTGAGTGCACAAAGCAGGGCGCTGCACAACCTGGGAGAGGGGCTCTACCAGCTGCGCAACGGTCCCTATATGCGCCGCTTTCTGGATGGCTACTATCCCATGCAGCTGAGCCTGGAGGTGCGTTATCCGGCGGAGCGTCTGGCGTTTAACGGGCAGTCGCCGTTACCTGCAGGAGAGGTTGAAGAACAATCCATGGAGGGTCTCTTCAAGTGGCGTGGCTGGTTCACCGGTAAGCTGTCGACGCAACTCGATTTTATGCTGAATCCGCTTACCAAATAGTCTACTTGCTGACTCTTTACTCTGATCCTGAACCGGATTTGGAATCGATTCGCTTACTGCCGAGGCGAATCGCGTGTCTACCGAATTTACCACTCACCTCATCCAGGGTTTGATAGAGCCGGTCCTGCCTCTCATCGCTAGCCGGCGCCGGATCACCAAACAGATCCGGCTGTCTCTCCAGTTCATCGACGGCACCATCCCAGCCACTGATGCCAAGACCAATCAGGCGTACCGGCTGATCATCCCAGGATTCATTCCGGTAGAGTTCCCAGGCGATATTGAAAATCTCCTGATCCGCTGACGTAGGGGTGGTCAGGCTGCGGCTGCGGGTATGGGTATCGAATCCGTGAAAACGGATTTTCAGGGTCACCAGGCTACCCTTGCGTTGCTCCTGACGGGCCACATATCCCACCTCCTGAGCCGACCAGTGGAGACTCTCCCGCAGGATCGCCGGGTCGGTGATGTCCCGATCAAAGGTCGTCTCCTTGGAGATCGACTTGCGTGTCGACTGATCATCGACCCTGTTTGAGGCGATGCCCTGGGCCTGTTGATAGATATTGGTGCCTGCAAGATTGCCTAAGTGGCGGCGCAGTTCCAGCAGTGAGAGTCGACGGACATCGGCAACCGTGCGCAGCCCCAGACGTTGCAGGATGGGGGCGCTTTTGCTGCCGAGACCCCGCAGTACCGTCAGTGGCAGGGGGTTGAGGAACGCCTCGACCTGATCGGCAGAAACCACCGTCAGACCATCCGGCTTCTGGTAGTCGGAAGCGAGTTTAGCGATCAGGCGGTTTGGCCCGATTCCCACCGAAGCGGTCAAGCCCACCTGATCGTGGATCAGCTGTTTTGCCTGCTTACCGATCGATGCGGGGCTGCCGATCAAGCGTTCCATGCCGGTGATATCAAGAAAGGCCTCATCCACAGAGACCTTCTCCACCACTGGTGAGAGGCTCTGCAGGGCCGTCATGATCTGTTGCGAAACCTCACCATAGCGGTTGATATCGGGACGCAGGTAGACTGCTTCTGGCGGCAGGCGCTTGGCCGCCTCGCTGATCGGCATGGCCGAACGTACGCCGTACCGTCTGGCTTCGTAGGAGCAGGTTGCCACAACCCCCCGTCGGCCGGGTTTTGCACCCACCACCAGGGGGCGGCCCTGGTATTCCGGATGGTCCCGTTGCTCAATCGAGGCAAAGAAGGCATCCAGGTCGATATGCATGATCAGGCGTTCACTCATGCTGGGAGTTTATACCAGGAACCGGGTGCGGAAACCTGTTTGTGACTGTTTTCAGTCCGCAAATGAACGCGAATGAACGCAAATGGTAGTGAGTGATCGTAACGGTTTCGTTACATGGCCTTATTCAAAGCACAAGAAAAAACCCGATTCAGCTGAATGAATCGGGTTCGCTTTATCAAATGACCCTAAATTGTCTTAGAGGATTTTGATACTCCAGTAGCCGATGATGTCCCCATCCCGGATATCCGGTCCGACAGATCCCTTGCCCCAGAAATAGTCGTTCATGTTCGACATGCCATTGTTGCCCAACACGCCCATGACAACCGGGACCACGCCGGATGGCTGGTTGGTGTCGGTGGCCTCGAACCAGGCGGTTTTCACGGTCATCGGGCTGCTTTTCAGCATGTTGTCCGCAAACTCACCGGAGAAGCTGTTCCAGGCATAGGCATTGGTATGGAAGCCGAGCAGCAGATGGAGACCGTCGAACTCCTGCTTCCAGCGGTCGAAGCGGGACATGCCGCTCCAGTCATCCTTGAGTACCTGACAGGAGAGCAGCGCCAGCCACTCAAGATCCTTGTCACCCCAATCATCGGTGGCGTCGTCATGATCCAGGGTGCCGTCGTCATGGCTGTTGTCTTCGAAGGTGAATCCACCTCCATAGCCGTGGCCGACATAGAAAGTCATATCGGTATTGTCGATCCAGTTGCTGTCCTGACTGGCTTTGAAGTCCTGCTCCCAGGCCAGGGTTCCGGACCAGCTGAAGCGCTCGGTGACACCGGCACTCTGCATGCGATCGATAAAGCCCTGTTCTAGATCGCCAAACTCATTGGTCACTGCATTCTCAGTGCCGTAATCGGTAATGCCGCCAATCGCCTCCACCGCAGGGATCAATGTCTCGAGCATGGCGGTAACCGCATTGGTGAAGAAACGACTGATTGCAGACTCATCATGTCGCGAGATCAGATTGGCAGGCAGGTTGGCAGTGACCACACGCTGAATGCCATTCGCATCGGTCACAGTGACACTGACGCTCTGTTCGCTGGTCCCATCACGCTGCTGGGGATAGAAAGAGACTGTTGAACCGATGCGATCCTGAAGTTTTGCGTGAGTGGCGCTCCAGTCGATCTGGTAGGGTGGCATACCACCATTGATATCGACTTTTGCATTGACGGTCTTGCCGTCGAACCAGCTGTCGAGGCTCACTTCCGGAACATATTCACTACTGTCAACTGCGGGGATCAGTTGATGCAGAAGATTGACGATCTCACCATCCACGACGGCCGTTCCGCCGCAATCATAGTGTGGCTGGATGGTCTTCACCGAAGTCATTTCCAGGCTGGGTGCATAGTAGACAAGTTGGGTGGTGATGTTGAGCTTTTCGAAGGCCTTACTCTGTTCGCCACTCAGTATCTTCTCCTGACATTGCAATTTGGCTGCCGTATGGTCGATGACGGGCACCGATTCACCCTGTTCCAGTGAACGGTTGGCAAAATGGAGCCGGGTGGTGGTGCCTTCACTGCCTACGCTGGTGGAGATTTTGGCACCGGGTCCGATCAGTGGAATGTCGCCGGCGTAGAGTTGCAGGTCCACCTTGGTATCGATCATCTGATCGGCCAGGGTATTGCCATCGATGTCCACCGCCTCGAACTGGGTGTGACGCAGTATCGGTTTATAGACCTGTGGCAGGAGACCGATCTCATCCAGCGAACCTTCCAACTGATGCAAAACCACATCCTCGTCAATCGGCTGGATCATCGACAGGGCATCAAAGTCGATCTGCTCAATGGTAGTTGTTCGCTTCTCTTCGTCCGCCTCACCCCGACCGGCAATCCGGGTTGGAATATACTGGTGGTTTTTTAAATCGATGTAGCTGAGTTCGCCGGTTCGTTGTACCGTTTCGAAATCGATGCCATCCGGGTTGGTATCAAGTAACTTCGACAGTTGATAGGCTTGATTTTCCGACAGGCCATTATCGATTGCGTGATAGACCGGTAGATCCTTGGCGAATGCATGTCCCTGCAGGCCAATGGCTGAACAGCATAATGCGATCGTTACCGCTTTATTGGATTTTTTTACAATATCCATGTGTTTGATCCTTTAATTATATCGTGTAAGAAAGAACTGGATGATCCGTTAACTGCCTGGACGCTCCCTTGAAGAACGATCCCTGATCGAACTGGGTGTTAAGCTACAGAAAACGGAGCGGAATAGGCTGTGGAAAATTACCAATCAGGCAGATGATTTGTTCACATTCAGAACAACTGGGGTAGTGATCGGTATGGAATGGTGCTGCCAGATAAGGGCTTTGCTTAATGAGATGAGTGGGATTGGATCGTTAAAGGTTGTTGCTGATGGGTCGTTTCAGAACCAGTCATAAGTGGGATAACTGCCGCCGATCGCCAATGCCATGATCTCATCGATAACTTTAAACGCCATTTCATTATTCCACATGACAATAACCGCAACTCTCGCTTTAGGATAAGCAACCGCAAAGTGTCTGAATCCGGCCATGTTGCCCCAGTGCCGGAATGAGCTATGCGAGTGGCTTTGCAGAAGACCCCGAGCCAAACCCCACTCCGTACCTCGCATTAATTATGCTGTTGATGGTTCTGCCGTGTTGAGCGATTGGGAGTTGGTAGATAGTGGTCCAACCCGATGGCAGACCAATAAAAGTAAAGATCAGCTGGAAGCGGATCAGTTGGCTGGCCGGTAGTGCGAATCTGTCAGATCGACCGGTTTCGAAGGTTCTGTTTCTCAATGTCTCTTCTGTCTTGGAACCGTCATCCTATGTTTAACCCGCCGTAGCAATTCGATTACGTTAAGAAATGTGTGTTTGTTATACCTTCTAAAAGCGCTATCGGTGCCTCAAATTGGTGCTGGATCGGCTATCATTTGCGGAACAGGACGGTATTTATGTGGCCTGGGAACTTGAAAGGATTATGGCTTTCAAAACTGCGTTACCCTGTATCTTTGAAATTAAGAATCTTTGATTAATTCTCTTTATCAGTATTGTGGCTGATGCTGCTATAACGGATTTGTCAGGGTTCTCATAAAAAATATTGAACATCGCTAGAGTGCCAGTCCCGATTGCTGTCAACAGCTGGCACTACCACGAGGAGGTTGATGTGTTGAATCTGTCGATTAACGGAAAGCGTCACGCGCTCGATCTTGACCCTCAAACCCCACTGCTCTGGGCGATCCGGGATCATGTCGGCCTGACAGGCACCAAATACAGTTGCGGCATTGCCCAGTGCGGCAGCTGTACGGTCTATCTCGATGGTGCACCGGTTCGTGCCTGTATCACCCCGGTATCCGATGCGGTGGGCAAGCAGGTGACCACCATCGAAGGGCTCTCCAGCCCGGCCGGTCAGGCGGTACAGGCGGCATGGAGAGAGCTGGAGGTGGTGCAGTGCGGTTATTGTCAGTCGGGACAGATCATGTCTGCTGCCTCGCTGCTGCAGAGAATCCGTAAACCGACTGATGCCGATATCGATCAGGCCATGCAGGGTAACCTGTGTCGCTGTGCAACCTACGCGCGGATTCGTCAGGCAATCAAAGTGGCTGCGGATAAGCTGAACGGGGTGCAGTCATGAAAACCGATCAAATCGTCAATCTCAGTCGTCGTCGTTTTGTCGCCGGGAGTGCGGTGTCGCTGGCCGGTTTGACTCTGGGCATTATCCCCACGGTGGCGGCCGAACAGCGGGAAGCCGGGCCGGGAATCGCCGGGCAGGCACCTGAGACCGCGGGGGATTTCTCACCCAACGCCTTTCTGCGTATCGATGGGGATGGCATCGTCACCGTCATCTCCAAGCATCTTGAGATGGGGCAGGGTACCTATACCGGGATGGCAACCCTGGTAGCGGAAGAGCTGGATGCAGATTGGGAGAAGGTCAGAGTGGAAGGCGCGCCTGCGGATGCTGGACGCTATAACAACCTCTTCTGGGGTAAGGCTCAGGGCACCGGTGGCAGTACGGCCATAGCCAACTCCTGGAAACAGATGAGAAAGGCCGGGGCGGCCGCCAGGCAGATGCTGGTTCAGGCCGCCGCCAAAGAGTGGCAGGTAGAGGCGGGTGAGATCAAGGTCAAGTCCGGGGTGATCAGCCATGCACCGAGTGGTCGACAAACCGGCTTTGGTGAGTTGGCGGAGCGGGCGGCTGAGCAGCCAGTACCCGAGTCGGTGACGCTTAAAGATCCAAAATCGTTCAGTTTGATCGGTCAGCGTGTTCCGCGTAAGGACAGTCCGGAGAAGATCAATGGCCAGGCCATCTTCACCCAGGATGTGAAACTGCCCGGCATGCTGACTGCGGTGGTGTTACATCCCCCCCGGCTCGGTGCCACAGTGTCGAAAGTCGACAGCAAGAGCGCGTTGGCCGTGAAGGGGGTGAGAGAGGTAATCCAGATTCCATCCGGTGTGGCGGTGGTTGCTGATGATTTCTGGCAGGCAAAACTGGGCAGAGATGCGCTCTCCGTAAGCTGGGATGAGTCGAAGGCTTTTAGCAAGAGTTCTGCGCAGATTCTGGACGACTACCGGCAGCTTGCGGAGAAACCGGGACTGGTAGCCCGAACCGAGGGGGATGGTGCCGCTGCCTTGGCGTCGACTGATGACGCCATCGAGGCGGACTACAGCGTACCTTTTCTCTCCCACTCCGCGATGGAGCCTATGAATTGCGTGGTGCGCATCGACGAAGCGGGATGCGAGGTGTGGAATGGGGAGCAGATGCAGACCAGTGATCAGTATCAGATTGCCGGTCTGTTGGGCCTCGAGCCGCACCAGGTGCATATCAACATGCTCTATGCGGGAGGCTCTTTCGGTCGTCGGGCCAATCCGGCCGCGGACTATCTGCTGGAGACGGTGCATATCGCAAAAGCACTGAAACCGGGCACCCCGCTGAAAATGGTCTGGACCCGGGAGGATGATACGCATGCGGGTTACTACCGACCGCTCTATCTGCACCGAATGCGCGCTGCCCTGAATGATCAGGGTGAGCCCCATGTCTGGGATCAGCGTATCGTGGGTCAGTCGATCCTCAAGGGTACGCCATTCGAGTCGGTCATGGTTAAGGACGGTGTCGATATGACTTCGGTGGAGGGGGCGGCGAATCTGCCCTATGAGATCAAGCATATCCAGGTCGATCTGCACTCGCCCGAACTGCCTGTGCCGGTACTCTGGTGGCGCGCTGTCGGTTCCACCCACACGGCCTTCGCGGTGGAGTGTTTCATCGATGAGTTGGCGGTCAAGGCGGGGCAGGATCCGCTGGCCTATCGGCGTAAACTGCTGCGTAACCATGCGCGACATCTTGGTGTGCTGAATCTGGCTGCGGAGAAGGCCGGTTGGGGTGAACCCATGGGGCGTAATCGGGGGCAGGGGATCGCCGTACATGAGTCGTTCAACTCCTACGTGGCCCAGGTGGTCGAGGTTTCGGTACGCCGTAATGTGATCAGTGTGGATCGGGTGGTGATCGCAGTGGATTGCGGTGTGGCGGTCAACCCGGATGTGGTTGTGGCGCAGATGGAGGGGGGCATGGGATTCGGTCTTTCTGCGACCCTGTTGAGTGAGCTGACCTTCAGGCAGGGTCGGGTCGAACAGTCCAATTTCACCGACTATCGGATATTGCGAATCGATCAGATGCCGGAAGTTGAAGTGCATATTGTCGCCTCGGCTGAAGCCCCCACAGGCGTCGGTGAGCCGGCAACACCGGTGATTGCCCCGGCGGTGGCGAATGCGGTCTTTGCGGCAACCGGCAAGCGATTGCGTCAGCTGCCGCTAAGGCTGGGCTGATGGGATACCCTGACACATCCGGTCTGGTCTCCGACGACCTGGAGGTGATTCGCACAGCCGCCGCCTGGTTGGCTGATGGGGTAAGGGTCGCGCTGGTCACGGTGTTGAAAACCTGGGGTTCATCACCAAGACCGCCAGGCTCTCTGCTGGCGATCCATGCGTCCGGGCACACCGTCGGCTCGGTTTCCGGCGGTTGTGTGGAGGAGACCCTGGTAGCGAGTCACCGCAACGGAGAGCTGGGGGGAGCGTCCCCGTCACTGGTCGATTTCGGGGTTGAAAAAGCTCAGGCGGAGCGACTGGGTCTGCCCTGCGGTGGTCGCCTTGAGCTGATGATCGAATTACTCAACTCGGCCGACGCCCTGCAACCTCTGCTGGATTTTTTGCAGGATGGCCAGCTTACCGCTCGTCGGGTGGTACTGGAAAGCGGCGAGGTCACTCTGCAGGCCGGCGGCGCCGGTGTCGAGTTTGACGTGACCCATGAATCGGTAACCAAGGTGTTCGGTCCGGCCTGGCAGCTGTTGTTGATCGGCAATGGTCAGATCGCCCGTCATCTAGCCCGAATGGCGATCAGTCTCGATTACCGGGTGATAATTTGCGATCCGCGCTCCGAGTTCATTGAAGAAAATCCGCTAGTGGGTGTTCACTATTCAAAGCGGATGCCGGATGACGAAGTGCGCAGATTGAAGGATGTCGCCCGGACCGCCGTAGTCACTCTGGCCCACGATCCCCGGCAGGATGACCTGGGACTGACTGCCGCACTGGAGCGGGCGCTGTTCTATATCGGCGCACTGGGTTCCAGGCGTAGCGCAGAAAAACGCCGAGCGCGGCTGACAGAGATCGGTCACACTACCGACCAGATTGCCCGTATTCACGCCCCGGCTGGCCTGGCAATCGGTAGCAAGCGTCCTGCTGAGATCGCCCTCTCGATCATGGCGCAGATCACCGCTGTGCGCAATCGCGTTGGTGCGGGCAGCAAGGCTGGAGTTTAAGCATGTCACCTCCGATAGGCGTTCTACTGGCAGCCGGCAGCAGCCGCCGTTTCGGTGCCAATAAGTTGTTGCAACCCATGGCAGGCGGAGAGCCGATGGGGGTGATGGCCGCACGGCATCTGTTGACTGCTGTATCCCGCGGAGTAGCGGTTGTTCGAGCGGATGATGTCGAGTTGTCGGCAGCCCTGTCTGAGTTGGGTTATCGGGTGGTGGAGAATCAGCAGCCGGAGTCTGGCATGGGTGAGAGTCTGGCGGTGGCAGTGGCTGCTTCGCTCGATTCAGGAGGCTGGCTGGTTGCGCTGGGCGATATGCCCTGGATAAAACCGCAAACCATTGCAAAAGTGGCTGAGCGGTTGGCACAGGGGGCTTCCATGGTTGCCCCGGCGTATAGGGGTGAGCGGGGACATCCGGTTGGTTTTGCGACCCGTTGGGGAGAGCGGCTGGTTGAATTGAGCGGAGATCGTGGGGCCAGACAGCTGCTCAACGATTACCCCAATGAGCTGGAATTGCTGCCAGTGGATGATCCCGGAATCCTGCTGGATGTGGATTTTCCAGAGCAGTTATCGGAAGCCGGGTTCGAATCACTCTCCGGTAACCAATCACGTCGTTAAGCTGGAGGTATCAATCAGATTGATCCGGCCATCGACAGGCGGTTGAATATTTGCCTTTGGCATCAGGAATCAGACCCTCATCCGAGAGTAATCGATACTGTCTTTGATTGCCGGGATAATCTGCGATTTTCCGTTGACCTGTAATCAATCGATACCAGGGCAGATCGCTGTCTGCAGGCAGAGTTCTCAACCAGGCAAGAACCTGGCGTACATGGACACCGCAGAGTGAGGCCATATCCCCATAACTGCAGTAACGGCCAGCCGGAATCGAGGCAAGGTTGGTATAGAACACTTGACGCAATTCGTCACTCACCATCGAGTTACTCCGTTAATTGATCTTCTTAGGGCTAACAGACCCTAGGCCCTGATCTCCCCAATCAGATGCCGGACCCATGATAGAAAAGCCCGGGCAGTCGCTCAAGCATCGTTGAGAAGCGTGCGGAACCTGCGGTAGACCCAGACATGGGCCGGGGGGAAATTCCACAGGATGCGATCAATACGAAAGCCGTGTACCCCCATTGACCGGGCAAGTTGTTTAGGGATTGGAGCTGCAGGGGAGTAGGTGTACTGAATCAGTTTTCCATCATGAGAGAGGCTGTTGAAGATGGCAGTGAGTACACGGATCCGGGTGTGGATGCGCATGTTCAACAGGGGCAGGCTGGATACCACATTTTCGGCCAGTCCCAGTTCGTTCTGTTTCAGCAGCTGTTGCAGTCGGGAGGCGTCACCGGCGAGGATCGAGAGGCTGGGGAATTGGCTGGTCAGTCTATCCGCCAGTATCTGATCTTTCTCTACCACCAGCAGGCGTTTTGGATTGATACCCCGGTCGAGCAGTGCGGAGGTGACCGCACCGGTGCCGGCGCCAAGCTCAATGGTGAGTCCATTCAAACTGTTGACCTGTGCGGCCATGGCCTGGGCCAGGCAGTCGCTGCTGGGGAACAGTGCGCCGACTTGGCGCGGGTTGCGCATCCAGGCCGAGATAAAATCCGGTTTTGCTTTCATTGATCTGGTCGCATGGGAATTAATATCACATTGCCAGAAGCAACTGCGGCGAGCAACCGGGATGGCGGGATCCCTGGTTGAAATGGGGAGTAGCCGACATTTGGAAGAATGCCTGGTTATTGGCTGAGAATTTTTGGCTGCTGTTGTTGTCACAGGTTATTCACTGAGGAAGTTCATACTCCTATCTAAAGCATTCACATTTCAGTGATTGAGCAGGCGCAGACCTGAACCCTGGATCGATGCAGACTATTTCCTCAAAACAGAACTCGATACCCGCAAAGACTCTGTGGTTTGTCGGCCTGTCATAATTTCTGATTCTGCCAAAATAGCTTTAACAGAGCTTGACCCGTCTTGCTCAGACACTCCTGCAACGGGTCGATGAACGCTCTTCGGGTTCAGCCAGCAGCAATACAGCTGATCACTAAAAAAAGAAAAATATGAATGACATTCAAATGGATAGAGCTATTGCACCGCAGACCGGCCGGGTGTTGCTGATTGAGGAGTTCCGACGTGTTCGTAACGATACGGAAACGCTCTGCGCACCCCTCTCAGTGGATGATTACCAGATTCAGTCGATCGTACAGACCAGTCCGGCGAAGTGGCACATTGCCCATGTTACCTGGTTCTTCGAAGCCTTTGTGCTGACTGTTTTTGATGAGGATTACGACTGCTTCGACGGGCGTTACGACTATCTCTTCAACAGCTACTACTATACCCACGGAGAGATGCATCCAAGGTCAGACAGGGGGCTTCTGTCGAGACCGACTGTCGATCAGGTCTATCGCTATCGCCAAACGGTGGATCGTGCGATGGAGAGACTGATGAGTGACATCAGTGCCTGCCGATGGGATGAGCTTGCTTTCAGGGTGATACTCGGCTTGAACCATGAACAACAGCATCAGGAGTTGTTGCTGATGGATATCAAGCACAATTTCTTTGTGAACCCTCTCAAGCCGGTTTATCGGGAGGATTTGTCGGAAACTGCCAACTCCGGGCGTAGTGCGGCCTGGGTGGAACGAACCGGCGGGATTCATGAGATCGGTCATGCTGAGCCGGGATTTGCCTATGACAACGAAACTCCCCGTCACAAGGTGTTGTTGCGCGATCATCGGCTGGCAGACCGCTTCGTGACCAATGGGGAATATCTCGATTTCATCGAGGATGGTGGTTATCGGCAGCCGGCGCTGTGGCTTGCCGACGGTTGGGCGCAGATCCAGGGTGAGGGCTGGCGAGCCCCGCTTTATTGGCAACAGGAGGGAGAGTGGATGGAGTTCACCCTGGGAGGGGTCAAGCCACTAGCCCGGGATGAACCTGTCTGCCATTTGAACTACTTTGAAGCGGATGCCTATGCCAGATGGGCCGGAAAACGGCTGCCGGTGGAAGCGGAACTGGAGTCCATGTTGGCTGAACTCTCAGTTGAAGGACATTTTGCCGACAGGGATCGGTTCCATCCTGCTCCGGCCGGAGATACTGGGCAGTGGTTTGGTGATCTGTGGGCATGGACAGCCTCTCCCTATACCCCATATCCGGGATTCAAACCCTTAGAGGGAAGTATGGGAGAGTACAACGGTAAATTCATGTCCAATCAGATTGTGCTCAAGGGAGGCAGTTGTATCACACCAGCGGGGCATACCCGGGCGAGTTATAGAAACTTTTTTTATCCGGATGAGCGATGGGCTTTTACAGGCGTGCGTCTGGCGGAGGATGTGTGATGGAGAATGTAACCTTTCATGATCACAAACCTGAAACTTTAAGTTTGTATGATGCGGTAGTGCAAGGACTGTCGCAGCAACAGAAATCGATTCCGCCCAAGTTTTTCTATGATAAACGTGGCTCTGAGCTATTTGACCAAATCTGCCAACAACCGGAATATTATCTGCCGACTGTGGAGCGGCGGATGCTTGAGCAAAATGCTGCAGAAATAGCTGATCTGGCCGGTCGCGGTAGGGTTTTGATCGAGCCTGGAGCAGGCAGCGCCAGCAAAGTCAGATTGTTACTGGATGCCTTGCAACCGAGCGCCTTTGTGCCAATGGATATCTCCTTTGAATATCTGAAATCGAGTGCCACGGCACTGGGCGAGGAGTATCCATGGCTCTCCATCCGAGCCGCCTGTGTCGATTATACCCACTCCTTGCCGGTACCTGAGGATGTACCCATTGGTCCCAGGTTGCTGTTTTTTCCCGGATCCAGCCTGGGGAATTTCAATAAACAGGAAGCGAGTGAATTCCTGAGGTTGGTACACGCCACTGTGGGTAGAGGTGGAATGCTGCTGATTGGCATAGATACGAAGAAACATCATGGCCTGTTGAATGCTGCCTACAACGATGCGGCCGGTTTAACAGCTGAATTTAATCTGAATCTGTTGTATCGGGTGCAGAACGAACTCAAGGCGGATCTGAACCCGGATAACTTCGCACATAAAGCCTTTTACAATACTCAGGCGGGTCGGGTCGAGATGCATTTGATCAGTAAGCTTAAGCATACCTTAAGGTTGGATCGTCATGAGTTTGAGTTCGAGGAGGGCGAATATCTGCATACTGAGAATTCCTATAAATACTCCCCGCAAGAGTTTATCTCTATGGCCGCTATGAACGGTTTCAAATCGCTTCGGTATTGGGTGGATGATCAAGGTATGTTTGCGATTTACCTTTTGCGGTCAGAATGATAAGCAAGCTGTTTAGATTATGAATTAGGATTTGAATGCATCTAAATCTTAAAAAAAACCACATCCTGTCCTATTATTCTACCAGGAGATTATCTAATAACGATAAATTGACCTGATACGCCACATCTTTAAGGTCAACAAAAGCAAGGATCCAGATTAATTACCTATCCCTCAGCAAATGGGTGCTTGCAGCATGAGTTATGGGCGCTTTGTGAAATGTCTGTTGTTTGGCGCACTGTTCTTATTTGGTTGTGTGTCAGTGGCAGATACACCATTCTCTGAAAAGAGAGTGTTGCTGATCTATTCCTATCATCCCGGTTTTCCAACAACGCCAAGAATTTTAAATGGTATCCGATCTGTTTTTACCTTTGATGGACCAAAGGTTGACATTGAATTCATGGATTCGAAGCGCTTGTATGATGCGCAGAGCCAGATCAATTTTCTGCAGCAACTGAGTTACAAGCTGAATTACAGGCAATCGTACGACCTGGTAATTGTATCAGACGACCATGCATTGGAAATGGTATCCGGATATGGAGAGAGCCTGTTTGAAGGAATTCCGATAGTTTTTCTCGGGATTAACAGTTTGGAATTAGCGCTTCTACTGGAACAGCAAAAAGGTTATACCGGAGTCATTGAAAAACCCTCATTCAAAGAGAATCTGAAATTAGCCAAATCGCTCTTTCCAAACGCGAATAAGAGATATGTGATTGTAGATGGTACAACCAGTGGTCAGCATGATTACGAACGATTTGTGGATGTAATACAGTCATACGATGACTTGGAGATAGAAACTCTGTCTCTTCTGGATATAACATGGACTGAACTGGAAGAGCGGATCAAAAATATTAATTCGGAAGATCTTGTTTTTTTAATATCGGCCTATCGGGATAAAGACAATATAAGCAAGTCTTTTGATGAGAGCCTTAAGCTGATAGTGGAAGCGACAGATGTACCAATTTTTCACTTCTGGCAGCATGGACTGAAGAGTGGGATTTTTGGTGGAATCATGATTGATCACTATGAGCAAGGGAGGCAGGCAGCAAGATTGGCAAAACAGGTTCTAGAGGGCATTTCCATAGAAAGTTTAAAGGTCAATAAAACCAGTCCTAATGTACCCTATTTTGACTATCGTTTGGTACTTAGCTATGGCTTGGATGAAAAGGAGTTTCCAAGAGAAACGCACTGGGTAAACTTGCCTGAAGATGAATCTTATCAATATAAGAGCTACTTCTATTTTACTGTTGCTGGCTTGATATTGCTGTTGGTCGTTGGTTCTGTATTTATGGCTTTGTTCAGACGCTACAGGCAGTTAACAGTCGAGATAGTAAAAAGTGAAGAGAGTTACAGAAAAATAGTTGAAAGCAGTCATGATGGAATATTTCAACTCGATATGGATGGCAGAATTTTGTTTGCCAATAACAGACTGGCGAATATGCTTGGCTATGGCCTGAATGAAATTATCGGGCAGTCAATACATGAATATATAGCTGAGCGATCAAGTATTGAGGCAGCAGACAATCTGTTAAGAGGTGGGCTGGAAGAGAGTGGGTCTTATGAGGTTAAGTTTGTAAACAGAAATGGTGATGAGGTATGGACACAGGTAAATACGAGCAGATTGAGGGATGATCAGCAAAACACCTCTGGCATTTTGTCATTGGTACGCGATATCAATGCATTAAGAAAAGAGCGTAGTAGATTAAGAGAGAGTGAAGAGAAATTTAATCAACTGACACATTCAATCAAAGAGGTCTTTTGGTTGGGTTCGCCGGACTGGCAAAAAGTCTTTTATATCAGTCCAGGTTACGAGCAGATTTGGGGGAGAAGCAGAGAGTCGCTCTATGATGACGCGATGATCTGGCTGGAGGCGTTGCCGGAAAGTGATTTAAAGTGTGTGGAAGCATTTCTCAGTGAAGAACGCTCAGAGGATTGGGTTGAGCTGACCTTTCCAGAATATCGTGTGTATCGTCCTGATGGCACGATGAGCTGGATTGAGGCAAAAGCTTTTGCGATCAAAAACGAACAGGGTGAATGTTATCGGATTGCAGGTATTGCTGAAGATATAACGAAAAGAAAGGAGAATGAGCTTGAGCTCAGTTACCGTTTGGAATATGAGCGAATGGTTGCTGAGCATTCATCACGCCTGGTTGGTGCGGGTGTGGTTGAGATGCAGGAGAGTTTTGATAGTCTTTTGGCCCAACTTGGGCAGTTGACAGGTAGTTCGAGAGCCTACTTGATCAGAGTTATGGGCGATGATAGCCAGGCAATGCTAACAAACGAGTGGTGCGTAGAGGGAAAGCAACCACTTCAGAATCTGTTTGATCAGAGAGTAAATATAATATTTCCTTGCCTGGTTGATTTTTTTCAAAATGGAGATATCGATTTTATTGGCTCGATTGATGAACTCGTGGGGGAAATGGGTGATTGCAAGCGGGAATTGAATGAACTTGGTATTTTAACCCTGAAAGGGGTGCCGATAAGAATCAATAATCGTTTGCTCGGTTTTCTTGGGTTAGATCAATCGATCGTTGAGTATGCCTGGTTAAAGGATGATCTACCCATGATTCATACGGTTGCAGATCTTATGACCGGTGCAATCAGAAGACAAACGATTGTGGCTGACTTGAGGAGTTCCAGGCGCATACTTAGTACGCTTTTGGATAATCTGCCTGGTGCTGCTTATCGATGTAAAAATGACGATTACTGGACGATGCAGTTTATCAGTGAAGGAATTGAGGATATCACGGGTTATGAGGCGAATGATATCAAGAATAACAATCTGGTGAAGTATTCTGACTTGATACATCAGGATGACAAAGAGTTTGTCAAAAGTCATGTGTTTAATGCAATCAGTGAGCATGACCGATTTGAGATTGAGTACAGATTATTGGATAAAAACAATGGGGTTCATTGGGTTTGGGAAAGAGGTTCTCTGATTGAGGATGAAGAGGGGCGGGGGTTGATCGAAGGTTTTATTACCGAAGTGAGTGATAAAAAACAGATAGAGAGCGCATTAAAAGCAAGCGAAGAGTATTTGAAGCTGATCATGAACTCAACAGCAGAGTCTATTTATGTGCTGGATGAAAATGGTATCTGTATCAGTGTCAATAAGGCATGTCTCGAACAGCTGGGTTACGCGAAAGAAGAGGAGTTGAAGGGTAGGGTGATGCATGATGTCATGCATCACACACGTCATAATGGAGGTGTGTATGAAAGAGAATCCTGTCCAATGTATCAATCCACAACATCCGGACAGCAGGTGCATGTGGAAGATGAAGTGTTCTGGAGAAAGGACGGCAGCAGTTTTCCTGTAGAGTATTGGTCATATCCACTCATCGAGAATTCCGATAGAAAAGGGGTGGTGGTCTCCTTTATTGACATTACAGAGAGGAAGTTCAATGAGGAATTGATGAGCGCTAGAGTGAACTTGCACGATTTTGCTCAAAACCATACCACAAAGGAGCTTCTCAAATTTGCAATTGGAGAGGCTTGTGCAACAACAGATAGCGAGTTGGGCTTTTACTACTTCATTGATCCAGACCGGAAATCGGTGACTATGCAGGTATTGGCGTCAGATCAGGATAACGTGGTCAGTGTGATTGCCAATGAACCAGCGGTGGATAGGAAAGATGGTGAGACTTGGTCAGTAGTCTGTAGACTGAAGAAGCCAATAATTCAAAATGAAAATGCCTCCATTGATAGATTAAAAAGAACAACCTATGGCACTATTGAAATGAAATCGGAGTTGTGTGTTCCGGTTTTGAGTAATGATCGCGTAGTAGCGGTAATGGGTGTTGGTAATCGAAATCATGGCCAGTATGGTGAGACTGAACTGCAAAAAGTCGAGCAGATCGCCGAACTGACCTGGGAGTTGGCTGAAAGTAAAATTATCAAGGAAAAGATCGAAGAGAGTAAAATTCAACTCAATACGATTCTGGATACCGTTTCCGAGGCCGTGGCTCTTTGGGATAATCAGGGTCGATTGCGCTATGCAAATCCTGAATTTCTTAATTTGATTGTCAGTCAAAAAGAGCAAACAGCGATTACCGAATATATCGGTAAGACACTGAAAGAATTAGATAGCGCTTACCCATTTGCTTTCTATATTGATGAACATCTGCAAGGTTTGTTGGTGGATGGAGAGTCGGTCGATAAATGTCAAATAGAACATGAGTCAGGAGATCAGGAGTCTGCATGGATCAGTCTCTCTGTACATGCCCTCTATGATAGCAATATATCATCCATTACCGGCGCAGTTTCAGTAATCACAGATATAACAGACGAAAAGAACAGTGAAGCTAAGCTGGAGCAGCTTGCACATTATGATAACTTGACAAAACTACCAAATAGAATGCTCGCAATCGACCGTCTGCAGCAGATGACAGCCAGGGCTGACCGAACCAGCGAGTTGATGGCGGTTTGCTATCTTGATCTCGATGGTTTCAAGCAGGTGAATGACACTTACGGTCATGAGGCTGGTGATAAACTGCTCAGGCAAACGGCAAGTCGACTGGGTCTTTGTGTCCGATATGGTGATACCGTTTCGCGCCTGGGAGGAGATGAGTTCCTTATTCTACTGGCAGGATTGAATGATCAGCATGAAACCCAGAATATTCTGGGGCGTATTCTTGAGCAGGTGTCAAAAGCTTACTCTATCGGTGAAATCAATGTCAGCAATGTTAGCGCAAGTATTGGTGTGACTCTCTATCCGGTTGATAATACGGATGCAGATGGCCTGATACGTCATGCAGATCAGGCTATGTATCTAGCCAAACGTTTGGGAAAAAATCGATATCAATTCTATAGCAAGGAGTTGGAGCGCCGAATTTTTGCACAGCAGGAAGTACTTGGGGATGTAGTGAGAGCGCTCAGTGAGGACCAACTGGAGGTCTACTATCAACCAGTGGTGGATTGCGTAAATGGTAGCGTGACCAGTTGCGAGGTTCTGTTGAGATGGAACAATCCAATTCTGGGATTGCTGAAACCTGCTGAGTTTCTTCCCTTGCTGAATCGTTACGAAATCAAACTTTCCATCACGGATTGGGTTTTGAAACAGGTTGTCAGTTATGTGTCAAAGCAGAAGTCAAATGGATCCGGTTTTCCGGTCTCATTCAATCTTTTTCCAGAGCAGTGTTTTGATGCGGGGATTCTTGAGCTCTTAAAAAGAAATACAGAAAGCTTGGACCCGGCGATTCGGCATCGTATCAATATTGAGATTCAGGAGTCTGACGTTGTTACTTCATATACCAAGGCAAATCAATTTGTCAAAGCATGCAATAAGCTGGAAATTGACTGTATTTTAGGTGGTATAGGGGCTGGCGAATTATCGGTAATTCAACTGGCACAATTGTCAGTCGATCAGATAAAGATAAATATCAATCAACTGAAAAGTATAGCCCAAAAAGATGGTCAGATTTTGCTTGTTAAAAGCATACTCGCATTGGCAGAGTCGTCTGGAAAAGCGGTAATATTACAGGGTGTCGAGGACTCTCGCCAATTATCGGATATGAGTAAACTGGGTTGTACGAATATACAGGGGTATCTGATATCACAACCGCTCCCTGAAGCGATATTCACAGAGTGGATTGCGAAATCAAAGACAACAGCTGGCGTGATATGCAAGACTCCAGGTGTGAAGGCGTAGACAGGAAATTACTGCATGACTAAAAAAAGCTCAATCAGATGGTGTCAAGAGATGGCTACTGGTGTGGATGTAATCGATTCCCAGCACCAGAATCTGCTGCAAATGGTTAATGATGCCTACCAGGAACTTGATAAGGAGGTCAGTGAGATTGTGTTTCAACGAGTAACCAAAGAGCTGCTGAGTTATGCGATCTATCACTTTCAGACAGAAGAGCATCTGATGAAAGAGTATGGATATTTTGAGGAATGCCCCGAAGAGGCGGCCCTGCATGTTGATGAGCACAGAAGTTTCTCTGCAAAAGTGGTAGCAGCAAGAGACAGTGTAAACAGTGAAGTCAAAGAGGAGATGGAACAGATATTGGAATTTTTAAACAATTGGATATTGAACCATACACAAAATGTGGATTTAAAATTGGGAGGTTTCATAAGCTTGAAAGAAAAACAACGCGGTACTGAAGCGAATGTTTAAGCGTAACAAAAGAATCCAGCAGCAGAATTAAGTGGTCTTGATTCTGGTAATCTTCTGGTCGGATCAGTATCAAGCTTATTGACACTACAGAGTGACATTTAAGCTATAAATATATCAGAGTGGATAAATCGATATACCCTGATTAGGTAGTACCCTGACCGCCACTTACACTTGTGCGTAATTGAAGCGTGTTAGCCAATCTCAATACATAAATGTTTGTATTGTTCCGCTGATTGAAACCCCAGCAGCTTTTCCTCCATTCTTTTTTTTCAGTTTTATAGCCATCTGTCCAATACCCAAGAATAGTCAAGTGGGAATTTAACCACTTGCAGGTTTACAGATTTTGGCTATAGGTTTGTAATGTCTCTGTAACAAATACGTCGGAAAACGGAGTTGGACAATGTTGCGCTGGGTTTTGGGTATGTTTTTCTTCTATGCAGGATACTCGGTATCTGAAGAGCATCCTGCCTGTCTGGATCTCCCTCTATCAGAACCTGGTTACTCAACCGGTGAACTGCTCACGATCGCCAACAGTTGTAAATCTCCACAGGTTGCAGACCTCTATTTTCACAGAGCGCAGCATATAAGGTTACTCAAGAAATTCCAGGCTTTCGAGCGTGGCCTGTTGCATTATGGTGAACAAGACGATGACAGCTATATCGATTCCTATCGTATACACATTGCCCTGATTGAGGCGTTTTCAAGCCATGACCTACTGACCGATAGACGGCATCAGACCCTGGTGACGCTGAATCGGATCTATGAACAGTCGCATGAAATAGCTGAGTTGAGATTCAGGGGCTACGATCTGATTGCGGATCGTCTTGAACTGATATATCAACTTTGAACTGGAATCTGATTCTTACTACCCGTGCCATCAAAGTGTACCCCGGTCTTATATTTGTCATATCATGGACCCTCTTGAAAAGAGTGTGTTGAAATGAGAAAGGCAATAGGCGGCGGACTGGCGGCATGGTCGATTCACCACCCAATCGGTGTGGTAATGCTCACCCTTGCCGTTATGGTACTGGGTCTGCTCGCGTTGGGCGGACTTGGCGTCGATCTGCTGCCCAAGGTTATCTACCCGGAGATCAACGTCAGAGTGGTAGACTCCGGCGTTCCTGCCAATATCATGGAGGATCAGGTTACCCGCCAGCTGGAAGAGCAGCTTGCGATCACCGAAGAGGCGGTATTCATTCAGTCGAGAACCACCGAGGGGCGAAGTGCGGTCGATCTCTCCTTCCGTTATGGTACCGACATCGATCAGGCGCTGCAGGATGCCAGTACACGCTTGGATAGAGCCAAACGCTTTCTGCCCGATGGTATCGATCCGCCGATCATCTTCAAAAGAGATCCTTCCCAGCTACCGGTAGCGGAGTTTGTGGTCAGTTCTTCCCTGCGCGATTCTGTCGCCCTCAGGAGCTGGGTTGATTTCGAACTCAGCAAATGGTTCGTCAACCTGCCTGGTGTTGCTTCAGCAGAGGTCGGAGGGGGACTTGAGCGTGAGATCACCGTACAGGCCGATCAGTTGAGGCTGGCAGGATTGGGTATGCATCTTCTCGATCTGCGCGATGCCCTGCAAGCCGCCAATGTGGAGACAGCCAGTGGTCGGCTGGTGATGCAGCAGGGTGAGCTCAGTGGGCGTACTGCGGGTCGATTCAATTCTGTGGAAGAGATTCTGCAATTGCCATTACGCCAGGTGGGTAAGGATGAGACAACCGCTTTGATCCGGCTCTATGAAGTTGCCGATGTGGCGGATAGCGCAGAGGACGAGCGTCTGCGTATTCGTTTGAACGATCTGCCGGGAATCAAGCTCTCGATTCAGAAACAGCCTACCGCCAACACGGTTGAGGTGGTTGATCATGTACTCAATAGACTGAACGAGTTGAGGGCAAAAGGTTTACTCCCCAAGGATATCGAAGTTCATGCGGTCGATGATCAGGCCCGTTTTGTACGCAAAGCATTGGACAACGCAATCAATTCCGCATTGACCGGTGCACTGCTGGCGATGCTGGTGGTCTACCTCTTTCTTGGCAGTCTACGCCGCACACTGATTATCGGTAGCGCCATACCGATTTCGATTCTGGTGACTTTCATCCTCATGACCAGTCTTGATCTTACCCTGAATATCATGACCCTGGGAGGCTTGGCGCTGGGTATCGGTATGCTGGTCGACAGTACCATCGTGATGCTTGAGAATATCTACCGGCATCAGCATAAGGTTAAGGATGACACTCCCTCAGCCCTGGTATCACAACAGGCCGCCGCTGAAGTCAATAGTGCGATTGTAGCCTCAACCTCAACCAATCTGGCTGCCGTACTGCCGTTTCTTTTCATCGGGGGTCTGGTAGGCCTGCTGTTTCGAGAGCTGATCTACACCATATCAGCAGCCATTCTTGCCTCCATGGTGGTCGCACTGACCCTGGTGCCTGCCCTGGCCGGTAAACTTAGCGTCAATGGTGATGGCGTTTTTCGTCAACAGATTGACCGGCTGATCAGCGGGCTGCAGTCTCTCTATAGCAGACTGATCACTCAACTGCTGCGTCTTCCCTGGTTGATGCCGCTGTTGTTTATCCTGGCGCTGCTGATCGTGCTTTTCACCATGATTCCGCAGAAGCAGCTCTTTTTACCACAGATCGATGAAGGGCGTATCAGTGTCAGTATCACGGCAGACCGGGGTATCAATCTGCAAGGTATGGATGAGCTGGTTAGCCGTATCGAGGGGATCATCAGCGGCCAACCCGAAACAGCCAGTCTGTTTACCCAGGTTGGCGGCTTCGTATTCGGCAGAACTCAATATGAAGCGGTCAACCGGGCCAGCATCAAAGTGACATTGAAACCCTTTGAGGAGCGGGGGATCAGCAGCCGTGCCTGGATCAAGCGGGTCAACAAACAGATTAAACAGGCGCGACTGCCCGGGGTGCGTGTCTATCTTCGGGTGCAGGGGATTCGCGGTATCAGACTCAACCGGGGTGATGATGATCTGAGTATTCGGGTAAAAGGACCCGACCTGAAGGTGCTGAATGAAATTGCTCAACAGGTTAAGCAGCGGTTGGGCGAGGTCTCCGGATTGAGCAACATCGAATACACCGGTGAGGAACTGACCCAGGAGATTTCACTGCAGGTTGATCGGCAGCGGGCATCGAGTTTTGGCCTCAGTGTGGAGGATGTGGGAGAGATGCTGAA
Source organism: Candidatus Thiodiazotropha sp. 'RUGA' (assembly GCA_016842065.1). Taxonomy (GTDB): domain Bacteria; phylum Pseudomonadota; class Gammaproteobacteria; order Chromatiales; family Chromatiaceae; genus Thiodiazotropha. The sequence goes on from JAEPDS010000010.1 coordinate 81,329, forward strand.
GCTGGCCCTGGGTGGTGAAGTGGTGACGGACTACCTTGAGGGGGACCGAAGCATCGACGTCCGGTTGCGCTTGCAACGACAGGACCTGGCCACACCCGCGGATGTGGAGTCGATTATCATATTCAGTCGTACCGAGCCGCCGGTACCCTTGCGTCTCGGTGAGGTGGCGGATGTGGAGCTGGCTGCCACGCCGGTCACCATCCAGCGGGACCAGCAGCAGCGAATGATTGAAATCAGTGCCTCTCTGGGCGATGAATTGAGCCTTGGGCTCGCCATCCAGCAGGTTAACCGGGTGATCGATCAGGTATCGCTCCCGGCTGGTTATACCCTCTACGAAGCCGGTGGCTTTCAGGCTGTGCAGAAGGGCCGGGAGATGGGTTTGATTCTGCTGGCGTTGGCGCTGTTTCTGGTACTGGTTGTGATGGCGGTGCAGTACGAGTCGATCCGTAACCCGCTGGTGATCATGCTGAGTGTGCCATTCGCATTGATTGGTGTGGCGTTCGGATTGAATCTGGTCGACCTGCCGCTCTCCATGCCGGTCTGGCTTGGGCTGATCATGCTCTCCGGCATCGTGGTCAATAATGCAATCGTACTGGTGGAGTATATCGGTCTGAGACGGGATGCGGGACTGGCCAAGAATGAGGCCATCATCGAAGCCTCCAGGTTGAGGTTGCGTCCTATCCTGATGACCACCTTAACCACGGTTGCCGGTATGATGCCACTGGCACTGGCGTTGGGTGAAGGCTCCGAGATGTTACAGCCGCTTGCCGTGACCCTGGTTTCCGGGTTGATCTTCTCAACCCTGGTCACCCTGTTGCTGATACCGATGGTCTACCGGCTGATCGGCCGTTAGGCGTGCGTCACCGGCAGGCCCTGGATTTCAATCAGCGGTATTGCCGCAGGTACCACCATTCAAAAAGTCTTTTCATCCAATGGAACAGGCGCATGTTCGGCATCACAATATTTCTTTTCATGGTGCGTGCGACCAGCATGCCGCTGTTCTGGCTGTCGACGATGCAGACCAGTTCCACTTTAAAGGTCTCTTCTGCGGGCATACCCTGCCAGTCGGCGTAGAGGTTTTTCGCCGCCGCCTCGGCTTGCAGGTCAGCCATGTGAGCCTGTTTCGGCATCCAGTCGGGGCCGGGAAAACTGCCCGAATCACCCGCCACGTAGACACGCTCCATGCCCTCAACCCGGCATTGGGCATCCGCTTTGACCAGGCCGCCGGGTGAACGGGGAAGGCTGGTGTTGTCGAACCACTGGTTTCCGGTCATGCCCGGCATGAAGAGAATCAGATCGGCATCGAACTGCCCCCCTTCAGTCTCTACCCCGGTGGAGGTGAACTTGACCATCTTGTTTCCCAGATGGGTCTCGATGTCACGTTTTTTCATCTCGCTGACCAGTCCGGTGACTGCTTTCGGTCCGAGTCTCTGACCGGGATTCTCCGCCGGGGTGAAAAACACCAGTTTGAATCGGTCACGACGATTTTCCTGGCGCAGCTGCCGGTCTATGCCGAACAGGAATTCGAACATCGGGCCTCCGCGCATCGCACTCGGCTCCTTGGGGTTGCCGGCAAAGCCGAAGGCAATGGTGCCGCCATCCATCTCGCTCAGTCGTTGCCTGATCTTCAATGTCTCATCGATACCCTCGCATGGGGTGATGGCGTTTTCGATGCCGGGGAGTTTTTTGATAAACCGGCCACCCGACGCGATGATCAGGCCGTCATTCTCAATCGGACCGGCAGAGGTCTCCAGTTGACGGCCATCTTCACTCAGCCCGGTTGCTGTCGCGGCAACGTGATTGACCCCCATGCGTTTGAAAAAGGGTTGCAGTGGAATGATCAGATCCCTGGGTTCTCGGATTTTGGAGGGAATCCATATCGAACCGGGCAGGTAGTGGAATTCCGCTTTGGGACTGACAACGGTTATTTCTGCAGAGCTGCTTTTTGCGCGCATGGTTTTGACCGCAGTCAGGGCAGCGAAGCCACTCCCCACAATCGTCACTTTCTGCATCTCGATACTCCCCGTCAATGATCGTTATTCGGTGTTGTGCGCACCTGGGTGGCTGGTTGCCAAGTTACTCCCAAACAGCGTGTGTGCGGTGCACCGCAGCCGTCCCTTGAATAGAGAAAATCCACATGGAACTGTGTTCTCTTCCAGTATCTGAGGATACCGGCGTGGATCTTGTTTTTAGAGAAAGTACACTAGAGGGTCATACCTGCTACGTCAATAGATGGTGGATTCGTATTGACAGCCCCAAAGCCAGGTTCATCTGCTGGAGTCGGGATTTGTGGTCCACCCCGGACTTGGGGAATGTACGGGGTGGATAGTGGCTGTTTGGTGGTGGTTTAAAGACCGATCAGTTCAGCATGCAGTCCCTGATACTGAGTGATGGAGAGCAGGTCCTTGCTGTTGACCATCTCCGGGTTGTATTCGAGAACAAACAGATGGGGACGTTTTTTATCAACATGTACAGAGACCACGCCTTCCCGACTGCGGAAGGCGTTTTCCAGATCCGCCAGTCCATCGGAGTCCAGTGTCTCATCCACGTGCAGTGTCACGTCTGCAAGATCGATATTCATGGTTTCTCTCCTTGATACGACAGATTTAACTCGGGTGATTATTGTAAGTTGCAGGTTGTTCCGGCCTCCCTGGCCATCAGCCGGGCTAGTGGCCCACTCGTGTCAATTGGATTGGCGTGAACAGACCCTAGATTGCTTTTTAGCTTTCCTCACTATGAGGATAGTCTGAACGGGGAAAAAATCAGTAGCAATCTCTTTCCGGCAGGTCGTTGTGAGGATTGGCTCAATTGTTGACAGGGTCGACCTGGATGCCGGTTTTGAGGCCCAGGAAACCCCGTGTGACGATCTGTTCACCCGGCTCGAGGCCGCTGAGAATTTCCAGCCGGTCAGCAATTCTCAAGCCGGTGGTTACCGCTCTGCGACTGGTAGTCTGATCCTGTTCCAGCAGATAGACGTACTCGCCTTTGGTGTCTCTCTGTAAGGCATTGAAGGGTATGGTCACTCTTGGCTGATTGGCGCTGTTGATGGTGATCCGGCAGAACTGGCCAGGGCGGGCGCCCGGAGGAACCGGCTCCAGCGCCACTTCGACTATACCCATGCGGGTATTCTCATCCAGTTCCGGGTGGATGCGTACAATCTTGCCGGGATAGGCGTCGCTCCCCAGTCCATCGATGCGAACTGAAACCTGATCGTTAAGCTGCAACTGAGGTAACAGCAGATCTGAGACCAGAATCCGGGTGATCAGTGAATCCGGGTCGATCAGGGTCATCAGATGGGTATGGCGGGGTACCACATCCCCGGGTTCCGCCAGGCGCTGGCTGATCACGCCGCTGAAGGGGGCTGTGATGCGGGTGTAACCCAGGCGGGTCTGCAGCAGTCTCTGTTCCGCATCAGCCACATTCAGGTCGGTGCGGGCGCGGGCCAGTTCATCATCTGAAACCGCATTCCGCTTGGCCAGTTTCTCCAGCCGCTGCAGATTGGTCTGCATCTGTCGGCTGGTGGCGACGGCCTTTGCCAGTTCCGCCTTCAGCAGATCGTCCTCCAGCCTGACCAGGGTCTCACCCTGTTCAACCTGGTCCCCTTCATAGTGAGGCAGCCCGGTGATACGTCCCTCCTCCTGATTGAAGATGCGTACAGACTGACGTGCCTTCAAGGTTCCATTGCGCTGATGGCTGAGTCCCAGGGATTTCAATGATATCTGCTCAATGGCGACCAGGTGGGATCGGTTTTTCTTTGTTTTGTCGGAGGCCGGTTTGGCTGCCGGTTTCTGCTGACTGCAGGCAGTCAGGAGCAACCCCAGGAAGAGTACCGATATGAGCCGGATGGAGGGCTGACGCATCAGATCAGTTGACGGGGATGGTTTTCGGTGGCTTGCCACCCGGAACATAGGGGTGGTAGTGCTTGATGTCCCGACCGATATTTCTCTGCACCACGACCCCGACGATCTTGTATTCACCCTCTGTCAGCTGAATCTCAGGATAGTCGCTGTTGAGTGCTACCAGTCGTTTGGTTGCGCCGCTGTCGGCGATATATTGTCTGAACCAGCGATCCCCCTGGGCTTCCGCAACCACATAGGCTCCTGTGGCACAGACCTCGGAGGGCTCGACCACGATGATGCACTTTTGCGGGAATTCCGGCTCCATGCTGTCGTCCAGAACCTGGAGTGGGTAGAGTTCGTTATAGCTGCAATCTTTACTCATCTGTGTTCACACTTTAGTGCTGATTCAAACTGGGCGGTCATCCCGCTGAGCCGCAGAATATATCGCGTTCAGCCGATCAGTGCATTTTTTTAACCGGCCTCGATCCCTATCACAGACCACGGTTAACGGTGAATTATCCCCGCATGTATGGAATCGGCATGTAAAGAGTATGGTTTTAAATCATGCAGATGATACGTCGCGCATGATCAGGGAAATTCCGATAATATGCCGTTTTTATCTAACCACGGTTGCTGGCATGGTCCACCATTTTTCGTCCCAGAGCCGGGTCCACACCGATCGGCGGGATCTGCACAATCTGAAAAGCATGCTGCCTTTCCTCTGGGAGTATCGTGGCCGCGCGCTGTTTGCCCTGAGTTGTCTGGTGTTTGCCAAAATTGCCAATGTGGGCATTCCCCTGGTGCTCAAAGAGATTGTCGACAGTCTCGAAAAGGCGGCCCATACGGTACTGGTCCTGCCCCTGTTTCTGCTGATCGGTTATGGGGTATTGAGACTCGCCAGCTCCCTGTTCAATGAGTTGCGTGACGCCATCTTTGCCCGGGTACGCTACCGGGCGATGCGCAATCTCTCCAGCAAGGTACTGACCCATCTGCACGATCTATCGTTACGTTTTCATCTGGAACGTCAGACCGGTGCAATCAGCCGGGATTTGGAGCGGGGTACCCGTTCCGTCAGCACCATTTTGAACTACATGGTTTTCAGCATTATGCCGATGGTGGTGGAGTTCTCCCTGGTGGCGGCGGTGCTGTTGACCCAGTATGACATCAAGTTCGCGCTGGTGACCTTCGGCACCGTGATTGTCTATGTGGGTTTCACCCTGGTGATCACCGAGTGGCGAATGGAGTATCGCCACATCATGAACCGTCTCGATTCAGAGGCCAACAGCCAGGCTTTCGACAGTCTGATCAATTACGAGACGGTGAAGTATTTCGGCAATGAGCAGCTCGAGCTGCGCCGCTTCGATGATACCCTGGCGGATTGGGAAGATAATGCGGTGAAGAGCCAGACCTCCATGTCGCTGCTCAATTTCGGTCAGGGGGGCATTATTGCGGTGGGTGTAGCGATCATCATGATCTATGCTGCCGACGGGGTGGTCGAAGGCACGATGTCGATTGGTGACCTGGTGCTGGTGAACACCTTCATGCTGCAGCTGTTCATACCGCTCAATTTTCTCGGCATGGTCTATCGGCAGATCAAATATTCGTTGGCGGACATGGATCTGATCTTCAAACTGCTGGAACAACAGCCGGAGATCACCGATGCGGAAAATGCCGAGCAGTTGCAGCTGCAGGGTGGGGAAGTGCGTTTTGAACAGGTCGATTTTGCCTATCAGCCGGAGCGGCAGATCCTGCACGATGTGGATTTTACCCTCAAGGCGGGCGAGAAGCTGGCGGTGGTCGGTCACAGTGGTGCTGGCAAGTCGACCCTCTCCCGTCTGCTGTTCCGCTTCTACGATGTCACCGCTGGGGCCATCCGGGTGGATGGGCAGGATATCCGTCAGCTGACCAGGGAGTCGTTGCGCGCGGCGATCGGCATCGTTCCCCAGGATACGGTGCTGTTCAACGAGAGTATTCTCTACAACCTGGCCTATGGTAATCCCAACGCCTCTCAACAGGAGATCGAAGAGGCGGCCCGTATCGCACATATTGCGGATTTCATTGATCAGTTGCCTGATGGTTACCAGACGGTGGTGGGAGAGCGGGGACTTAAACTCTCCGGCGGTGAGAAACAGCGGGTTGCGATTGCCAGGGCGATGTTGAAACGGCCGCAGATCCTGATCTTCGATGAGGCGACCTCGTCACTGGATACCAAGACAGAACAGTCGATACAGGAGACGCTGAAGGAGGTGGCCAGAAATCACACCACGCTGGTGATTGCGCATCGTCTCTCAACGGTGGTCGATGCGGATCGTATTCTGGTGATGGATCAGGGACGGATTGTGGAGCAGGGGACCCATCCTCAGCTTCTGCAGCAACAGGGGCGCTATCACCAGATGTGGCAACTGCAGCAGAAACAGCAGCAACAACATCAGCTTGGGACTGATCAGGAGGGGCAATGAAAGTCTATCTGGTCGGTGGTGCGGTACGGGATCAGTTGCTGGAGCTGCCTTATAACGAACGGGATTGGGTGGTCGTCGGGGCCACGCCGGAAGAGATGTTAGCCCAGGGTTACCGTCGTGCTGATCGTGATTTTCCGGTGTTTCTCCATCCTCAGAGTGGTGAAGAGTATGCCCTGGCCCGGACCGAAGTGAAGACGGCACCCGGTTACAAGGGTTTTCAGCTCAGCTATGGCCCCGAGGTGAGTCTGGAGCAGGATCTGCTGCGTCGCGATCTGACCATCAATGCCTTGGCGATGGACGAATCGGGCGGTGTGATCGATATCTGTGAGGGACAGAAGGATCTGCAGGAGGGTCTGTTACGCCATATCACGCCGGCCTTCAGCGAGGATCCTCTGCGTCTGCTGCGTATCGCCCGGTTTGCGGCTAAGCTGGGATGCTGGGGGTTCCGGGTGGCCCACGGCACCCATGCATTGATGAAGAAGATGGCCAACACGGCTGAGCTGGAGACACTCTCAGCTGAGCGTTTCCTGAAAGAGATGAGTCGCGCCATGGGAGAGCCCCAGCCCTGGCGCTTTTTTGAGGTTTTACAGCGTTGTGGTGCGTTGCATAAGCTGATACCGGCAGTGGCTGAAATCATGGACAGCGAGTCCGCAGGGCATGGCGCTCAGACAGCTGGGTGCATGGTATCGGCGTTGAAGCGGATTGTCCCTGTCAGTGATGATCCGCAGGTTCGTGCTGCGGTGGCACTGTTTTACAGTGCCCAGAATCAGCCTGATCTGGCTGCCTGGCTGGATAAGATCCGTCTCGACAAGCGCACTGGAGAGTTGATCCGTGATCTTCTGCAGTTGTCTTCTGTCGAAATGCGCGAGACAAGCGGTGAACGTCTGTTGGATCTGGTTACCCGGCTCAAACCCAGACAGCAACCAGCAAGACTCGAGGGGCTGTTACTGGCGGCTGAGGCAATCTGGCCAGAGCGCATGGCGTGGTTGAAGCCTGACCTGACAGCCGCTCGAGAGGCACTGTTGGCTCCCCTACCGGAGCGGCTGGCCGCTTCCGAGCTGCAAGGCAAGGCCTTGGGAGATGCGATCCGCAGCTGGAGGCTCGACTATCTCCAACAACTCAAGCTGCCTCGGAACGACTCATGAATCGACCGTCTGGCGACAGACAGGGTAGTGCGGGGCTCCAGGGCCGGTTTTAAGCCCAGCGGCGTTATCATTCGCTCATGTAGAATCACTACACGACCCTCATTCTGCCTTGCTGGGCACAAAAACAGACCCCGCAGGGCGTAGGATTGGTGTTAACAGGCCCTAAATTAAACGGGTAACTGACCCGCTTTTCGGGTTCATGGTAGAGTCGCAATATGCAAGCGGAACAGAAAACAACCTCCAACGAGTCACTGCCCGGTCCCGGCGCGGTTTCCGGTTCGCTGCACCGCTGGTTGACCTGGCTGGAGAGCTTCATCGATCGCAAGCACTGGCCGAGTCTGCGCATTCTGTTTACCGGTAACCTGCTGCTGCCGATCCTGTTTCTGGGTTTGAGTCTGACCGTTTCCCTGGGGGCGGTGCTGTTTCTGATCGGAGAGACGGGTGGACGCTCTTCGGTTCAGGTGGTACTGCTGCTTGGTGTTGCGTTTGCCCTGTTTTCCCTGGTGCTGGTACTGATTCGCCTGCGCAGTCAGCTGTTGCGTCCACTCTCTTCACTGGAGCAGACAGTCAACCAGGTCTGCCAGGGTGAGCCTGTCTCCAGCAAAAAGCCCTTTGAGCCGAGTGGTGTGTTAAGCGGCATGGCGCGGGACATCGACAGTCTCAGCGAGGAGCTGACCGATATCTATGAGGATATGGAGGTCCGGGTGGCCAGGCAGACCCTGCGTCTGGCGCAGAAAACCACCAACCTGCGGGTGCTCTATGATGTGGCGGCTGGCATCAACCAGTCGGAGAATCTGGATGAGTTGCTGCTGGAGTATATGGGGGTGTTCAAACGCATGGTGAACGCCCGCTCCGCTACGGTCCATCTGGTACTGCCGGATGACAAGGTGCGGCAGGTGGGGTGCATCGACCTGGATGGCCGGCTCTACAACGAGCAGCAGCTGCTGCCAATCAAACTCTGTCAGTGCGGTATCACGCTCTCTCCCGGCGACATTCTCTGTAATCAGAATCCCAGGCTCTGTACACATCGAAACGGACGCCGGATGTTCAGCGCGGATGAGGTTGAGCGGGTCTCTGTGCCAATGTGGTATCACGGTGATGTGCTGGGTTTCTATCATCTCTATGTGGACAGGCCAGGCATCTATGATGGACGAGAGGATGTGCTGGATATTCTTAATACCATCGGCAGTCATCTGGGTATGGCGGTAGCCAAACAGCGCTCCGATTCGGAAGCGCGCCGACTGTCGATCGTTGAAGAGCGAACCTCCCTGGCCCATGAACTGCACGATTCACTGGCGCAGACTCTGGCCAGTCTGCGTTTCCAGGTACGTATGCTGGAAGAGACACTGCAGAACGAGTCGGTGTCGCTGACAGCCGAACAGGAGGCCAAACGTATCCATAACGGTCTCGATGAGGCGCATGATGAGCTGCGCGAGCTAATCAACAGTTTTCGCGCGCCGATGGATCAGCGGGGTCTGATTCCGGCCCTGGGAAAATTGGTGGAGCGTTTCAATCAGGAGACTTCGATCCATGCTTTCTTTCAGCCGGACTGCCTGAAAACCGATCTGGATACCACACAGGAGATGCAGGCATTGCGGATTGTCCAGGAATCTTTGGCCAATATACGTAAGCATGCCAATGCCCATACCGTTCGAGTGCTGTTACGATGTCGAAGTCCAGGGCAGTATCTAATCCTGGTCGAGGATGACGGCGTCGGCTTCGAGGGTGCGGCGCCAAAGGGTAATCCGGGTGAGCACATCGGTCTGTCGATCATGGAAGAGCGTGCTCGACGGGTGGATGGTGAGTTATCGATTGAGAGCGAGCCGGGTGAAGGTACCCGGGTCGAACTGGTGATTCGTAGTGCCAAATGATACGCCCACCCTTTACCAGGTGATATTGGCGGATTCAGTTGGTCTGTCAGCGTTCAGGGCAAAGCACGTCTCGCCGCTCATGGCAGTAGTCCTTGGCAAGAGATGTAGGAGTCCACAGAGGTGAAAAAATGCGGGTACTGGTAATCGATGACCATGCTCTGTTTCGAATTGGCCTGCAGGAACTGCTGGAGCGCCGTGGTATTGACGTCATCGCCATAGGCGACTGTCTGAAAGGCATAGAGACGGTGGCCCATGAGCGACCGGATGTGGTGCTGTTGGATATGCGGATGCCGGACATGACCGGTACCGAAGTGTTGAGTGTGTTGCGCAAACACTATCCACAGATGCCAATCAGTATGTTGACCACCAGCCGAGAGGAGACGGATGTCATCGAAGCTCTGCAGAATGGTGCACAGGGTTATCTGTTGAAAGATATGGAACCTGACGAGTTGATCGATGCCCTGCAGCAGATCACCAAAGGTCAGACTGTGGTAGCCAATGAGTTGACCGGAATTCTGGCCAAAGCGGTACAGGGGGAGCAGCCCAGCAGTAGTGCACCGACCTCTTCGCTGGATGATCTGACTCCCCGGGAGCGGGAGATTCTATGCCATCTGGCGGATGGTCAAAGCAACAAAGTAATTGCCCGAAACCTGGGAATCTCAGACGGTACCGTGAAGCTTCATGTCAAAGCGATCCTAAGAAAACTTGAGGTCCACTCACGGGTTGAAGCCGCGGTGATTGCCGTAGAACAAAACCTCTGTTCAAGAGGATAAGGCTATTAATAATGAAAAATTTTTTAAACCTGATCAGCGACTGTCTGGGGGATGTGCAGGAGATCATGCCCTGGGACCTGGAAGAGCGACTGGAGGCAAATCCCGAGTTACTTATCGTGGATGTCAGAGAGCCCTATGAGTATGATGCGATGCATATCGAGCACTCGATTCTTGCACCTCGTGGAATACTTGAATCGGCCTGCGAGTGGGACTATGAAGAGACCATTCCCGAACTGGTCAAGGCACGCCAGCGGGAGGTGGTCGTGGTGTGCCGCTCCGGCTATCGCAGTGTGCTGGCCGCTTTCTCCATGAAGATGCTCGGTTTCGAAAATGTGGTTTCACTGAAGACCGGCCTGCGCGGCTGGAACGACTTTGAGCAACCGCTGGTCAACGCACAGGAAGAGGCGGTGGATATCGACGATGCGGATGACTACTTCACCCCCAATCTGCGCGAAGATCAGCTGAGTCCCAAACCGGCCTGAGTTGACCTGTTAGCTGAAGTTGGGCGCCAGCGACTACTAAGATTATTCAGTCCGCAAATGAACGCGAATAAACGCAAATAGTTTGTGATGCATCAGATCTCTATTGGCAGACAGACTCACTCTCGCCATCCCGGCATATTCCAGGATGCAGATTACTAGGGTCTGTTAACACGAATCCAATTGGCCCTGTTGTGCCTGAAAAAGCGCCAATCAAGGCGCGAAGAGAGAGGTTTGGTGATTCCAAATGAACGACGAGCAACGCCGAGTGGCGCTTTATCAGGCGCAACCCGGAGGGCTGGGGCTATTTTTCCGCCCAGCGGCGTTATCATTCGCTCATGTAGAACAACTACACGTCGCTCATTCTGCCTTGCTGGACGAAAAAATAGCCCCAGCAGGGCCGATTGGATTAGTGTTAACAGGCCCTAAAATAGATCCATGCCTGCCTGTACCGGGATGACAGCCATAGATTCATCTACCTGGGGTCGTCTGTCGCGCCCATCAATATTTGCGTTTATTCGCGTTCATTTGCGGACTTAATCTTCTTCCCCGATCTAGGCTTAAAAATCCACCGGTGACGTGGCACCCTGCTCGGAGTGGGGCGGTGTCTCGAACCAGGCCAGCTTCTCCTGCAGCTCGACCACGTGGCCAACGATGATCAGTGTGGGGGGCTTGGGGTGTTCCCGTTCCACGGTCTCCAGGATATTCTCCAGAGTGCCGGTGAAGACTCGCTGCATATGGGTCGTGCCCTGCTGGATCAGGGCGATCGGCATGTCGCCGGCTACCCCATGGGCCTGTAGTTCCCGGCAGATTACCGGCAGGCCGACCAGGCCCATGTAGAAAACCACGGTCTGGTTCGGCTGTGCCAGCATATCCCAGTTCAGATTCATGCTGCCGTCTTTCAGATGGCCGGTGACGAAGGTGACCGACTGGGCGTAGTCCCGATGGGTGAGGGGAATGCCGGAGTAGGTGGCGCAGCCCGCCGCCGCAGTGATTCCCGGAATCACCTGAAATGGCACCCCTTCGGCGGCCAGGGTATCGATCTCCTCACCACCACGGCCGAAAATGAAGGGATCGCCGCCCTTCAACCGCAATACCCGCTTGCCCTGTTTGGCCAGTCTGGCCAGCAGCTTGTTGATCTCTTCCTGGCGCATGGCGTGCTTGTCGCGCTCCTTGCCCACATAGACATGCTCCGCATCGTGACGGGTCATCTCGAGAATCGGTTTTGCCACCAATCGATCGTAGACCACCACATCTGCCTGCTGCATCAGGCGCAGTGCGCGGAAGGTCAGCAGGTCCGGGTCACCCGGTCCGGCGCCCACCAGGTAGACCTCACCCATCTCCTGATCCAGACGGGGATCTGCCAGAAGGCGCTCCATCAGCTGATCCGCCTCCTCATCGTGGCCGGAAAAGATCCGCTCAGCGACTCCTCCTTCCAGTACCCGGTCCCAAAACAGGCGCCGCTCCTCCGGTTTGCTGAAATGCTCCTTCACCCGCTGGCGAAAGCGGTTGCACAGCTCCGCCAGACGGCCGTAACCGGCGGGGATCAGGGATTCCAGCCGGGAACGGATCAGACGCGCCAGCACCGGCGATGCCCCACCGGTTGAGACGGCAGCCACCACCGGTGAGCGGTCGATGATCGAGGGGACGATGAAACTGCACAATTCAGGCTGGTCCACCACATTCACGGGCGTTCGCCTGGCATGGGCCAGCTCGGCAATATGTCGATTGAGGTGCGGGTCGTCGGTGGCGGCGATCACCAGATGACGCTCGTTGATGTCCTCATCCTGGAAGCCTCGCGCCTGGTGGTTGAGGCGTCCCATATCCCGCCAGGTGGTCAGATTATGGGTCAATTCAGGAGAGACCAGAATCACATCTGCGGCGGATTTGAGCAGTAGTGCGATTTTTCTTTCAGCCACTGCGCCGCCGCCAACCACCAGGCATGATTTGTTTCTGATGTTCAGGAAAATAGGGAAAAAATCCATAAAATACAACCGGTTAATGAGTGTCTGTTATTCGAGATTTTGCCAGTGCGAAACTCTAGCATGAGTCAATCACACGAAAAAAGCCAGGCTTTAGGCGGCTAATCAAACTTGCAATATTTAAACACATTAATATACTAATTGACCCTGTTTTTAGAGATTTCGAGGCTGCCCGAACGTGATGATAAAGGAAATAGACGCTTCCGATCTTGAAGCCCGCATGGCCAAAGACGGTGATTTTCTGCTACTGGACATCCGCAGTGCCGGTGAACTGGCCCAGGGGGTGTTACCGGATGCCGAGCATATTCCGATGCATCTGATTCCTGTTCGCATGTCCGAGCTGCCAAAAGACAAGGATCTGATCCTCTACTGCCACAGTGGAGCACGCTCCTACCACGCATGTGCCTATCTGGCGCAGCAGGGATTCGACAATGCAGTCAATCTGCGCGGTGGTATTCTGGGTTGGGCGAGATCGGGTTATCGTCTGGAGACCAGGCTGGCAAGCTGAGGCGAGCCGTCTGAAAAGATTTACAGGTAGGCCTGAATTGGTTTCGGGTCTGAGATTTTTGGAGAGGATTGGAGCGGACAGAAGCTTGCGTTTGTAAGTCGCTTGTCATATAAAGGTCCGTCTGATTTTTAACCAAAAACGATACACACACACAATTTATTAAGCTGGAGGTCATACCATGGCAGATTTTGATCAAGAACTGGACGCAAGCGGACTCAACTGTCCCCTGCCGATTCTGCGTGCGAAAAAAACCCTGAATGGTATGGAGTCCGGTAAAGTTCTGCACATCATTGCAACTGATCCAGGCTCAGTTAAGGATTTCGAAGCCTTCGCCAATCAGACTGGCAATGAGCTGATGGAATCCAAGGAAGTCGGCGGTAAGTTTGAATTCCTCATCAAAAAGGCCTGATCAGCGATCAGTTTGCCAATCCCATTAGGGACTTAATTGGAGACGAAGCAATGTCAGACGAAAAAAAGTTAGCGATAATTGCGACTAAAGGCTCTTTAGACTGGGCCTATCCGCCATTCATCCTGGCCTCAACAGCCGCTGCACTGGGCTATGAAACCGAGATCTTCTTCACTTTCTACGGTCTGCAGCTCCTGAAAAAGGATCTGGATCTGGAAGTGACCCCTCTGGGCAATCCCGGTATGCCCATGCCGATGGGTATGGACAAGTGGTTCCCTGTGGTCGGTCTGGCACTTCCAGGCATGCAGGGCATGATGACCAGCATGATGAAGAAAAAGATGGCTTCAAAAGGCGTTGCCGACCTGACTGAATTGCGTGAGCTTTGTCAGGAAGCTGAAGTCAAGCTGATCGCCTGTCAGATGACAGTGGATCTGTTCGAAATGAATACCTCTGAATTCATCGACGGTATCGAATACGCCGGTGCCGCCCGATTCTTCGAATTCGCGGGTACAAGCGATATCTGCCTTTACATTTAACCCTGAGTAAATGCAGTCACGGCGCCGCCCCACAAGGGCGGCGTTTTTTTTTTGCGCTTGAAAAAGCTGCACCCGGATTGTCAGCAGTCAACCATTCAAGCCGCAAATGTCCGCCAATCACCGCAAGCAAGCGCAAAATGTATCGGCCGGGTTGCCGCTCGGGCTCTTATTGAGCGGGGCTGTTGTTCGGAGTCAATGAGTTGATTCCAGCGTGGGTGTTTTGCAACGATTATGTCGGATTAGGCCGGTTAACACCTAGGCCGCTTTACAAGCCCATTGAGTGCGTGACCAAAGGAGCCTCCGGCTCTGGCGGAGGCCATTCAACTTGGAATTGACTGAATAAAAAAGGGTGCGGCATCAGCCGCACCCGAATTTCTACCCATGTGAGTGGATATGGATCCGTGGGTTTTTACATGAAGGTCTTGGTCACGCCGAGACCGAACAGATGCACACTGGAGTCATAGGTGCCGTTCACCGCGGTGGTGCCGTTCAACTCCTCACCAGCAACGGCTGCTTTGCTGCTGTTGACGGTGCGTTTGTCGAAATCGACGTACATATAGGCCACATCGAATGTCCAGCCATCATCGATGGTGTGTCCAACGCCCAGACTGTAGAGCTGACGATCCGCATCAGGCACCCGCGGACTGAAATAGTCATCTTTCTGTGGGGTTTCGTCATAGGTGTAGCCAATCCGCAATTGGGTTGCCTTGGTGAAGTCATAGGTCACGCCAAGACGGTAGGCGGAGGCATTGTCGAAGTCGTTGACACTGGTAAAGATGTTGGAGCCGTATTGTTCGTTTTTGACTTCCAGGGTATCGAACTTGTTCCAGCCGGTGCGGGTGTAGTCAAATTCGATCGCCAGCTTTTCAGTGGCTTCATAGCGTGCCCCGACCTGCAGACGCCAGGGCAGCTCAAGGGTTGCTGTGACCTCATCTGAGAGGGTTGAGGGCAGTACGCCGACGTCATCATCCAGGGTGCCTTCCGCTTTGATCTTCGAGCTGGAGTGGTAGCTCAGACCGAAACTCCAGCTATCCACCACCAGCAGGCCGCCCAGGTTGAAACCGACCCCCTGGCCATCACCTTCCAGATTGAAGCCCGGATAGGTGCCGCCATCGTTGAGAACGCTGTTGAACAGCACTTCCCGCATCCAGTAGTAGTCGACACCGATCGCCAGAGCGGCCTGATCGTTGAGTTTGTAGGATGCGCTGGGGCTGAAGGCGACGATCTCAAGCTTGGTCTGAGTCGGCATGAATGAACCCAACGGATATTGATCGCTGTAGGTATCCGTCTCCCAGTCGGTCTCCAGACCGAAGGGGGCGTTCACCGAGATGCCCAGCGACCACTCCTCGTTGAGGGTGTCGTGTACCGATATCGCCGGTACGGCAACCAGTTCGTTGCCTTCACTGTCGACTGTTCCAGATCCGGTATCGACGCTCAGGTCGGGCAGTACCAGGTTGGTTCCCAAAGAGATGGAACTGCCTTCGTGAAAAGACATGGCGGCCGGGTTGTAGGGGATGGCACCCAGGACTTCGTGATTTGCGACCAGCGCATTGGATGTGGCCGTGCCTGCGATGCTCAGCTCCGGAATGGCGAAGCCTGAGGCCTGCACTCCTGAGCTGGCCATCAACAGGGCCGAACTGCAGGCGACTGCTAGGGTAGTGGCTTGAAACTTATTGTTATGGTGCATGCGGATCCTCCACCTTTCTGTTGTTATGTCCAGACGGTCCCTTCCTTGAGTTAGGTCCTGATTGAGTCTGGTGCGATTCTATTCCTGATCAGACCATTTATCATCCATCGGCGCGTTCAGTCAAACTGAAGATCGGTTAAATGTGCTAACAGGCCCTAGCAGAAATTACCACAACCTGTCTCCGGGAAAAAAGGAAAAGTGTATCAGCGCTCCCTAAAGCCAGCTGTTTGTGGTATAAAAGTTGTTTATCCATACAAAGAACAACTGATTGGGCATCATAGACATATGGCGGATCGTAGATTACAGGTTTTTCATACAGTTGCGCGTCTTTTAAGCTTTACCAAGGCGGCTGAGACCTTGCATATGACCCAGCCGGCAGTAACCTTTCAGGTACGTCAACTGGAAGAGTATTTCAACACTCGGCTGTTCGACAGAACCCACAACCGGATCAGCCTGACTGAGGCTGGTGAACGGGTATTCAGTTACGCCGATCGAATTTTCGACCTCTATGCGGATATGGAGAACTCTGTCCGGGAGATGACCGGAGAGATCCGTGGTGCATTGACGATTGGCGCCAGCACCACCATCGCGGAGTATATGCTGCCCTCGCTACTGGGGGATTTCGGCACACGCTATCCGGAAGTGACGATCCATCTGCGGGTTTCCAACTCCGAAGGGATTGTCTCCATGGTGGAGAACAACAATATCGATCTGGGGGTCGTGGAGGCACCGGTCGGTAACAAGAACCTGGTGGTCGAGGTTTGTCGTAATGACCAACTGGTGGCCATCGTCCCGCCCAATCATGATCTGGCGAATCAGGAAACTGTGGCGATTGAGAAGTTGCTGGAGTACCCCTTCATCTGCCGGGAAGAGGGGTCAGGCACCCGTGAGGTGATCAATGAGTATCTGGACAACAATTGTGCAGATTCGACGCTCAACATCTACATGGAGCTGGGCAGTCCGGAAGCGGTAAAAGGTGCAGTGGAAGCAAGTATGGGGGTCTCGGTGGTCTCCCGGGCGACCATCCAGAAAGAGTTGAAGCTGGACACCCTGAGGGCGATCAATCTGGCGCCGGCTATGGAGCGTCCATTCTCATTTGTCCATCAGAAGCAGAAATTTCGCTTGCGGGCCATGGAAGAGCTGCTCGAATTTGCTCGTGGCTATTGTGAGGATCATGCTGAAGAGCAGTTGTAGGGTCTGTTAACAGGCCCTGAAAAGCCCTAACAGCAACGAGGTTGGTATCGGTGCATATTGTACCCAAACAGCAAAAGCTCGATCCTGAGCAGCAGCGTCTGCTGGACCTCTTCAAGCAGATTGCGCCGAGCGAGCGGGATTCTCTGTTGGCGTTTGCTGAGTTTCTGTCACAACGGCGCTCTCAGGAGGCGGTGGTGGTAGAGCGGAACTCGCCCCCGGAGCCAAAGCCACTGGAACGGCCTGGAGATGAGTCCGTGGTGAAAGCGATCAAGCGCCTTTCCGAGAGCTATTTCATGCTCGAACGGGATCAGTTGCTGGATGAGACCTCGTCCCTGATGACCTCCCATATCATGCAGGGCAGGGCCGCCGCGGAAGTGATCGACGACCTGGAAGCACTGTTTAAGAAGCGCTATCAAGACTATCTGAGCAACTCATAAATCACCCGCAGGCTGAAAGCGATATGGTGAGTCATCGGGTTAACAGGACCAAACATCCGCCTATTTGATACCGGGTTATTCATATGCAGGTTATTACCAACTGGTTCAAGCGCTACTTCTCAGATCCTCAGATCATCTTTCTGACTCTCTTCCTGCTGCTTTTTTTCGGCATCGTGATCACCATGGGGGATATGCTTGCACCGGTATTGGCGAGCATCGTGATCGCCTATCTGCTCGAGGGGATCGTGACACAAATGGAGCGTCGCTCCTGGCCCAGGCTGATCTCTGTGATTCTGGTGTTCATTCTGTTTCTGTTGTTCGTCGCCCTGATCATGCTTGGACTGCTGCCGCTGCTATCCCGCCAGGTAACGGACTTTCTGCAACAACTGCCGAATATGATCGCAATGGGGCAGCAGGCCCTGATGCAGCTACCCGAACGATATCCGGATCTGATACCCCAGGCGCAGGTGGATGAGTTGATTCAGCAGCTGCGTAATGAGATTGCCTCGTTTGCCCAGCAGGCAGTCACCTGGTCGCTTGCCTCGGTGGTTGGTGTGATCACCCTGGTGGTCTACCTGATCCTGATGCCCCTGCTGGTGTTCTTCTTTCTCAAGGACAAGCATCTGATCATCGACTGGTTTGTCTCCTACCTTCCCCGCCATCGACGATTCTCGGTAACGGTCTGGAAGGATGTGGATGTACAGATTGCCAATTACGTGCGTGGCAAGTTCTGGGAGATCATCATCATCTGGTCAGCCAGCTTCGTCGCCTTTTCCATGCTTGGGTTGAATTATGCTCTGCTGTTGGCTGTGTTGGTGGGTTTGTCGGTGATCATTCCCTACATCGGTGCTGCTGTGGTGACCATTCCAGTGCTGTTCATCGCCTGGTTTCAGTGGGGCTGGTCCTCAGACTTCGCCTGGTTGGCCGCGATCTATTTCATCATTCAGGCCCTGGATGGCAATGTATTGGTACCACTGCTCTTCTCAGAGGTGGTCAATCTTCATCCGGTTGCCATCATTGTGGCGATTCTGGTATTCGGTGGCTTTTGGGGGTTCTGGGGGGTGTTTTTCGCCATTCCACTGGCCACACTGGTGCAGGCTGTGCTGACGGCCTGGCCGCGCAATGAGTTCGAGGATGAGGTGGCTGTAGAGTAATCCCTGCCCGGCTCCCGGGAGTGGGAGGTAGCGGACAGGGTTATGAGCAATGCTGGGAGTCTCAGGCCTTTTTGGTGTTGATGCCAAACAGGCTCCACAGCGGGCAGTAGGAGACCAGCCCGGTGACCAGCGGCACAGCACCAATCGCGCCAAGCCAGTTGATCGGGTCACTGAGCAGGAAGCCCCACGCAAGAATCGCCAGACCGCCCACAATCCTGAGAGTACGTTCTATACCGCCGACATTTTGAGTCATACTGTTTCTCCTGAGTAATACATTTGCTGTCGTTGTTCAGACCAGGGGCTTGGTTTGCCTCAGTGGGCTGAAATTGACCCTATGCCTGAGAACCGCTCTTGGCATCGGATCGATGGTGGTTCAGAGCATAGATCTCCGTTGCGACAATGTATGTGACTAAGTCACACTGCAGGTGGAGCTTATAAAGCTGTCGTATCAGAGGCTGCTAACAGGTCCTATTAGTGGTTTTCACGGCTTTTTTCGATAAGACGCTGTTCGTTACAGATATTGATGACACCTCTGGCAGTGGAGATCATCTGCTGTTGCTCAAGGTCTTTTAAAATGCGACTGACCACCTCACGGGAAGTTCCAAGGTCAGAGGCGATCATCTGATGGGTCGATTCGATTCTTGAGCCGCTCTGTTTGCCGAGTTGGATCAGATGCCCTGCCAGACGTCGATCTACCCGGCGAAAGGCAATCTCTTCCACAATGCCGATCACCTCGCTGAGTCTGCTGCTGATCAGGTTGAAAAGATAGTTACGCCAGGCCGGGGTCTGGTCCGTCCAGCGAATCACATCGGCGGTACTGATCAGCACGGCTTCGATCGGTTCTTCCGACACCGCATAGGCTGGAAAAGGCTCTCCATTCATGATGCAGGAGGCGGTCAGAATGCAGCTCTCGCCGGGACCGATCCGATAGAGAGTGATCTCACGGCCGTTCTCACTCAGTTTGTAGACCCGTGCGGATCCCGAGATCACCAGAGCCAAATGGGAACATTGCGTACCCTGATGGCAGATCGGCTGGTCGCCTGGCAGCTCGATCTTATTAGCGCGTTCGAAGAAACTCTGTTGAAAGCCGCTCTCCGCCTGTTGCAGAAACTGAAACTGCTGGGTAATTTGAGCTATGTTGCTGGTGTCGGTAATCAAGTCAACCTCAAGCTATTACTGTCACGGGATTGATCGAACAGGGAGATCGTTGCCGATAGTAGTTCGTTGTGATGATCCAATGCAATGTGAATCGTGGATCCAAACTGAAATGCTTGTAAATGAGGCAGTTGTATCCATGATATGCTAATTTACTAGATATTTTTGTTGTTAGGCGCCGAAATAGAGTCATGTCAGAACCGGACATTGAAGCGATTAAAATAAAGAAAGAGCGAGTACGCCTGTTATATGCCAATGGTGTAACTCTGATAATCGCCAATTTTATTGCCGGCGCGATCTTCTTCTATCTCAACAAGGTGTGGGAGTTTGAACAGGGTTTGATCTGGGGTGGGCTGTTTGCTCTGCTGCTGATCGGGCAGAGCGTGTTGACGCTGGCTGCCCGGTATAGCGAACTGGACAGATTGCAGCTCTGGCGATACGCCCTGTTGCCCGGTGTCCTGTTGCTCGGTCTGCTGTGGGCGGGGGCTCTGGTCCATCTGCTCTTCAATCCCGAATCGACCGAGTTTCTGGTGATCGATCTGGTGCTGATCGGTACGGTGTTTCTGCTTACCGCGCTTTTACTCACCATCGATACCTTCTTCAGTATCATTTTCGTACTGGCCGCCTCAATGGTGGTTATGGTGGTTCTGAACGGCGAACAGGGCAGTGTCAGTGAAGAGTTCATTGCCGGGCTGATCGCCTACGCATTGGCTCTGCTGATCCTGGCCGCCTGGATGACGGTCTATCAACAAGGCTATCTGTTGATCGCCGCCAATCGGGTACTCTTGCATGAACGGATGGTGGCATCGGAAACCGAGTTGAGTGAAATGCGCAGCCGGCTGATTCAGGAGAATGATCAGCGTCAATCGGTGGAACAGGAGCTGTTTCTCGCCAAAGAGCAGGCTGAAGGGGCCAATCTGGCCAAATCAGAGTTCCTGGCTACCATGAGCCATGAGATCCGAACTCCGCTGAATGGTATTCTGCCGATTCTGGAAATGCTTCTGGAGACCAAGCTGAATGGGGAGCAGAAGCAGTTTGTCGCCACCGCCCTGAACTCCTCTCAACTGCTGCTGAGTATCATCAACGACATTCTCGACTTCTCCAAGATCGAAGCTGGGAAACTCGATCTTGAGTTTATCGAGCTCAATCTGGAAGGCACCATCGAGCAAGTCACCTCGTTGATGAAGAATGCAGCCGATCGGCGCAATCTGAAGCTGAATTACCGTATTGACCGGGATGTGCCGAAAACGGTGCGTGGCGATCCGATCCGTCTGCGTCAGATACTCACCAATCTGGTGAGTAATGCGGTGAAGTTCACTGAACATGGGGAGGTGTCCGTTGAGGTGACCAATCGTCAGACCTCACGTACCGAGGTGGATCTGATGTTTGCGGTGCGTGATACCGGTATCGGCATGACCCAGGAGCAGGTGGAGCGCCTGTTCGAACCCTTTTCCCAGGCCGATGCCTCAACCACCCGCAAGCATGGCGGTACCGGCCTGGGGCTGGTGATCTGCAAACGCCTGACCGAATTGATGGGGGGCAAGATCGGGGTTAAATCCACACCGGGAAAAGGCTCCTATTTCTGGTTCATACTGCCGATGCGCAAATCACTGCAGGAGATGCCATCCGGCAGGCGCAATCTTCAGGATATCCGTACTCTGTTGCTTGCCGATAAGGCCTCTTCCGAGACCAGGCAGCTACTCTATGCGCTGAAGGAAGAGGGGATGCTGGTCGAGCAATCCGAGGATCAGTATGACGCGCTCAGCAAACTCAAGTCCTCTGCCAACCTGGGTGCAAGCTGGCGCTATGAGCTGATGGTGCTTGATGGTGCCCTGTCGAGCGTCAATCTGAGTAAGACCATAGATTCGGCCAGAGAAGTACCCCATATGCGCGAGGTGGAGATAGTTGCCGTGAATCTGCCTGAAGAGGCTCAGCTCACCTACGAGGCTTTGGGGGTCGAGTGCCTGACTCCTCATACCACTCCGAAAGAGATCAAGCAGCGACTCTATCGAATTTTCGATGTTGAGCAGACGCCTGGGGCGGGGACCATGCCGGAGGAGATACCGGTGCCGCGCATGCCCGACGACCACCTTGCCTGGCAGGACAGTCAGATTGATCTGGTGACGGAATCCCCGGAACCTGGTGCGAAACGGGCAGAGGACATCAAACAGGATCAGCAGCATACCAAGCTGGTTGGACGGGTTCTGGTGGTCGAGGATAATCCGGTCAATCAGGCCGTGGTGAAGAAGATGCTTGAGAAGGCGGGATTGTCGCCGATAACCTCCAATGATGGGGTTGAGGCGATGGAGGCACTGCGCGCCGAACAGTTTGATGTGGTGCTGATGGATTGCCAGATGCCGAGGATGGACGGCTACGAGGCGACGGAAGCGATTCGGGAGCGGGAACAGAACCAGGGATTGATGCGTACGCCGGTCATAGCCATGACCGCCAACGCCATGGCCGGGGATCGGGAACGTTGTCTGGCGGTGGGTATGGATGACTATCTCTCTAAACCGGTAAAGCCGGCGCAACTGGAGAATATGCTGCGTCAATGGTTGCCGATGGAGGAGATGATATCTCCAGGCGAGGATGCTAGTCTAAAGGAGGATCTGGGGGGGTCTGATGAAGATGCCGAAGTTGATACATCGAGTGAGGGATTGCTTGAAATTGGTGGAGATACAAGCATGACGGCAGGCGGTATGATTGACCGCAGTGTGTTGGAAGAACTCTATGAAATCATGGAGGAGGATTTTGTTTCTGTACTCGAGAGTTATCTCAAGAGCGCACCTGGGCTGATGCTCGGTATTCGGGATGCGGTCAAGTCCGGGGATATGGAAGGGCTGGTTAAATCGGCTCATCCGTTGAAATCGAGCAGTGCCAATGTGGGCGCTATGGAGCTCTCGATTCTGGCCCGCGATCTGGAGTTCAAAGGCCGCCAGGGGGATACCAATGGACTGGTTGCCAGTTACAATCAAACCGCTGAGATCTATCGGCGTTCGATCAGCGAACTCAAGAGTATCGTCGATCGAGGTAGTATTCATTAAGGTCTATTCAGTCCGCAAATGAACGCAAATCTGTCTGAAGGCTGATCAGCTGGCTGGGGATCGGCTGTTCCCCATCTCAAATCCTCAACCAAGCATCACCGGCTCCAATCAAATGGATTCGTGTTAACAGGCCCTAACAGGTTCAAATCCGTTACAGATTGGCTGAAGCGTAATCGGCCAGGCGTGAGCGTTCACCCCGCTGCAGGGTGATGTGTCCGCTATGGGGCCAATCCTTGAACCGATCCACCGCATAGGTAAGACCGGATGTGGTCTCTGTCAGATAGGGGGTATCGATCTGCGCCACATTGCCCAGACAGACGATCTTGGTACCCGGGCCGGCGCGGGTAATCAGGGTTTTCATCTGCTTGGGTGTGAGATTTTGTGCTTCGTCGAGAATGATGTACTTGTTCAGGAAGGTTCTGCCGCGCATGAAATTGAGTGAATGGATGCGGATCCGGCTACGCAGCAGATCCTCCGTGGCGGCGCGTCCCCACTCTCCCCCTTCGGTCTGGGTGAGTACTTCCAGGTTATCCATCAAAGCCCCCATCCAGGGCGTCATTTTTTCCTCCTCCGTACCCGGCAGAAAACCGATGTCCTCACCGACAGGCACAGTAACCCGGGTCATGATGATCTCCCGGTAGAGATTGAGGTCCAGGGTCTGCACCAACCCTGCGGCCAGTGTCAGCAGGGTCTTGCCGGTGCCGGCGGTGCCTAGCAGGGAGACGAAATCGAGCTCCGGATCGAGCAGCAGATTGAGTGCGTAGTTCTGTTCCTGGTTACGTGCCGTAATGCCCCAGACCGCATGTTTTGGATTGCTGTAGTCCTCCGCCAGCTCGATGACCGCGCTCTCCCCCTGTTTCTCTCTGACAATTGCCTGGAAACCTTCGTCGCCTTTCAGGTAGAGACACTGACTGGGATACCAGGACTGGGTATCCGGTCCACTGACCCGGTAGAAGGTTCTTCCCTCCTCCTGCCAGGACTCCAACTCCTTGGTGTGTTGCTCCCAGAAATCAGCCGCGACCTCATCGAGTCCGCTGTAGAGCAGATTGACATCTTCGAGTACCTGATCGTTGCTGTAATCCTCGGCCCGAATACCCAGCACGGTCGCCTTGATACGTAGATTGATATCCTTGGAGACCAGTACGACCCGCTTCTCCGGATAGTCGGACTGCAGGCTCAAGGCGGTGGCCAGGATATTGTTGTCCGGGGTGTTTCCCGGCAGGCTCAAGGGTAGATCCTGGCTCACCGGTTTGGTCTGAAACATCAGATGACCGCTGACTGAATCGGTCGAGCCATTGAATTGCAGGGTATTCAGCGGGATGCCCTGACTGATCGTCTCCTGTGAGACATGACCCATCAGCTCATCCAGAAAACGGCTGGTCTGACGCACATTACGCGCCACTTCGGACATGCCTTTCTTGCCTTTGTCCAGCTCTTCAAGCACCACCATCGGTAGATAGATATCGTGTTCCTTGAAGCGGAACAGGGCGGTTGGGTCATGCATCAGAACATTGGTGTCCAGGACGAACAGACGGGGTTTCTTAGCTTGGTTTTCTGACATGCTGGGTCTCATCTACAGGCAAGCGAATAATGGCCATGGCTGTCGTGTCATGGCGATTGAAAGATAACGGGTACTGGTTCAGGAGAGTTTACCGGATCGCATCGCCTTGAGCGTTTCCAGAACCTCTTCAGCATGGCCTTTGACTTTCACTTTGCGCCATTCATGGCGGAGTTTTCCATCTTCGTCGATCAGGAATGTGCTGCGTTCGATGCCGCGAACCTTTTTGCCGTACATCGATTTCATCTTGATGACATCGAAGCTGTTGCACAGGGTCTCTTCCTTGTCCGAAAGCAGCTCGAACGGGAAGCCTTGTTTGGATTTGAAGTTCTCCTGGGCCTTTACCCCGTCACGGGAGACACCAAGAATGACCGCCGACTGACGGCGGAACTTGGCGATTGCGGCGCTAAAGTCCAGACCCTCCTGAGTGCAGCCGGGTGTGCTGGCTTTGGGATAGAAGTAGAGCACAATGGGTTTGCCGCGAAAATCGCTGAATTTTATCTCTTTATCACCCGTAGCCGGCAGAGGGATGTCGGGCACGGTTTTACCAATGGCGATCGAGCTCATGTGTGGGGACTCCTCCTTAGGGCCTCAGATGTCAGTTGTCAGTATGAGGTTACACTAGCCTTTGATGGGTTCGATGACGGCGTCCAGATTGAGGGCATCACAGTAATCCATGAACTCCTCTCTGAGAACGGCGATCTGTCTGTCCGAGGGTATGCCCACGCTCAGGTGGACCGAAAACATCGGGGTGCCGGTATGGGCGGCGGAATAGCTGCTGGTGGTCATATCTTCGATATTGATCTGGCGCTCGGAAAAGAATTCCGCCAGCTTATTGACGATACCCGGATGGTCCATGGAGACCACCTCAACCAGATAGGGTAGCTGGTTGCTGGATTGAACCCGGCCTTCAGTCCGTTTGCAGATGATGGTCAGCCCTAAATCCTTCTGCAGCTCCGGCACGGCGGATTCCAGCTTGGCCAGGGTGTTCCATGGGCCCTCGATCAACAGTAGTATGGCAAACTCACCGCCGAGAACGGTCATCCTGCTATCTGTTATGTTGCAACCCTCGTCGAGGATCTTTTTGGAAAGATTTTTGACGATACCAGGCTGATCTTTGCCAAGTGCGGAGATAACCAAAAAGTTTTTCGGTGTGGTCATTGAACTCTCTTAACCCCAGTTATTGTTCATGCTTGTGTCGAGTGTAACACCAGGAATGAGCCGCAAGCGATATTTCATGAGCATCTCATGGTTTATAGCCAAATTGGCGGGCTAAAGAGGGCCCGGCACTCTAGTGACGGTCCGTTCAAGAGCCATCTGTGGCCAAAGGCATGTGATTCCACCGGGAAACCAGTACCTTAAGCTCCACACACCTACGTAGCCCACAGTTTCAGCCTGAAAATATACACTACTTGTCAGAGTCACGAGCCACAGGCTAACATTGCGGATTGAGTTAAAGTTAGGGGTGTGGACTGATGTTTCACGGCAGTATGGTAGCAATGATCACTCCGATGAGTGAAGACGGCGTCCTGGATGACAACGCCTTGCGGCGCTTGGTGGATTTTCACGTCGAGCAAGGCACTGACGCCATTGTCGCCGTTGGTACCACCGGCGAATCGGCTACTCTGGATGAAGAGGAGCATTGTGCGGTGATTCGCCGGGTGGTTGAGTATGTGGCTGGACGGATTCCGGTGATTGCCGGTACCGGCGCCAATGCTACCCGGGAGGCGATTGATCTGACCCGCTGCGCCAAGCAGGCGGGCGCCGATGCCTGTCTGTTGGTGACCCCCTACTACAACAAGCCCACCCAGGAGGGGCTGTACCAGCACTTCAAGGCAGTGGCAGAGGCGGTGGAAATACCGCAGATCCTCTACAATGTACCCGGCCGTACCGCTTGTGACATGCTGCCTGAGACCGTGGGTCGACTCTCATCGGTGGCCAATATCGTCGGTATCAAAGAGGCGACAGGTGATCTGGATCGGTTGCATCAGATTCGGGATCTGTGTGGATCCGAGTTTGAGCTCTACAGTGGTGATGACGCCACCGGTTGCGAGTTTCTGCTGCAGGGTGGACATGGGGTCATCTCCGTGACGGCGAACGTTGCGCCGAAATTGATGCATGAGATGGTGGCGGCGGCACTGGCTGGAAAGCGGGCTGAGGCCGAGTCTCTCGATCAGCAGCTGGCCGGCCTGCACAGTGCGCTGTTTGTGGAATCAAGCCCGATTCCCGTCAAGTGGGCGATGTCTGAGCTTGGCTTGGCGGACAAAGGCATCCGGCTGCCGTTGACCTGGATGACTGCCTCTTCCGAGCCTGAGGTTCGTAAGGCGATGCAGCAGGCCGGGGTTTTGTGATCGCGGCTGTTGTGGCTGTTAGGCCCTCAATATCTCCGTCTCAGACAAGGCTTGGTAAACTCGATGTTCAAATCCTTGTCATAGGCAACAGAGTACAATCTGATAAAACTTCATAATATGCGTTTAAACCCAACTCTTCTGTCTCTTATCCTGTTAATTCTGTTTATCACCGGCTGTAGTTCCGACGGGGGGTATTTCTCCGATTCGGAACGTGAATATCGCAGCCAGAAAGAGAGTGTGGACGATCTGGAGATCCCGCCGGATCTTTCAAGCAGTGCGATTCAGGATGCGATGACCATTCCCGGCGCAGGAAGTGCATCCTACGAGGAGTATGCCAACCAGAGGGAAAAACGCAGCTTTGGCACCATTGTGGCTGAAGAGGTGCTGCCTTCATTTGAAGGCATCCAGGTTGAGCGGGATGGTGACAAACGCTGGCTGGTGATTGCGGCAACGCCCACAAAGGTTTGGCCAAAAGTGGTTGAGTTCTGGCGTAAGAACGGCCTACTGCTGGTGGAACAGAATCCGGCGGTGGGTGTGATGAAGACCGACTGGCTGGAGAGCCGGGCTGATATCAAACAGGGTTACATCACTGAATTCTTCCGCCAGGCGCTGGGTAGTGTCTATGCCTCAGCGACGAGAGACCAGTTTCGCGTGCGTCTTGATCATGGTCTGGAACCCGGCACCACGGAGCTCTATCTGACTCATCGTGGCATGGAGGAGAAGCTGAAAGAGGATATCAGTGGTGATGCCGACACCACATACTGGTCTCCCAGGCCGAACGATCCGGATATCGAGGCCTCGATGTTGCGCAGTCTGATGGTCCATCTGGGTGTTGCCAACGAAAAAGCGCAACAGGCCATCTCCGCACCGGATGCCAAACAGGATCGGGCTCGTCTGGTCGAGACTGGCGAGCAGCCTGAATTATGGATTGATGAGGCCTTTGCACGGGCCTGGCGTCTGACTGGGGTTGCCCTGGACCGGGTAGGTTTTGCGGTGGAAGACCGGGACCGCTCCAGTGGTACCTATTTCGTTCGCTACAGCAACCTGCTCAATGAAGAACAGGAAGAGAAGGACTTCTTCTCTATGCTGGCTTTCTGGGACGATGAAGAGAGCAAGATCGATACTGAGGTTCAATATCAGGTGAAACTGCTGGCGGAAGGGGAGTCTACCCGTGTGGTGGTGAGAGATGAGCAGGGTGAAGCCGCCGATCAGGCAGCTGTTGAAACCATTTTGAGTCTGATCCACGAACAGATACGCTGATACCGATGTCTTTACGATTCGCTTACCTTGGCAGTGGCAGCCGTGGTAATGCACTGCTTATTGAATCAGCCAATGCGAGAATACTCCTTGATTGCGGTTTTGCGGCTCGGGAGATTGAGCGTCGCTTGGAACAACTGGATGTGGACCCGGCCAGCCTGACCGGGATCCTGATCACCCATGAACATGGGGACCATATTCGGGGTGTGGGGACGATGGCACGGCGTTACGCTCTACCGGTGTGGATGACGCCGGGCACCTATCACAGCGCCAGCTATGGAGAACTGCCCCAGCTCGAGTTGATCGACTGTCACACTGGAGCCTGGAAAATAGAGGATATTGCCATCCACCCCTATCCGGTGCCCCACGATTCAAGAGAACCCTGTCAGTTTGTCTTGGCGAGCGGCAAGCAGAGCCTCGGGGTGCTCACCGACGTAGGCCATGTTACGCCCCATATTATCGAGCGATTGCAATCCTGCGACAGTCTGGTGCTGGAGTTCAATCATGACCTGCAGATGCTGGCGGAAGGTCCCTATCCCCCGTCGTTACAGGCCAGGGTAGGTGGCAGTCATGGCCATTTGAGCAATCAGCAGGCACTCCAGTTGCTCAGCCGGGTGCCGGTGGAGCGTTTCAGCCATCTGGTGGCCTCCCATATCAGCGAGAAAAACAACGATCCTGAGTTGGTCAAGTCGATGGTCTCGCTCCATCTGCCCGAGCTGGAAGCCCGATTCAGTCTGGCTGAGCAGAATTGTGTCAGTGACTGGTTAAGCGTCTAGAGGGCCGCAGTCATTAAGGATCAGCCAGACCCACCGGCTGCCCTGTATTGATAACTTTTCCGGGCTGACTGGATTTCTCCTGGCAGGCCCCTGGTCAACTTGCTTCAGATCACTTAATCCACATAGATTAGAGCATATTGAATTACTTCAATAGCTTTGAATTTCAGTAGCTTGGATATAGACTGGTAAGCTTGATAATGAACGG
>JAEPDS010000011.1 GCA_016842065.1 Candidatus Thiodiazotropha sp. 'RUGA'
GTCATTTGTGACCGGCTCAATGGCTTTTGGCGAAACTCACCACAGCTCCAATCAGGCGATGGATACAACGATTGAAGGTTTATCCGACGCAAGCATTGAAAGCGCGCCAACGACAACCCTGTACAGTTGTCCCATGCATCCCAACGAGACCAGCGACAAACCCGGCCGATGCAGCATCTGTGGGATGCACCTGGTGGCTCAGACCGATACCGACCATTCCGGGCATGATCATCAATCGATGAGCCACATGGACCATTCGGAACATGATCACCATCAAGGGATGAGCCATGCTGATCATGAGCATGAAGATCATCAGGTAACCTATGCCTGCCCCATGCATCCCAACGAGACCAGCGACAAACCCGGTCGCTGCAGCATCTGTGGGATGCACCTGGTCGCTCAGACGGATACCGACCACTCCGGGCATGATCACCATCAACCGATGAGTCACACGGATCATTCAGACCATGACCATCAAGCGATGAGTCACTCGGACCATTCAGGCCATGACCATCAAGCGATGAGCCACGCGGACCATTCAGGCCATGACATGAAGAGCATGCCGCCTGGATCTGGAATGCCAAAGGCTATGTCCAAGCCGAAACGTTACTGGGACAGCGACCAGCTTCCGTCAATCTCCTCACGATCAAAGGCAAGCAAGGAGAAGAATGAAAACACGCTTTTGAGCAAAGCCAAGAGAGTGCCTGTCAACGATTCCCCCGAGCAAGAGGTGGCAGTATCCCAGGACACTCATACCGATCATGACCACCAACACTCCGGCACAACCTATATCTGCCCGATGCATCCGCAAATCATCTCCCATGACGCAGATGCATCCTGCCCCATCTGTGGCATGAACCTGGTACCGGTGGCTGCCGCCAAGCAGTCCCTGGAGAGCGAAAACCCCCAGGTTTTTCTTGAAAGTGCCGTGATTCAGAATATGGGCATTCGCACCATCACGGCAGAACGGCGCAATCTGGGCAAAACCATAAAAACCCAGGGTAGAGTCACCGCAGATGATGAGCGGATCTATAACATCCACTCAAGAACCGGTGGCTGGATCGAAAATCTCTACCTGATAACCGAAGGTGATCATATCGAGCGTAAAGATGAGTTGGTCGATTTCTACTCTCCCTGGATCAACCGGGCTCAGCTCGATCTCATCGAGGCTCTGGAGGAGTTCGATCTGGTCGCATTCGAGCCGGAACGTAAAGCGGAACTGGATGCAAAAATCGACTCCTACCGAAACACCCTGAGGTCTCTGAAAGTACCTCCGATGGACTTGATGAGGATCGAGCAATACCGCAAGGTTCTGAATACAGTGCAGATCACTTCGCCTGCCAGTGGCTGGATTACCGAGCTGAATGTCAGTGAAGGGAGTTACGTGGAACCTTACCAGACCATGTTCACCTTAGTCGATCTGAGCGAGGTCTGGATCATGGTGGATATCTTTGAACACCAGGCCCCCTGGGTAAAGAAGGGTAATAAGGTTAGCGTCACCTCACCAGCAATTCCCGGCAGAGAGTGGACAGGTAGAATCGATTTCATCTACCCGGAGATCAATCCGGTCAGCCGCACCCTGCGCGCCAGGATTGAAGTGACCAATCCGGATGAAGCCTTGTTATTGAACATGTTCGTACAGGTGGAAATCTCCGATGGTGCAAGCAAGAAAAATGCTGTGACCGTGCCCCGTGAAGCGATCATTCTGACCGGAGAGCGGGAGATCATCGTCAAGTATCAGGGTAAGGGTCACTTCCAGCCGGTGGATGTGAAAACCGGTTTGTGGGGCGATAACCAGGTGGAGATTATTGACGGACTGAACGAAGGTGCAGAGGTCGTGGTCTCCGGTCAATTCCTCATCGATTCGGAATCGAATATCCAAAACAGCCTATTGCGCATGGCGGAGTAGTTTAGATGCCCGGGCACTTAATACGTTGGTCGATCGAGAACCGCGTACTGGTGTTACTCGCCAGTCTGATCACCGCCATCTGGGGTTGGAACTCACTGCGTGAGACGCCCCTCGATGCCCTTCCCGATCTGTCGGATGTGCAGGTCATCATACAGACCAGTTACCCGGGCCAGGCACCACAGGTAGTTGAAGACCAGGTCACTTACCCGATCACCACGACCATGTTGTCGGTACCCGGCGCAAAGGCGGTGCGTGGCTACTCTTTCTTTGGCGACTCCTACATCTATGTGGTCTTTGAAGACGGTACCGACATCTATTGGGCCCGCAGCCGAGTGCTCGAATATCTCAATCAGGCCAGTTCCGATCTGCCCAGCGATGTACAACCGAAGCTGGGACCGGATGCTTCGGGAGTGGGCTGGATCTACAGCTATGCCCTGGTCGACCGGCACAACAGACACGATCTCGCCCAGTTACGATCCTTGCAGGACTGGTTCCTGAAGTATGAGCTGCAGAGTGTCTCAGGGGTGGCCGAGGTTGCCAGTGTAGGCGGCATGGTGCGCCAGTATCAGATCGTACTCAGCCCGGAGAAATTACGCGCACTGGGCATTCCCATTTCACAGGCCATCGAGGCGGTAAAGCAGGCGAATTACGAAGTGGGCGGCTCGGTCATCGAGCAGGGCGAAGCGGAGTTGATGGTGCGTACCCGCGGCTACCTTAAATCGGTGCAGGATATACGCCATATCCCCATCGCCATTACCGAAGAGAGTATTCCAATCCTGCTGCAGGATATCGCCACCATTCAGATCGGTCCGGAGATGCGGCGGGTTGTCGCCGACCTGGACGGTTTGGGAGAGGTCACCGGCGGCATCATCGTGATGCGCCATGGTGAGAATGCCCTGGCGACGATCGAGCGGGTGAAAAAGAAACTGCAACAACTCAAGAGCGGGCTGCCTGACGGTGTCGAGATCATCGAGACCTACGACCGCTCGACACTGATCAACGAAAGCGTCGACAACCTGAGCAATAAACTGGTTGAAGAGTTTATCGTGGTCGCGCTGATCTGCCTGTTGTTCCTGTTTCACTTTCGCTCAGCCGTGGTGGCTGTAGTCACCCTCCCGATGGGGATTCTGATTGCCTTCATCATCATGAGGCAGCAGGGTATCAACGCCAACATCATGTCGCTTGGCGGTATCGCCATTGCGATCGGCACCATGGTGGATGCCGCCATCGTGATGATTGAAAATGCACACCGCCAACTGCAGGAGCGTGGCGGCGGGCTCTCCCGGGAAGAACACTGGAAGGTGATCCTGCAGGCCTCGTTGCAAGTCGGACCGGCACTCTTCTACTCGCTGCTGATCATTACCCTGAGCTTTTTGCCTGTGCTGGCCCTGGAGGGACAGGAGGGGCGTCTGTTCGGCCCGCTGGTCTACACCAAAACCTATGCCATGGCCGCGGCAGCCGGCCTGGCGGTCACACTGGTACCGGTATTGATGGGTTATCTGTTGAAGGGATGGATTCCTGCTGAGAGCAGCAATCCATTGAGCTGGGCGCTGATCACCCTCTATCGGCCACTGCTCAGGGTCGTTTTGTGGCTACCCAGCCCCTCCTTGCTGGTGGCACTGTTGCTTATGCTCACCCTGGTGATTCCGATCTATGGCATCGGTGGCCTGCTTGAGCCCGTTAAGTGGCCGCTGCAACTGAGCAGGGCGGCAGGCCTGGAGAGCAGCAATACATTGATCGATACCATCGAAGAGAGCCAGCAGAGCATGCAGAAGCGCTGGCGCAACCTCTTTTCCGATTCACCCGGCATGCAGCGACTGGGGCAAGGACTGGGTTCCGAGTTCATGCCCGATCTGTTCGAGGGCGATCTGATGTATATGCCCACCACCCTGCCGGGAC
Source organism: Candidatus Thiodiazotropha sp. 'RUGA' (assembly GCA_016842065.1). GTDB lineage: Bacteria > Pseudomonadota > Gammaproteobacteria > Chromatiales > Chromatiaceae > Thiodiazotropha. Next base: position 3,809 of record JAEPDS010000011.1, read on the forward strand.
TATCCATCGGCAAGGCGCAGGAGCTGCTGCAACAGACCGATCGTCTGATCATGCAGGTCGCTGAGGTGGAACGGGTGTTCGGCAAGATCGGTCGGGCAGACAGTGCTACGGACCCTGCCCCCCTGACCATGATCGAGACCATCATCCGACTCAAACCCCGAGATGAATGGCGCGACGGGATCACCCTTGAGGACATCATTGCCGAGCTGGACAGAACGGTAAGTTTCCCCGGCCTCACCAACGCCTGGCTGATGCCGATCAAAACCAGAATCGATATGCTCTCGACGGGCATCAAGACGCCCATCGGCATCAAGGTCTCCGGACCGGATCTGAAGACCATTGAGAAGATCGGCCGGGAGATCGAGCAGCAGCTCTCCACCCTGCCGGAGACCCGCTCCGCTTTCTCCGACCGGGTTGTGGCAGGACGCTATATCGAGATCGTACCGGACCGTCTTGAAGCCGCCCGTCTTGGCATCAACATCGACGATATCAACCTGATGGTGAGTGCCGCGGTTGGTGGTATCAACATCAGTGAGACCGTGGAGGGTCTGGAGCGCTATCCGATCAACGTCCGCTTCCCACGGGAACTTCGCGATGACATCAAGAAGCTGAGTGAACTCCCCATCATCACACCTTCGGGAGCACAGGTGCCCCTCTCACAGGTGGCCAAAGTGCATGTGGTGGATGGACCGCCTTTGATCAAAACCGAAAACGCCCGCCTCAACGGCTGGACTTTCATCGATATCAAGGATGCGGATCTGGGTGGCTACATCAGCAAAGGTGAACAACTGCTTCAAGAGAAGACCCAGCTTCCTGCGGGATACGCCATCACCTGGACAGGTCAGTATGAGTATATGCTGCGGGCTGAAGCCAAATTGAAGCAACTGGTACCGATGTTGCTGATTATTATTTTCGCCCTGCTCTATCTGATCTTCAGGCGCTATTCCGATGTACTGGTGGTGATGTTGAGCATCCCCTTTGCTCTGGTGGGAGGCTTCTGGTTTGTACTGTTGATGGGTTATAACCTGTCGGTCGCGGTAGCCGTTGGCTTCATTGCCCTGGCCGGTATTGCCACTGAGTTCGGGGTCGTCATGCTGATCTACATCAACAGCGCCATCAAGCGCTATCAGGAAGCCGGCCGGTTGACCGACCGGCAGCAGCTCAAGGCGGCCATCATCGAAGGCGCGGCACTCAGAGTGCGCCCCAAAGCCATGACGGTACTGGTGGTTGTGATCGGCCTGATGCCGATCATGCTCAGCGACGGCGCCGGTTCGGAAGTGATGCAGCGTATTGCTGCGCCAGTCATCGGAGGTATGCTGACAGCCCCATTGCTGTCACTGTTTGTGATCCCGGCACTGGTGCTGCTGATCAGAAGAAAATCCCTGCCCGGCAGACACGAGTGACGGGCCAGGCAATCAACCGGCCAGTGGCCTCTGCAGATTCATGCTATGGCTGATATATTCCAGATTGCGTTGGAATGCCAACACCTCAGGGTGGCAGGCATGTGATACCAGCAAGGTGGAGAAGATCTCCGGATAGATGCTTTGATTGTCGCTACTCTCTCCAGAGAGATGAAGCATCAGTTCGGTCTCGACTTCATCGATGATGTCTCGAAAGCCAGGGTCGATACGCACGATTTTGCTGGCGCCCAGCAGACAGTAAGCTGTTGCCCATACCACCGGTGTGATGACCTGGCGCTGGACCTCGGACGATGGCTGGCCATACTTTTTCGAGACCATGGTGATATGCCGATGGATTGCGGCGAGCAGTTTCTTCAAATCAACGGGATCCAGATCCAACAGGCTCAGACCATATTGGGCGAGCTCGACCTTTAACTGCTTCCGTTCCTGACTTTTCTCGAAGAGATAATTCAACATATTTCGATACCTGTCCTTAAGTTTATTATTCGGGGTTCAGGTAAAAAAACGGCGGTTAGCGCACTCCCACTCAGGGATCAACGATCAGACCACCATCACCAACTGGTTACTGACAAACTCCAAAAAACAAAAAAATGCTCTGTTTACTGCTAAAGCAGAGTCCATTCCTATAAAATCATTTAAATCCTAGCGGTACTTCCTTAAAACAATATTAAAATTGTGTAATTAAGTCACAGATTTAAAATCTCCACAGTTCAACAATTGCTTAACAACAGATTAATTCATTATTAATCTGTAACTTAACTGATCTCCATGCTCGTGATGGCGAATGAGTTTTAACAAACTCCAAGCGACTGATGCCTGGCATTTACCCTAAAGCGCTGCAATTTTTGTCAAACGAAAGGATTAGTCCCTGCATGAAGGCCCAAGGAGCCGGACCGCACCGGTATGACGAGGAGCAGCCTCATCAGTCAGCTTATCCATTCGCGAGAATTTGCGGTGACTGGCGTCCATTCGTGGCCATAAATATCCAGGCCTTCCGCACAGACTTGCGCTGGTAAATCGGACCAACCGCCAATTCCTGATAATAATTATGGTTTATGCGGCTGGAGGAGATTGCTAATCTTGTATTGGCGAAAATAGAAGATAACGATAAGGAACCCTGAGAAAGCCCCCTTGCCTGGTCTGATTCTGCCGATTCACTGAATGCTCAGTGACTGGGGATCACTTGAAAGACCGATCGGCGGCAAGATAAGAGCGTTGAGGTTCCAAACCGGAACACCAATCCGGTGACACCACATAACCTGGAGGAAATCCGTGCTTAACCTACTGAAGTGCAAATGCCTGTTTGGCTTTTTATGGACCAGTGCAATCGCAGCCGCTGTGCTGACATTCATCTTTTTCTCATTCATCGATCCGGCTGCCATTGCGGCGGTCATGAATCTGGCGGAAGAGACTGAGACCAGTAGCTTCAATATCTATCTCGGCGTTTTTGTCTTTTTCTGGTTTACCCTCAACACCTCAACCTATCTGGCATTCTATTTCGGGCAACTGCTGAGCAAGATGGAGAAGGAAGCGTCAGAGATGGAGCAACGTAAAGAGTCTCATGATGGCGAGACCGGTATACACACGAGTTGATCGATATTAACCCGCAGAGATAAGCACTGTTTCCCATGGCAGACCCACAAAGTCTGTCAGGGAACGCTTTATCGCGGGTTAAGCCGTGCAGTCGATTCTGCCAATCGACCTATTCGGGAATGTTCGGCGGATCCAGATCCTCCACCGGCAGCTCATCCTGAAGATTGCTCTGCCACTCCTTCAGCATGGCCACATGCCAGCCCTCCTCTTCTGCCATCTCGGCGGCCAGCTTGCGCACATCCTCACTGGGCGAGTGCTCGGATATCAGCAGATAGAACTCCCGCCCGCGAATCTCATTGTAGAGGGCGACCTCCATCGCCTGGGTAACCGTCATCATGTAGTTTGCCTCCTCCATGCAGAAGGCTTCCGGTGACGAGGGGCAGCGCCACTTGAAATCCCAGGGTGTCAACTGGGGCAGTTCCAGCCCTTGAGTGCGCTCCATCACCTCTTTGGCATGCTGGCGACTGTAACCCGCCAGTTTGCGAAACAGCTCTGCCACCTGCAGATTGTTATGGATCTCCATACTGTCCGCCAGTTCGTCATAGTGGTCACTGGAGGCCTCTTCCAGTTCCAGGGCGTGCACCAGGAACTCTTCGATACTGGTTATCGGGTCGACGAGATCATCACTCATAGACAAAACTCCTCCTCCAATTCCGCCACTTCGCAGCTTTTTATATTCTCGGGCTGCCACACCGGTATCGGTGTGGCGTAGATGACCCCGGTAGCGAGCCCATCATCCGCCTGGATGATCTGAGCGGCCTTGATCCGGTCCTCGGTCGGCACATCGTTGATGAACGGGTGTACTGTCTCCTTCCACGCCTTCTGGTCCGGACGAAAGGTGACACAGCCACTCAACACCTGGATAAAGGCAAATCCAGGATACTCGATCGCTTCCACCAGCACCTTGGTCAGATCCGATGGTTTGCCGGCAAAAGCCCTGGCGATAAAACCGGCGCCCGCAGCCAAGGCGATGGCGGCAGGATTGAAGCTGGGTATGCCGGTGCCATGGGGGGTCAGTTTACTCTTATCCCAGTTCGGTTTGGTGGTGGGCGAAGCCTGACCCTTGGTCATACCGTAGACCTCATTGTCCATCACGATGTAGGTCATATCCATATTGCGTCGGCAGGCGTGCAGAAAATGGTTGCCGCCAATCGAGAACCCATCCCCGTCACCACCGGCCACCACCACCGTCAGGTCGGGGCGTGCCGCCTTCAGTCCGGATGCCGCTGCCAGCGCCCGACCGTGGATACCATGAAAACCATAGCTGTCGATATAGGCCGGCAAGCGGGATGAACAGCCGATACCCGAGACCACCGCCACACGCTCTTTGACCAGCCCGAGGTGGGCCATCGCCTTGGTCAATGAAGCAAGCACCGAAAAGTGACCGCAACCCGGGCACCAGACCGGCTTGATATCCGATTTATAGTCTTTTGCCTTCAGCGAAGGTACCGGCATGTTCCCCTCCAGCGATTCAACCCCGGGAAAATAAACCCCTTAACGATTAAAAGCATATACCAATATCGCCAGGACCCACATGTCGAAAATCAACCGCTTTCGACAATCTTGCTCTGCAAACGCCTGGTGCATAGGGGTTATCCCTGATATCCAGCTCGTTGGCGAATGGCATAATGGGGCCAGGAGCACGTCAGATGACCCTTATGTCATCTGCAGTTTTATATGGAAATTCAGCATACTGTATTTATCAAGGATGGATAGCATACATGGCGTGTAGATTGAATCCCGTTCACCATACCTCCGCTCAGCAGAGCACCGGGTATCGCCATTGGATGTCGGCAAACCCTTCGGCCCGGTCCATCCTGCGTGCAGGCTCATCGCTAATCCTGCTACCCGATCAGACGACTGCTGACAGGGATGAGTATCTGTCTGCTCTGCCCCCTTTATCCGCCGTCTTCCAACCAGGGCAGTTTGACCCTCGAAGCCTGAACAGCGTCGCTACAACAGATCAGCCCACAGACACCAGCATCCAAACCACTCAGCGAGGTAACCATTGAACACACTCAACACATCCGAGAGCAATCCCGGCGAAGCCAAAGGCAACTACTCCCAGGCAGCCTATCGGGATCATGAAAGCCTATTCAATGAACTGACGGAACAGGAGATCCAAAGCGCTGTGCGCAAAAAGTCATCCACGGCAACCAAACTGGCAAGAAACGCACCGCAACAGCATCGTGGGGAGATGGAAAAGCTGTTCAAACTCTCGCTGTTCATTCACCAGCGTTTTGAAGAGATCCATAAGCTGCCGCAAAAGGATATCCACGGCGCGATCACCATCTTTCTCTATGGCATCTGGTCGATCTACAACCAGGGCGCCACCATCCCCGGCAAGCAGTTCGACAAACTGGTCAAACAGACCCGGGATACCATGCGTGAAAGAGCCGAGTTTCTCAAAGCGTATGAGAAATCGACCAGCGGCAACCGCTCAGCCCTCTATGAGACCTTCGCCATGGTCGGTAACTGGTTGCTGATGATTCAACACCACCTCACCTCACAACCGGACGAGACCGCATTGAACAATGTCAAAATCATGGTCAGAGAGATCATCACCCGCAGCCTGAAGATTGAACCCGAGTCGATCTCCATCAGCCAGGAAGGCGATCTGATCATCACCGAGCAGAACCGCACAACCCAGTAAAGGATTAACAAGATGAACATCAGGCTACAGCTCTCCCGTCTGTTACTGGGGGGATTTCTCTCCACCTGTTCCACCATGATCAACAGTGCGCCGGCTGACAACACTGCGGCAACACCAGGCTTCCTGGTGGATGGCTTCGATCAGCTGTTTGAGCAACCAGTAAAGGCCCCAACCATCGGCAGCCTTCAAAGCAGTGGGGATGCGGGCAAACGTTTCGTTGAGGAACTGAGCACCATCACGCCCCAGGACATCCAGGCCGCCTCAAACAACAGATCCGCAACGGCCACCCAGTTGGCCGGCAACTTCCCGGAAGCCAACCGGGCCAATATGGAGAAGATATTCAACATCGCCCTGTTCGTTCAAAAGAGGATAGAACAGGCGGCAAGGGTACCTGAAGGTGACATTCCAACCGCTACAGCCTCATTTCTCTATGGCATCTGGTCCGCCTACAACGAAGGAGCCGAGATACCGGAGCAGAATCTGCTGCACCTGCACAAGCAGGTGGCGCAACTCATTGCGAGCAATCAACCCCTGAGTGAGGGCCTGCAGAACGCCAACCAGACCGATCGACAGAAACTCTACGAATACCTTGCCATGACCGGCAATTGGATGGTGATGTTCCAGGACACCTTCAAGAAAGGCCCGGACCAGAAAATGGTGACAAACATCAAAAACATGGCAAGAGAACTACTACAGGCCAGTTTCAAGATCGACGTGGAGAAGCTTCATATCAGTCAGGAGGGGCAGCTGTCGATGTTGTAGCCACCTCACCCCTTTGGGTGGGGCCATGCCCCACCCAGAGTAAATCGATTCCGTACCCAAACTGACGTGATTCCTTTTAGCAAAAAGAAAGCCTGCCATAAACTAAAGTGAATTTATTTCACTGATTTCCTGCCCATCCAACCTCAACCATTATTCTAATCACTGTTTTTTTTGCTACCTTTTCAATAACTTATAATAACACTGTTGATAGTAGACTCTAACCTATGATGAGACCCCAGCTCCACCAGGCGAGTGGTATATGTTGAGAATCAAAACGAAATGCTCTAAAAAGGAAGTCACAACTATTATGACCTAATCACAGGGATGCTTCTCATTATGGAAATTGAGAACTCGATTGACCCAACAGATGTTTCTACTTGCAGTAATCAAAATACAGCTGCAGTAACACACTGCAGAATAATTACCCCTTTAGGATTCTTACACTTAATCCACCTGTTGCTTACTGGCCCGACTTTTAAGTTCCCAATAAAGTCCCGTCGAGACATACGCCTTATCTGCAGGTTTATGAGAACTTTATGCATGATATTCCAATATCAGCGCGAGCAATATATTCCAATATCGGCGACAGTAAGATAATCAGCTGTTATGTGCAAGGAGAATCATGAGCTGTGATCAATGCTTAAGACTAATATCAGGAACTCCAATAAAATTACCGACTGATCTTAAACGGGCTATAAAGAAGGCAGATGAGGCAGTAAAAAAGGGAGTTCTAAAGTATGAGGGTGCAGGCCAATTAGGTGAGCCATTCGAGGAATTAGCACGAGGTAGTCACTGGGGGGATGTAGTTGATAACTATTTTTCATGCACATCATGTGGCCAAAAGTTTAACCTTTATGCAGAAACTTATCACGGAGCTGGTGGAGCATTTGAGAAAATCGCTTGTATCAAGGAAACGCTACAGGGTGATACATATGGCACATAACCAGACGCTCCAGCCGACGTCGGCGTTACCACGCCTCCTCGGCTGAGCTTGGTCGTTAGCTCTAAAGGTGCCATTGGAAAAATGACTGCACAAGCATCTGATATTTTCATTTATAAAGATGACCACTTCAATTTAGTGGCTTATTCCAATGGAGAGCCATTTGATCCAACAAGCTATGGATATAGTCCTGTTATGGCAAGCACTGCATGTTGGAGAGGCTATCTTTGTGAATACAAAATAGAAAATGGAGAACTTTTACTAGATAAACTATATATCAACCATCAAGAATCAGATTTACCTGTGTTACAAAAAAAGCAGCCTCCAAATTTGAATGGTTCAGTGGCTTCTGTAACAAAAAATAAAAGTTTTATTGGCAGATGGTTATTCGAGGATATTAATATGCCTTTAGCGTACACCGGTGGCTTGGTCGTCGCTCAAGGCTTTATTAGGTCGTTGTATGTCCATATGGGTTTTCATCCCGCATGGAAGTATGAAGAAGTACATGAGCTAGTTTTTGAGTCAGGGCATCTGATATCGGAATCCGACTTAAGCAGCAGGATGGTTGACGTCAGAAAGAAAGCCGAAGGTGACACAATGCAAATAAACGGAACACCATCAAAAAAAGAGATTGAGGTATGGATAGCCGAGTGTTTTCGTAGGGATTACAAGAGATGAGCTAACAAGCACATGCATAGGAAGTCAAAAGCGACGCTTCGCTATGCTTTTGCCTCCTGTGATGTGAGCGTTATGCACTTAAATACCAATGAACTACGAAGAACTATCAGAAAAATACCAAGAAGCAATTAACATGAGCGATAGCAATAATGCTCATAAAATAATTACTTCTATAGTTAGAGAGGCAGCTTGTAATTTTCCACGGGATAATGAAGAGGCTTTATCCTGGTTTAAAAATGCGCTTAAGCATGAATCAAAAAAGTGGTTTGTGGCAAAAGTACTAACAAAAGTTAATCCGGTTCCGCAAGCTTTATTTGAGGATTTGGTTTTATCGGCACTTTTGGAGCGAAATCCAAGCTCTAATAGGTATCTGATAGAGCCTTGTGTAAAAACATTTGGAGTACAAGAAGTTTTGTCAAAAATGGAAGAGTTATCTTCACTACAGGAGATAGTTGACAATAATGGTTTCGAGCAAGTTAAGTACTGGGTTAGGTAAAATGCATAACCAGCAGCTTCAGCCGACGTCGGCGCTGTTGCGCCTCCTCGGCTGAGCTTGGGCGTTAGCCAAAAATACAAGAGAAGGAAATGCTTACACTTCAGGAAGGCAGCCTAAACTGGGCTTTAAATCACGCTCTAAATGTTGGGGATACTGATGTATTCCCAGCACCATTCGAGTATGAAGCCATTAGACATGACTGGGATGCAGTAAGGTCAGAATTAGCTGAAGTGAATGTACTAGAGTGGGCGACCCGCCCTGCAAGAGCTCTTTTATCTCCAAAAGCAAAATATGGTTTCAGGGTAATAACTCAACTTGATCCAATTGATTTCTTAATATATTCATCTTTGGTCTACGAAATTTCTGGTGACCTTGAAGCGCGGAGGCTACCTATTGCTGATGAGGTCGTGTTTTCTTATCGCGTTGACACAAACCAAGATGGGCAATTGTATTCCCCTGAAGTAGGCTACCGATCCTTCTTGAGTCGGTGTCGTGAAAAACTGCGTCAATATACAGATAACTGCTTCGTCGCCACTGCCGATATCTCTGATTTTTACTCAAGAATTTATCACCATAGACTAGAAAACGCGTTACGTGCAGCCACGCCAAGAACCTCTCACGTAAACGCTATTATGGGTCTACTCTCCGGCTGGAACGGTACAGAGACATTTGGAATACCTGTAGGCTGCGCTGCATCTCGCGTGCTTGCGGAAATTACGCTTTCAGATGTTGATGAGGCGCTTCTGGCAAATGGTGTTGACTTTATTCGTTTTAATGACGATTACCGTATTTTTGCAACAAGCCAAGCTCAAGCATATCAACATGTTGCATTCTTGGCAGAGACGCTCTTCCGAAACCACGGTCTTTCGCTCCAGCCTCAAAAAACCTCTGTCCAGGATGCACCATCTTTTAGAGACCAGTATCTCGCAACTCCATTGGATAGAGAAATGGACTCTCTTCATGAGAGATTTCAGGAGCTCATAGAAGAACTAGGTTTAGAGAGTTGGTACGAAGAGATAGATTATGATGATCTAACGGAAGAGCAACAGGAACTCGTAGACGCGCTTAATCTTGTTGAGCTATTCAGAGACGAAGCATCATCTGATGAGCCAGACATACCCGTCATACGATTCTGTTTGCGGCGACTCGGTCAATTAGGTGATGCCAGTGCAGTCGATGATGTATTCGAAAGCTTGGAGTCCATTACTCCCGCCTTTGTTGATGTAATTGAATATATCTCCAACCTGAGATATCTGAATATTACTTCACGTTCCGAACTCGGAGGGCGTCTACTAGACCTATTGGATGATTCCATAGTTAGTGAGCTAGCTTATCATCGAATGTGGATAATGAATCTGTTCACGTCTTCACGAGAATGGGACAACGAAAATAGGTTCGTAAACTTATATAACCGTGAAAATGACCAAGCATGTAAGAGAAAGCTGATACTAGCTATGGGGCGCTCACAACAAACACATTGGTTTCAATCTCAATGGCGTACATTGTTTGAGCACCCACACTGGCAAAGGCGAGCCGTACTAGCCGCAGCGAGCTGCATGCCTGCAGATGCTCGTCGGCACTGGTACAGATCAGTTGAGCCTCAGCTTGATGTTTTGGAACGCGCAGTCATGCGGTGGGCAAGGAGTAACCCATTCAGTGGCTAACAATGCCGTAAACTCGGACGCATTTTTCGTTCGCTGCGCTCACTACAAATGCGCCGGTTACGGAGAGCGTTAGGCAATCACAATGTGCGAGACCGATCTCAAAACCGAAGCGGGTAAGGCTCGTAGCGTATTTGACAAACATGCTACTGAAACTAGTGATCTATTTAAGGCGTTCCCTCGGGGAAGCTGCGGCAATGCTAGTTTGCTGCTGGGTAATTGGCTAACGCGTTGTGGATTCAAAAACATTCAGGTTGTATTGGCGAAAAAGGAAGAGGGGCCAAGTCATTCTTGGCTGATCGTTGGTGGTTACATTGTCGATATCACTGCTGATCAATTTGAAGAACAAGGCTATGGCCTATATCCATTGAATAGCGAATACCATGCAGCATTCTCAGAACAAGAGGAAGGTTCATTGGATCTAGGAATTTCTCTCGAAGAACCATACGAAATATTTTCGAGATTCATGGAAGATGCCTAACCAGTCGCACCAAAGGGACGCTCGTTTCACTCGCGCCCCTGTGCTCAAACGTTATAACTAAGAAATGGACTCAGAAACTCAATTCACATTCTCTGGCAGAATAAGAAGCATAGGTCACGCAATTGAGGGCATCAAAATTGTACTCTTTACACAACACAATGCATGGGTTCATTTGGCAGCCACATTGTCAGTAGTTGTTGCTGGAATTTACTTTTCAATAACTCCAAATGAGTGGGTTTGGTTGGTAGTTGCAATAGTAATAGTCTGGGTCTCAGAGGCACTGAATACAGCTTTTGAATTGCTATGTGATGTAGCATCACCAGAGTTTCATCCTATAGTTAAAAAGAGCAAAGATGTGGCAGCGGGAGCTGTGCTAATAAGTGCAATTGGTTCAATAGTTATAGGGAGTATCGTCTTTTTGCCTTACGTATTGAATGGCGTATGATCAATAAAAGTTATAACAAGTGCGTCAACACGGAAAGCCCACTTCGCGGCCATTTTTGTGGCGTCGTTTCACTGTGCCACAAAACTGTCCACTCCGTGGCCTTCCGGTTACGCGGGCGTTAGAGCCACACAAATGGATATAAAGAAAATCAAATCTCTGAGTATTTTTAGAATATATATACTGTTTGCTGTAATTGGCATTATAAATTTCGGCATTTCTATTCTAAATGCGTCATCAGAAATGCAATCACTTTTTAGTATCTTTGCCATTGCGACGGCAGCATTTCTTATTCTGGGTGGCATACTGGCGTGGCTTGCCCAATCTGGAGCTAAATGGGCAATAATTACTTTCGGTATGTATTGCGTTTATCGTATAGGCGATTATTTTTTGGGCTATCTCTATCGAGAAGCATTGCCTCAATCCTTTATTGGTTGGGGCCAAGCTATTTTTGTTGTATTTAGTTGGATGTTTTTGCTCTGGTTAACAGTGGCAAAGGGGTCTAACAAGCGGCGCAACACGGACTCCAGCGATGACGCGCCTTCGCCGGCTCGCTGAATGTTAGGCTCAAAAAGAAGAGAAACGAGATTGAAGGCATTCATGTTATTCATAGCTGGAGCAGTCACAGCTGGGATGATAATTCTCGGATCACAGTATTTTGCAAAAGCTCAGCGTTCGTTAAGTACAGATCAACATAAAAGTGTGATGAGAATACTTGTAAAAAATGAACTACACCAATTAGTTCAACAAATAGAATATTATCACTTGGTAAACGCTAAATATCCTATATCATTGAAAGAGCTAAATAAAAATAATATTGGACTTGCAATAGATCCCTATACGCGCTCAGCTAATTGCACCCAAGAATATTTCTACTTTGTGGAATCAGACAATAGTGGATATTTTTTGAGATCAAGTGGCCCAGACCACAAAGTATTTACGATGGACGATATAGAGCCAGTTGTGGAGAAACACGCGATTGGTAGAATTGGACTTAAAGTTACATGGAATAGTACTTCTAGCTATCCTAAAACACAGTGCTATGAATGGGACTAAGCCTAACAAGATAATCGACATCATTCGCACCTCACTTGGAAGTTCACTTTGTCCACGCCAGTTATTACAACGTTATGTTTGTTTCAGGAAAAAATGAAATCGAATCAGCATGAACTAAAAACAAAGGCATACACCATAGTTTATGGTGGGTTGTTTGCTATTTTTGTGGCCGTGATAGTTTTAAGTTCAATTCTACCCCTCACAATCCTCGGCACCCCAATAGTCTTAGTACTCTTTATTCTTGCCGTAATTGTTTGGTATGCACTGTTAATAAAAGCAGTTCCAAGATGTCAGAACTGTGGAATGGGATTTTTCTCATTAATTGAAATTGGCAGTTTTCCTGTGGTTGTAAAGCCTTGGGTAGGAAATACATGTTCAAGTTGTGGCGCTCCCTTAAAGTAACCACAAATAAAAATCACATTAATACGCTCACTGTCTATCGCTCGGACGCCGCAAATCCTTTATGTAACAGGTTAGAAGATATAAGAATGAATCCTAGAGAAATCACATCACTAGCATTGAAACTATTCGCCCTATACCTATTGGTTCAAGCATTAGTAAATGTACCTGCAATTCTTGGCGTGTACTTATCTATCGAATACAGGGTAAATGAAACACCTGCACATAACTGGTTATGGGTTGCAGGGCTAATTACAATCATTTGCGCCGTAATCATTGCGGGTCTTATATGGAAGTTAGCCAACAAATCTCTTAATCAACTTCTCAATAGTGAAGGTAACTCAAAAGCATTAGATTTGGTTCCCTCAAATATAGAATTGGTCATTTACTCTGCTTTAGGGATGTTTCTGTTCATTTCTGCTTTTTCAAGCCTTGTTTTTTCTTTTGCTAGTACCTATGCCAGTGTGAACAATGGTCTATCGTCAGGAATTAGAACCGAGCATTTTCTGATAATAGGAACCAGTGCAACTGAAATGCTAATCGGAGCATTTCTTGCCCTATATCCAAAAAAATGCTCAATCCTGTTTGCGGAAATAAGGCGCGGATAATGTCTTCTAACAAAATATTTAACGCCGCTCGTACTTCGCTTGCACGTGCTACCACGCGCTGGTCACCTTGGCATTAGGTTTATAAAAGAATGTCCACAGCCGCACACATTTTACTACTTATTGCCTTTATAAGCGGATGTGTATTTCTGTTACTAAGCATTTATGTATTACATACATACGAGATAAAAATAAAGAAAAGGCCTCCATCATTACAATGGTGGCCATTCAACACTGAAATGAAAGCTATATACCCCAATCATTCTAAATATGGGAGAATACTAATAATTGTAAGTTTGTCATGCACTCTAGTCTGGATAATACACAAGGTTGTGAGTAATGCGTAAAAAAGGCAGCCAGTCTATCAAGCGCTCTCTAGGTCTGTGACCAACAGCGTGTCCTGGGTTTCACCTATGTCCCTTACCATGAACCTTAGGGTTAAAAAATGCGGCCAAGTAGTAAACTGTACTTTGAACATTTTTCTGCGGTTAGTATCTTGATATCGTTAACAATTCTTATATCATGCATAGAGGTCACACTAGGTGAAATGCATACATTATTGTTTGCGATCTCATTAATTTATTTTGTGATATTTTGGTTCGGATATTTTATAGGTGCAGGACCTCTTAAAAAGTTAAAGAAAGATTTACTGACTAATTATAAAGATGATTTAAAACAGTTAGGTAAAGAAAAGCGACCATGGGAGTAACTAAACCTAACCAACAGGTCAAGTTCACTCCATTTGGTCGTTGGGACCTCAGCTTTACAATGGCCCATTACTCTGAGCGATTGACAAACTAATGAGCATATTACCAGTTAATGAACAAGTAACGATTCTGGTCGATGCTCAGAATGTCTACTACACGACGAAACAGGCTTACGGTTGTGGCTTTGATTATAACGGGTTCTGGAAAATGGCCACGAGTAATAGAAAGGTTGTTCGAGCCATCGCCTACTCGTGCGAGCGAGGTGATTCTAAGCAACGTCAGTTTCAAAACATCCTCAGGGCAATTGGATTTGAAGTGAAGTTGAAGCCGTATATTCAGCGGTCTGACGGTTCTTCGAAGTGCGACTGGGACGTAGGAATAACAATTGATGCCCTTGAGTCCGCACGAGATTCGAATTTGGTGGTTTTGGTTAGTGGGGATGGCGATTTCGATTTGCTGGTGAAAAAGTTAGAAAACGATTTAGGCTTGAAAACAGAGGTTTACGGTGTTCCCGGGCTAACAGCGACCTCGTTAATCGAAGCCACATCGAAATATGTGCCAATAGAAAATGGCTTACTCATGAGAAAATAGAGATGCCTAATAAGTCGTTCAAGCCACTCGCTATGCTTGATCAGACGCCCAGCACTCCACACCTATTTGTGAATGTCTTCGACACTTTTGTGCAAACCGCACTACGTACTGGACGCCGCTTAACTGGGCGTAATATATAATCCATTATGGAATGCCCTAATTGTAAAAATAACATTAAACTAACTAGGCTTCGGTATATTAAAAGCCCATTTAGCCGTTTCAAATGTAATCAGTGCGGAGTCAAGTTTAAATTCAAGAGGCCATGGACATGGTACATCTGGCTGTTAGTTTCTACATCCATATATTTTCTTTTGCTTTTCGTTAGCTTTTCTTATTCTAGCATGGATAATCCTTGGTTAAACTATGCCATTGTCACGTTTGTTTGGGTGGTATTTCATTCAGAAGTAGATCGTAGAATAGAATCTAAATATGCTACCCAAATATGTTAAAACACATAAATAGTTGCTGTAGTTTGCCGGTATACGGCTGGGACAGCCTACACTAGGTTTAGGTTACCCCAAAGCAATGCGTTAAGTAATTCTAAACTTACCAACCTCCTCTAATCCGACCCTCATTGAGGGCATGGTGAAAAGAGGCGCTAAAAGGCACCCAGTTACTCTCTACTGCAGGACCCATCGACAATATAAACCAGCTATGTCAAGATAACCTACCTGACTCACCATACATCAAATCTATCGGACTCACAGCGATTAACGACACTCGTTATGTTCATTATCGAGATAATGAATAGTTGATTTGAGTAATAATGAGATTCTGACAAGATTCTACATTTTGGACCTATCACGTTAAACAAGAAGCATAACTACCATGTTGAAGAAAAAAGGTGTATTACAGAAGGCCTCTCTCATTTCGGCGGGTGTCAGTTTTCTTCTAGCCATCGTTTCTGCGGTATTGCTCTATTTTCGGATTGAGAGTGTGGGCAAGGATGACCCTATTTCCGCCAGTTTTATGGCATCGACATTTTTCTTCGTCTGTGTTGGTGTAGTGCTTACGGTTATCGGCAAAGCCGATCTACCCAGTTTTAAAACCGACAACTCTGACACAGACTTTAAATAATCTGGTTAGCGTGATAATCAAGTATTGGAAACGTCACCATATTGGCAATCCTGCTTATTTTCCAGGAAAAATGAGGCTGATCCAGAACATCAATAATACCTTCGCCTGGTCCACCATTTGCTACACCACTTCATTTCAGAATCCTGATCGCTTCGTTGACTACTGATAGGCTTGCTCCTATCCTCATACCATAGCCCGGATGTGGCTTGCCCCCCTGGTACCGAACAGTCTTCATTCGCTGGGCTGGCACTCCCATGCTATGGACTTATACAGTCATTTCGGGTGTTTGACCTTAACCGGAGAACCTTATGACCAAGATATTTGGTTTCATACTCTTCCTTGCGGCAACCGCCGCCGTCGCTGACCCGCCAGAGGGTTACCCCTTTCTGCCTTTTGATAAAGCAATGGCACAAGCAAACGCTGAGTCCAAACTGATGTTTGTCTATTTCGGACGTTATGGATGTGGCTATTGTGACAAGACGAATAAGGAAGCGTTTTCCGATCCCGGAGTTAAGCAAGACTACTCGAAAAACTATGTTCTGGCCTATGTGGATGCAGAGAGCGGGAAAAGACTACGCCTGCCATCAGGTGAGCGGATTACCGAACGGGAATTGGGTACGCGCTACAATGCGTTTGTGACGCCGATATTTTCCTTCATGTCACCGGATGGCAAGATCATTACTCGAATGGTAGGCGTTCAAAGAATTGAAGACTTGGTTGATGCCCATAATAGAGTCCAGCAGGCATTGATAAAGGCAGGCTCATCTTGATTAGAACATTTCCATGGGTTCGTACCGGCATATTGCTGTTCGCTAACCACTTATCCGCACAACCCTGGACAGTTTCACCGCCCATCGATGTCAGTGAACCGGCGAAGCAAGGTGTCTTTCACCACTTGGAATCTTCGGGACGTCAGAACATTGCGGTCTCGGATAGCATCGTGGGTATTGTCTGGGAAGATGATAGCGACGGGACACCGCGCATCTATTTTGCCAGCAAGCCGTTGGATACGTCGTCTTTTTCAACCAAAATCAAGATCAGTGGGAAAGGTGAAGCCTATGAGCCATCGATCATTACCTTGGGTGATGGTCGGTTTGCCATTGGGTGGGAGGAGGATGAGCAGGCCTCTGCCCGTATCGTCGCCGCAACCAAGATGGGGCCGATAGTTAAGCTTGGAGAAAAATACTCAGGCCAGGTCAATCTGGCAAGTTCAAGCGATCAACTCTTGATCGTTTATCGGGAACAACGACAACGATTTGGTCAGATCATTCTGCATAAGCTGACTGTAGACGATCAGTTACACCTATCACCCGTACAACGCTGCCCTGTTGACCCGGCTCCAATGAAAGATGATCAGCTCTATCCAGTCATCACTGCGAAGGGTGAAGGGTTCGACATCGCCTGGGAAGATCGCCGGCTTGGACACACCGTGATCATGCATAGCCAGAGTAAACCTGGCGATCCCTGCAAATTTTCTCCTCCAGGCCGTATCAGTGAAGAACCACCAGGGCCAAAGGCTGATTTTGGTACCGGACATGGGGTTGCGAGAGTCGCCCTGGCCGATTATGGCAGTTCAGGTCTGTATGCCGCATGGGCTGATAAGCGGGATTTTCGGGAAGGCTACGATATCTATGGGGCCAATAAGCAGAGCGACCAGGTATTTGGTAGCAATGTGCGTATACAGGATGACTTCGGTGCCAATTACCGGCAGTGGCATGCCACCATAGCCGGTCATCCGAACGGACAGCTGATTGTGGCATGGACGGATGAAAGAGATGGATCCAAGGATGTTTGGTATAGCTGGTTGGAGGATGGAGAGTGGAGTGACGATGTGGCACTGAGCGGCGCTTCCGGGAAGGGAGTGCAAGATCATCCCAGTATCACACTGGATAGCTCCGGTGACCTGCATGTTGCCTGGGTGCATAGAGAAAACGATGGGGAACCTACTCAAATACGTTATTTATATGCGCCACTTGAATCGGATGATAGGTAGACGATTTGCAAGCCTTGATTTCATCTACAAACCCAGTGGTTTGTTCCAAAATAATCTTCCCTACACCGCCACCAAATCCAATTTTTCAGACCTATAATTGGACATATTGACAAGCCAGCAGACACTCAATTTGGAGTCGTTATCATGAAGGCAATTTGGAATGGTCAGATAATCGCTGAAAGCAACGAGACGGTTGTCGTTGAATCCAACCACTATTTCCCGGCAAGCTCTGTGAAGCAGGAATATCTCAAACCCAGTGATACGACTTCGGTTTGCCCATGGAAGGGTGTGGCACACTATTACTCACTCACTGTCGACGGGAACGATAACTCTGATGCAGCCTGGTACTACCCTTCTGCATCAGATGAGGCTAAGAACATAGAGGGGATGGTGGCTTTCTGGAAAGGCGTTGAGATTATTGATTGAGTGTGCAATCTTAATCATCTGATTTAACTCGCATACCACCCCCTATGATAAGAGTGTGTAAGGGGCGAAATACGAATGGCACGTATGTGAGCGTTATATGGTGGGGCATGGCCCCACCAAAACCCTGAAGCTGGTTACCCTTTATCCAAGAATCCTGATTTAGGGTGAGCCTATCCTCTCTGATAACATTTAGAATTTCTCGACCAGACTTTTGCCTGTCTGTCTTTTAATCCAATCTCTGCCACCAGGAGAGATAACTTGAAGAGAGTCTGTATCATCGGCGCATCCGGTAAACTTGGTCGATATATGGTGCAGCACGCCCTGGAGCGTGGATATCAGGTCGCTGCGGTCTGCCGACAACAGAGTGTCAGCAAACTCGCTGATCTCGCGGATAAGATAAGCCTATTTCCAGGTGCAACCAATGATCGGGATGTGATCAGACAGGCAGTGTCCGGTTGTGATGGGGTTCTGACTGTGCTCGTTCCCTGGGGAGTACAGCAATACTCATCAGGTACCGCGCAAGCTGTTCTGGATTTTGCTGAATCCGATGCCCGACTGATCTTCTCCTGTGGCTGGCATATCAGTCGTGATGGAAAAGACATCTATTCCTGGCGATTCAAAGCCCTGCTGACTCTGTTCGGTAAACTTGCCAGACTGTTTCGACTGGTTGAATTGGATGATCAGATTGAGGCCTGCAGAAGAATATTCGACAGCGACACCCGGTGGACAGTGGTTCGTGGCAGTGACCTTGAGGAGGGCGAAAGTCAGGGACTGCCTGTTTGGAGTCGACATGTGGGCGACCCCATATTGAAGAGTAACCTCACGCGACGGATCGATTTTGCGCTTTTCATGGTTGACGCCATGGAACGTGATGAACTGATCCATGAAGCGCCGGCAATCGTCGGTTGCAAATCACCGTCAGTTATTGAAAACAGTTAGTTTGACCAAGAGTAGATTGTTTGGATCAGCGCAACTAAGGATAGTGAAAAATGATCCTATACCATTTTGAAGATGCCGTTAGGCGCTACACCTAACGCCTAGCTTTTCTTATTCGACAATAAGCTGAACACCTCAAAAGCGATAACCCTAGGATGCAACTCCCCCATAAAGGCGAGTATTTTATTGAACACCCCTGGTATTACCGATCTCTTGCCAGTCTGGCAGGCTTGATAGGCAAGCTTGGCAATCTGTTCCGGGGATGGCCCAAGGGGCACTTGGTAGGCCAGCATATCCTCTGTATCGGCCGTCTTTACAAAATCGGTGGCGGTTGCGCCAGGCGAGAGCGATGTCACGGCAACTCCCGACCCCCTCAACTCTTTGGATAAACCGGCACTCAAGGCACGCACATAGTGTTTGCTTGCCACATAGGCTGCCCAGTTAGGTCCTCCTTTGAAATAGGAGACCAGTGACCCAACATTGAGTATCCGTCCACACTTGCGCATCAGCATCTGCGGTAGGAACAGATGCGTCAGTTGCGTGAGCGCCAACATATTGAGTTGCAGCATTCGACTCAGGTTTGCGTAATCCGCTTCCTGAAACAGCCCACTCATCCCTACTCCCGCATTATTGACCAGAATATCGATCGGCTTACCTGATTGTTCCAATTGCTCATAGAGCCTTCTGGGCGCGTCTGCTTCCGTCAGATCGCTGCTGATTACCGTAACCTCGACCCCGGACTTCGCTTTGATTGCATCCGCCACACGTTGTAGCGCCTCCTCTCCCCGGGCAACCAGCACCAGGTCATGTCCCTGTACAGCAAACTCTTCAGCGATCGCAAGACCGATTCCTTTTGATGCTCCGGTGACTAATACAGTCGCCTTTTCAATTGGTTCCATATCATGCTCCTGAGTGGAATGGAATCTGCTGAGGATTGACCAAGCCTCTTTTGAATTTGATCGCCCTGAACTGGAGACAGTCCAAGCGGTCACTTTCTTTTTGCAAGTTACTCAAGCCTAGCCCACTGACTTGTTAATTGCAAGTAAGTGATTCCCATGCTAGGTTTAAGGCATGGTTAAAGCTGACAAAAGCAACATCTCGACAAAGCGCTCAATCTGCCCTGTCGCTTCGACTCTGGATATTCTGGGGGACAAATGGAGCCTACTGGTAATCAGGGACCTGTTTGCCGGTAAAACCACCTACAGCGAACTGCAAAAATCTCCTGAAAAAATACCAACCAATATCCTGGCCAATCGATTGGTGCGTTTGACCGATCATGAAATCGTTGAGAAGAAACCTTACCAGACACACCCGGTTCGCTATGAGTATATCCTCACGCCAAAAGGCAGGGAGTTGGGTCCTATCTTAAAATCCATGGTTAGCTGGGGTGAAAAACATATCCCCGGCACCAAGGCGATGAGCAAAAAGAAGCGATGAAGATCAAACCCGCGATCTGGAAATTTCTCACCCTCTTCGTGTTTGCACTCCTCATACTCAATCCGGAGACGGTTGGTCTGGCTCTTTTTGTCGATGCGGTTGGTTTGGAAATTTTTGTGTTGATGGTTGAGCTGCAAATCGTGACGTTGTTTGGGGTTTTCTTCCACAACAAGATCAAACCTGTGTTCTCCTATATTCGCCGAATCAGGTTAAGCTCCCGGTTTTTTTACTCATCCTCACTTGCGCCTGCAGCGTCGATGCAGTTGTTGGTACTCTCATCATTAATGCCTTTGATGATCGCATAATTGAAATAACTAATAACAAGATAGCGGATCTGTTGCATATGTAGATGGCCTCGGCTGTGTTGTTGACGGTTAGGAAGGGTGTCTAGATTTCAGCTTTCCCTCAAATGGGGCTGGGATAACTCATCATGCTTTAGATTCTGAATGGTCGGGTTATTGCTTCTGCTTTCTTTGTTCATATAAACCATCAATTTAGGTCGCAGCCACTCGCTATTGCCCTCGTATCTGATACTCCCTGTTTCGCCCCTTCGGGTCCGCTGCGATGCTCGGCAAAAACCGGCGTGCCTGAAACTCGCTGCGCTCAGACAATCAGGCCCGCTGATCGTTTTTTGCCTGCGCTTCTCGCTCGTGCCGGGACGGGGATATAAGAGGCGAGTGGCTTCAAGTTTATCACTCGTATATGGCGACTAGGTTGGTTTGGCATATAGTGGATTAAAATCTCTGATTTTAAGTTACCTCAATGGGTTGTACCCATTGAAACAAACACTGACAAGCTTTCAGCCATATCGTTTGTACACAAGTCTTCAGCAATGACTTTGAGTAACAAATTTTGTATGGATACTGATCACCATTGCTTTTTGTATCGTTCCCAATACACCTATCCCTACCCATCCTTCGATCTTCATACAGCCGGGCTTTATGGGGTTATTCAGCTCGCCAAAGTCAATATCATCTATAGTTATTAAACTGATGGAGTAAATCATTCACCTATTGAAGCAAGGATATCTTCATGCTGATCGAGTCTGCTCAATCCAAACAGAGCAACGAACCGTCTCCATCTCCGAAACTCGCACGGCTCAACTGTGGTGGCGTTGCGCCTATCCCCCCCTCTCTCGATACCCGGGGAGATCGAAGTCAGGTATTGAAAGAACTTCACTGTTTTTGTGCCGGCCTCTCTGCTCTGATCTATCGCTATAACCTGCAAGGGCTGAGACGACTGCTCGAACTCGAAGGCGCTGATGCTTTTCAAGGCTTTACCACAGAGTTTGGTAAAGGCCTCCCTTCCAACATGGCACTTTTTTCTAAAGTCGCCATGGGTTTTGTTTTTCAACAACGGGCCTGGCTGGTATTCCGGGGATCTGACGATGCTTATGACTGGGATACCAATTTTCGTTTTTTCAAAACCGATAAACAACTCCATTCCGGATTTCATGACGCCTGGTCCGGCCTGCAAAACAGGGTAATCGAATGGTACCGGGCGGTCTCTGCAACCACCGATTCCATTGTCATCACTGGCCACTCACTGGGTGGCGCGATGGGTGTGATTGCCGCAAAAGCATTGGCCGAAGAGCAACTCAACAGGATTGAAGCGGTCGTCACATTCGGCGCTCCACGGGTCGGTTCGTCTGCTTTTGTTGCCGAATACAACCAGACACCGGCCGGCATTCAGCCACAGGATCAGGAGAGACTCACGCTTGGAGAGGTCACCTTTCAGAGCCGAATCGCTGATGACATCGTGCCCAAGGTGCCTCCACGATTTCTCAATTTCGAACACTGCGGAAACTCAGGCAATGCGCTGTGGAACAATTCATACGATGTCAGCAGCTACTTCGATTCCATTGCGGATAAACCAACAAACGATGACACCATTGAGTACAACTTCCTGCATAAATCCAATGATAACGGCCTTATCGAACTACTCAGTGGTGTAACGAAAATGTTCTCCTCCCTGTTTCCGCTGCATCAGATGTTTTTCAGCACTGCCGACAAGTTGAAACAGGGCGGTATGAGTCATCGAATGGTTGGCTATCAGAATCGATTCGGCGCCTATCTCTCCTTCCGCTCAGCCATTGCCCGGGATAAGCAGATCATTGAACAGATTCAGGATGAAACAGAGAAAGCCCGGACTAAGACATCGAAACCGGTGCCGCTCAGTATCCATAATCCCAGTACTTTCCACCCATCGCTAACGACAAACCCGTTTCATGTTGAAAAGGTCACTGGCTGGACTCCGGTACTTACCGGCGTCATCTTACTGGTGCTTCTACTGCTGGGTGCTGCGATCTTCGCCATGATCCGATTTGTGAATCCTGAGTATCAGCTGATGGCAATCCTGGTACTCCTTGCCGGCACACTCTCACTGGGATTGAACGCCATCAAAGAGATCAAGGGCGGGTGATCCGGTTCTACAATGAACGTGCTTTGTAAGACAGGCTAAGGAATATCCCATGGAAAAGGTTACCGGTATTGGCGGACTCTTTTTTCGTGCCGAGGATCCCGCAAAACTGGCATCCTGGTATGAGCAGCATCTGGGGGTAACCCGGGTGCCCACCGACTATGACCAATCCCCCTGGATGCAGCAGACAGGTCCAACCGTGTTCGCCCCGTTTGAACGAGAGACAGACTATTTTGGTGACCCGTCAAAACAGTGGATGATCAACTTTCGGGTGAATGATCTCGACAGCATGGTTGCTCAACTGCGCCGCCATGGCATTGAAGTCAGTGTGGACGACACCCACTACCCTAACGGCCGATTCGCCAAACTTCGTGATCCTGAGGGCAATCCAATCGAGTTGTGGGAAGCCGCGAAATAATCAACCCAGGGCGTGGTAGGTACGAATGATCCGGCCTGGCCGTATTGGCAATGGTCCGGGCTGGGCCAGTGACTGAGCTGTCAGCGGAACGACCGACTCCGACTGCAGATAGTGAAACAGTTGACCACCGTGGTTCTGTTCCACCACCAGCACCTTGGCGGCGCCGTCGATCAATTGAAGGATCTTATCCCGCTGCAACGGCGCCAGCAGACGCAGCGCAATCACTCTGACCTGATTGCCCGCCTGGTTGAGCTGATCCGCGGCCTCTTTGACAGCGCCGGTACTGGAGCCCCAGGTAATCAGACAGGTATCACCCTCGCCGGACACCTCAGCCCAATACTCTCCGTAATCAAACTGCTTGAGTTTCTGCAGCCGTTTGTTGAGCTGTTCACGATGGTCGCTGGCCATGCTGGAGGGGGTACCCCGGTCGTTATGCTCCAGTCCATCTGCGGTATACATGCCTTCGGGCGTTCCCGGCAGGCTCATCGGTGAGATGTTTTCCGCCACGATCTGATAGCGCCGATAGTCTTCACCCGGGTTGTCTGTGACTGACCTTTTCAGTGGCAGGTCAACCTCCTCTGAGGCTTCGATGATCGCCTGGGACTGACCGAGCGATTGATCGGAGAGCACCAGCGATACCGTCTGCAAATGCTCGGCAAGTTGTACTGCCCATTGGGTGGTGAAGATGGCATCACGGATGGAAAGCGGTGCGAATACCAGGTGCGGCGCATCACCATGCAGACCGTAGACAGCGATATTCAGATCAGACTGTTCGGACTTGGTGGGGATACCGGTGGAGGGGCCGCCACGCATCACATTGACCACCGTCACCGGGGTTTCACTGACCAGCGCCAGACCCAACCCCTCCACCATCAGGCTGAGTCCCGGCCCTGATGTGGCGGTCAGGGAGGGCACCCCGCCAAACGAGGAGCCGATGATCATGTTGATCGAGGCAAGCTCATCCTCCGCCTGCAGCAGCGCTCCCCCGACCTGCTCCAGTCTTGGCGCCAGCCATTCGAGGATTTCACTCGCCGGGGTGATCGGATAAGCCGCAACGAATTTGATGCCGCCACGCAGCGCACCGAGGCCACAGGCCTGGTTGCCGGTGATGCTCCAACGGTTCTCCTGCTTACCCGGAGGTGGTTGCTTGATCTGTGGACGCCGGTCGTGATTGTAGCCCAGCTCAAGCGCCCTCAGTGCACTCTCGATCACCTCAGGCGACTTGCTTTGCAGTACCTGGCGGACACTGTTTCCCATGGCGTCGAGAGGTAGCCCGCAGACCACCGCCGCGGCACCCAAGGCCACCATATTGATGCGTCCATCCGGTAGACCGGAGGCGAAGGTCTTGAAGGGTATTTCACGGATCTCAGCGCCATTGCTGCGCAACAGAGCCGGAACCTCGCCCGCTTTGGGATCGCAAAGTATCAGGCTTTTGTTCGACAGCGGGATCTCATCGGCGAAGCGTTCGATATTCAGCCAGTCGAGCGCCAGCAGAAGATCGTACTCATCCCCCATACACTCCACCGGGGCGGTACTGAACCGGACCATCGCCGCCGATTCGCCACCACGGATCTGAGGACCAGCGGAACGGGTCATCAAGCCCTGATAACCGCAATGTGCAGCTGCCTCAAGCAGAATCCGGCCAGCGGTCACCGCACCACTGCCGCCTGAACCGGTTATCGCTACCGAGTAGGGTTTGCTCAGGGCAGAGGGTTGTTGATCATTCATTAATGATGAGCACCTCGATTCTGCGATTGCTCTTGCGTCCAATCTCAGTCTCGTTGTTGGCCACCGGACGCGCCTCGCCATAGCCGATCGCGGTTAATCGGGTTCTCTCCACACCACCGACCTTTTCAAGAAATGAGGCCACCGTCTCTGCCCGCTGTTGTGAGAGTTTGCGGTTGGTCTCATCCCCGCCCACCGAATCGGTATGTCCGGAGACCACCACATCGGGACTGGGAAAGGATTTGATTGCCGTTACGATCTTATCCAGCAGTTCAAAATTTTCAGCCTGGATATCGGTACCGCCGCTGGGGAAGTTGAAGGCTCTCATCTCCAACAGGATGTTGTGGCCCTGTCGATAGACGTTGGCCTCTTCGGCACTGAACAGATCCTGAATCTTATCGAAGCGGGCCTGAGCTTCCTGGTTCTGACGCTCCACGGCGGCCAAGCGGGTCTGCAGATCGATGCGCGTGGCCAGTTCGGTTTTGCGCAACTCGGCATAGGTGGCCAGTTTGTCCTGCAGCACCTTCACCACTTCGTGATTGGGCAGATCAAACGGCAGCCGCTCATCGGTGGACTCGTTGATCTGCGCCAACTGTTTCTGATACCAAAGGAGCACATCCTCTGAAGTGTACTCCCGGTTGTCGAACTCTTTGATCAGTTCGGTTAACTCGATACTTCTTCGCGCCTGCTTACTCGCTTCCAGCGCATGGTTCTTCGCCTTGGTTCGCTGGGTTCGGTTGGTCTCCAGCACCGCGATTGCCAACGCCAGTTCCTCGCGCGCCAGCTTCAGGGTCTTCGGCGCATACTCATCCGCTTCACTTTTGATTGCCTGGGAGATGTCGTAGCGGGCATTCTCGGTGGCATCCTGCTTCAGCGCCTCCAGTTCAACCTCTGAGTAGCCCTCCAACATCTCGGGACGCCACTTCTTCGCTGCCTCAAGGTCACCCTGCTCCACCTGTTCAGCCGCCTGACGCAACTTCTTGTCGAGGGCTTTGAACTGATCCGCCATCATCGTGTCGGCTTCCGCCGCAATCGCCAAGCGCCGGGCTTCCAGCACCTCGCGCATCAACGACTTGGTGGTAATCGCATCGGCTTCCGCTTTGTCGAGAATCACCCGCCCTTCTCGCATCGTCTCTGCGACCGCTTCGTCTTTCTTGGATCGTCCCAGGGAGATGGCTTGATTGAGTTTGTTCTCTGCCTTGCGGAACCCTTCTGGCGCCAGATTGAAGAGTCCGTTCGACTCATCCTCAGCCAGCCGCTTCCTGAAACTTGCGATCTCACCATAGGTTTCAAATACATCACTCTGGGAGAGGGTTGGGGCCGTGGTACAACCGACAAACAACACTCCCAAAACAATGAGATAAGCACATCTTTTTAGAAGCGTCATAGCTTACATCTCCGGGGCGTTCCAAGCATCAGAGGGACATTCAGATCGACTCTCTGCCCACTCATTAACCCGGCGATTTAAAGGGATAAACTGAGTCACCGGGTCAATCTACTGTTATCCCCTCATCATATCATTGCCTTTGCCAGGCTGCGATGCCAGTGTACTGTCTCATACTCATGCGTGATATCAGCGTGACGCCAGGCCATTGGCCGCTAGGCGTGTGTCGCAGGCAATGGTGCCTTGTCAAGACGCACAACAACGCGGACGATGGCCTGGCGTCTCGCCCGAAGGGAGGCTTGCCCTGCCCCCAATCTTACGTTGCGACGCTCGACAAGGGCCTGCCATTGCCTGCGCGTCGCGCCTTGACTTGGGGACAAGGCAAACCTCTGATATCACGCATGAGTATGAGACAGTACACTAGAGCAAATTCGACCTTAAAGAACGTTATCCAGCAGCCAGAGACGCAGCCGCAGAGTCAACTCCGGTGTATAGCCCACGGATACGAATCGCACCTGGCGGTTTTCATCGATGATATAGCTGGTTGGCAGGCCCCGGACACGCCAGGCGGAAGAGAGTTTGCCCTGAGGATCGTTGATGGTGGTAAAGCCAAGATCATTGGCTGCAAGATAGTCACTGACTTCTGCCGCCTGTCCCGACTGCATGGCCACGGTGATCACCTTGTGGTCTTCCGCCAACTGCTCGATTGCCGGCGCTTCCAGCTTGCACACCGGGCACCAGGTCGCCCAGAAATGGACCACCACCGGTTCATCTCCGAGGCTTTCCAGATCGACAGGAAGCCCTTCCAGGCTGTTTGCAGAGAGGGGTGGCGCCACACCCGCCACGAGATCCCGGGTCTGCCAAAGATGGATCAGAAACAGTACCAGCAGGAGGCCAGCCAACTGGATTCCCCAGCTGAGCAGGCGACGAGGCAGAGGCGGTTTTGCAGAGCTCTCCTGTTTCATTGAACGATTCCGCTGTCAGCTTTTCCTTATGTTTCCTGTTTGGGGAGTTACTCCCGCTCCTCGATCCAGGCCGCCTGGATCGCTTCGAGTATCTTCTCACCGGAGTGGTGAGGGTCATCATCGAACTCATCCAGTTTGACCACCCAATCCCGCAGGTCGACAAAGTTGACCGTACGTGGGTCCACGTCCGGATAGGTTTCGTCGAGTTCAATCGCAATGTTGAGACTATCCACCCATTTCAAACCCATGACAATCTCCCAATCAGTGGTGTTCTGAAACCATGTTGATGGTGTATTTCGGTATCTCGATCACCAGGTCTTCATCACCGACCGTGGCCTGGCAACTGAGTCTCGATTCCGGTTCAAGCCCCCAGGCCTTGTCCAGCATATCCTCTTCCACCTCTTCCGCCTCCTGCAAAGAGTCGAAACCTTCGCGCACGATCACGTGGCAGGTGGTACAGGCACAGGACTTTTCACAGGCATGTTCGATCTCGATACCGTGTTTCAGTGCGGCATCGCAGATGGTCGTTCCCGGTTCCACGTCGATCGCCGCCCCTTCGGGGCAGATCTCTTCGTGAGGTAGAAAGATGACTTGAGGCATACGGCTTCCTTTAAGCTGCGGAAACTAGGTTTAACTATTGATCGAACTCGTCAACACTGTGGCCTGACATGGCTTGCTGAATACTCTGATTCATGCGTCTCTCCACGTAGAAGCCACAGCTTTTCTCGAGTTCGGCTATCTGATTCTTGATCTGCTCCTGATCGCCATCCTTGCTCACAGTACGCAGGGTTTCGAGGGCAGCATCCACCTGCTGACGTTCGGTCGCGTCCAGCAACCTCTCCCCATCCTCAACCAGTGCGGCCTGCAGTGCTTCGATCACCCGTTCCGCTTCGACCTGCTGCTCTCTCAGGCTGCGCGCCTGTTTGTCTTCATCCGCGTGGGCAATCGAGTCACGCAGCATGGTTTCGATCTCCTGATCGGTCAGACCGTAGGAGGGCTTGACCTCGATATTCGCCTGCACGCCACTGCTCAGCTCGATCGCACTGACACTCAACAGGCCATCGGCGTCGACTGCAAAGGTTACTCGGATGCGCGCCGCGCCGGCAACCATCGGTGGTATACCGCGCAGTTCAAATCGGGCCAGCGAGCGACAGTCCGCAACCAGCTCCCGCTCTCCCTGTACGACATGAATCGCCATCGCCGACTGGCCATCCTTGAAGGTGGTGAATTCCTGGGCCCGGGCTACCGGTATTGTCGTATTTCGGCTGATCAGTTTCTCACTCAGACCGCCCATGGTTTCGATACCGAGGGAGAGTGGGATAACGTCCAGCAGCAGCATCTCATCGCCGGGTTTGTTGCCCACCAGGATATCCGCCTGGATTGCGGCACCGACTGCCACCACCCGATCCGGATCGATGTCCACCAAAGGTTGGGTATTGAACAGCTCGCCGACTTTCTCCCTGACCCGGGGTACGCGGGTGGAGCCACCCACCATGACCACTTCCTGAACCTCGTCGACACCCACTCCGGCATCTCGCAGGGTGCGTCGGCAGGCCATCAGGCTCTTTGTCACCAGAGGATCGACCAGGGTGTTGAACTGTTCCCGGCTCAAACTACCCTGCCAGCTCTCACCGGTTCCGATGGGGACTTCGATCTCTGTCTGCTCTGTCTGAGTAAGGGCCTCTTTGGCTGTGCAGGCGGCATGCATCAGACGCTTCGCCATCCCCTGACTGACATTCTCATCGAGACCGGCCTGCTGCATGATCCATTCAGCCACACAGCGATCGAAATCATCACCACCGAGTGCCGAATCGCCACCGGTGGCCATAACCTCGAAGACCCCTTTATTGAGCCTGAGTATGGAGATATCGAAGGTGCCACCACCCAGGTCATAGATCGCATGCACCCCTTCAGCCCCTTTATCGAGACCGTAGGCGACGGCAGCGGCAGTTGGCTCATTCAGCAATCTCAGGACATGCAATCCCGCCAGTTTGGCCGCATCCTTGGTTGCCTGACGCTGCGCCTCATCGAAATAGGCGGGTACGGTGATCACCACCCCTTCCAGCGGACCGCCCAGGGTTCCTTCGGCCCGTTCCGAAAGTTGCTTGAGCACTTCGGCTGAGACCTCCACCGGTGAGATATCCCCGGCTTCCGTTTTGATTCTGGGTACGCTGCTCTGCTGATCGACAAAGTGGTAGGGCAACTGACTGCCCAGGGTCTTGATATCGTCCACACCACGACCGATCAGCCGCTTTGCCGAGGAGATGGTATTCAGTGGATCATCCACTTCCGACTGTTTGGCTTGGTGGCCGACCTGTATGCCGGATTGCTGGTAGCGCACCACGGAAGGTAACAGGTGACGCCCCTGCTGGTCCGGCAGTGTCTCGGCCTTACCGCTGCGAACTGTGGCAACCAGTGAGTTGGTGGTGCCGAGATCGATACCCGCAGAGAGTCGGTGCTGATGGGGAGCCTGGGCCTGACCGGGTTCAGCAATCTGAAGAAGTGCCATCTATCTCATTCCACTCAATTCAAACGATCTTCAAGTTCCGCCTCCACACGCTCCGTCTCCGCACGGAGCTTCTGTAGAAAGCGCATTTTCCGCAAAATCTCTCGAGCCTCTTGCAACTGCTCATCATTCGGGGTTTCAAACTGCATCGCGATCTGTGCCACCAGGTCAGTAATCTGTTTGTTGATCCTGCCACTCAGATCGAGCAGAGTCTCATAGGGCCCAGCCTGTTCCCGCAGGCTCTCCAGCTCTTCCCGCAACTCCATCTGCTGCATCAGAAAGGCCATGTCCTGGGTCGACTCGTTTTGCACATCCATCTCAACCCCATGCAGGGAGAGCAGATAGGCGGCCCGGGCTACCGGATCCTTGAGGGTTTCAAACGCCTCGTTGATCAGTGATGCGCCCTGCACGGAGAGACGTCGCTCCTGTTCAGTACCGTTCGCATAGCGGTCCGGATGGACCACCCGTTGCAGATCGCGATAGCGATCCGCCAGGGAGGAGGCATCCACAATATAGCCCACAGGCAGGCCGAAAAGATCAAAGTAGTTTTTCGAAAAATCCAGCATATCGAAAAAAACGGCCGCCCTGAGGCAGCCGTCCCTTATTCTTTGTTAATGATGTTCTAAACCGTGAAACTTTCACCGCAACCACATTCGCCATTGGCGTTAGGATTGTTGAACTTGAAGCCTTCGTTCAACCCCTCCCGGGCATAATCCACCTCGGTGCCATCCAGATAGACCAGGCTTTTCTCATCGATGATGACCTTCACGCCCCGGTCTTCGAACACCTGGTCATCATCCTGAACTTCATCGACAAACTCCATTTCGTAAGCCATGCCGGAGCAACCTGAGGTGCGAACACCCAGACGTATACCAATTCCCTTCCCCCGATTGGCGAGGAAGTTCTGAACACGCTGTGCGGCGGCTTCTGTGATCGTGATACCCATGTCTCTAACTCTATCAGATCGGCAGGCAACAGTGCCGAAATTATTTCTCGTTTTTGTCCGAATAGTCCTTGATCGCCGCCTTGATGGCGTCTTCCGCCAACACCGAGCAGTGAACCTTGACCGGCGGCAGAGCCAGCTCTTCGGCGATTTCCGAATTCTTGATCTCCTGTGCCTGCTCCAGGGTTTTGCCTTTGACCCACTCGGTCAGCAGACTGCTGGATGCGATCGCAGAGCCGCAGCCATAGGTTTTGAAGCGGGCATCTTCGATCACACCATCGTCATTCACCTTGATCTGCAGGCGCATCACATCGCCACAGGCGGGCGCACCGACCATACCGGTACCGACTTGAGTGTCTTCTTTATCGAAGGCACCCACATTGCGTGGATTTTCATAATGATCCAGGACCTTGTCACTGTATGCCATAATCTAACCTCGGAATGACGCGCTTAGTGCGCAGCCCATTGAATTGATTTCAGGTCGATGCCGTCCTTGAACATCTCCCATAAGGGCGACAGCTCCCGCAGTCGCTCCACTTCGCTACGGATCTTGTTGATCGCGTAGTCCACCTCTTCCACGGTGGAGAAACGCCCCAGGGTAAAGCGGATCGAGCTGTGTGCCAGCTCATCCTCACGCCCCAGTGCGCGCAGTACATAACTCGGCTCCAGACTGGCTGAAGTGCAGGCGGAGCCTGAAGAGACCGCCAGATCCTTGAGCGCCATGATCAGGGATTCCCCCTCGACAAAGGCAAAGCTGACGTTCAGGTTACCGGCCACACGATGATTCTCGTCACCATTCAGGTAGACCTCTTCCATATCCTTGATGCCGTCCCAAAGGCGTTGCCGCAGGCCTAGAATTTTTTCATTCTCCGCCGCCATCTCCTGCTGGGCCAGACGGAAAGCCTCACCCATGCCGACGATCTGATGGGTTGCCAGGGTACCGGAACGCATCCCCCGCTCATGGCCACCGCCATGGGTCTGGGCCTCCAGACGGACTCTCGGTTTGCGCTGCACATAGAGTGCGCCGATGCCTTTCGGTCCGTAAATTTTGTGCGCCGAGAAGGACATCAGATCGACCTTCAGATTCTGCAGATCGATCGGCACCTTACCGGCACTCTGTGCGGCATCCACATGCAGCAGGATCTTGCGTTCACGGGTCATCTCGCCAATCGCTTCGATGTTCTGGATCACACCGATCTCGTTGTTGACGTGCATGATGGAGACCAGAATGGTGTCGTCACGCAGAGCTGATTCAAGCTTCTGCAGATCGATCAGGCCAGTCGGCTCGGGATCCATATAGGTAATCTCATAACCCTGACGCTCAAGCTGGCGGCAGGTATCGAGTACCGCTTTGTGTTCGGTCTTGCAGGTGATGATGTGGCGGCCCTTCTTGACGTAGAACTCCGCAACACCTTTGATGGCCAGGTTGTTGGACTCAGTCGCGCCGGAGGTCCATACGATCTCCTTTGGATCGGCATTCACCAGATCCGCCACTTGTCGCCGGGCTTTGCCAACCGCCTCGTCTGCCGCCCAGCCAAAGGCGTGGGAGCGGGAGGCCGGATTGCCGAAATCACCATCCGGTGTCAGATAGCTGCACATCAATTCCGCAACACGGGGATCAACCGGTGTCGTTGCCGAATAGTCCATGTAAATGGGTAACTTCATCTCAAACTCCGACTCTAGAACTGATCAGGCCCCGGCAGGGCCACTGGACATATCCGTCATTGAAACATCCATGCCCGGAGTCGTCTCCTGCTCCGGTTGTCCCTGTCGCTGAGCAACTTCACGAACCGCCTGACGGTCCATTAAATCCTGAAGGCTTATTTTGTTGAGATAGCCGTAGATCTGATTACTTAAATCCGACCACAGATCGTGGGTCAGACAACGTTCATTGTTCTGGCAGTTGTGGGCGCCGTTACAGCGAGTGGTGTCGATATTCTCATCCACCGCAGAGATGACTTCACCAACGAAGATCTCATTTGCGTTGCGTCCCAGACTGTATCCGCCACCGGGCCCGCGCACACTGGCAACCAGGGATTTTTTGCGCAAGCGTGAGAACAGCTGCTCAAGATATGAGAGCGAGATACCCTGCCGTTGAGCGATATCCGCCAAGGTGATTGGACCCTCTCCATAATGGAGTGAAAGATCCAACATTGCAGTCACCGCATAACGGCCTTTTGTGGTCAGCTTCACTTCGTCAGCTCCATGAATATTTCCAAACGCTAATATACATTCCCAACCAAATTAGTCAAGATTATCCCACCCTGATCATTCGGTGGTTTTCTCGCTCTCTGTGGATACCTCATCCAGCTTTTTAAGCTCATCCGCTGTGGAGATGATCTCGCAGGAATCCAGATCCGGCAGTCGGGTGCCATCCTCATCGATGCCGAGCTTTTTCATCGCCTCGCACATCGACTGCATCTTGTTGTCCATGACGTGGATATGGTCCAGCATGCAGTTGATGGCATGCGCCACTGGATCGGTGGCATCCTTGGTTGCGCCATAGGCATCGAAACCGATCTTTTTGGCGATCTCTTCCCGGTGGCCGTTAGCCTCAGGTTTACTCGGCGTAATCAACTTGCCGGGGACACCCACAACCGTGGCCCCTTCCGGAACATCTTTCACCACCACCGCATTGGAACCGATCCTGGCCCCTTCACCGACCTCGATGGGGCCGAGTACCTTGGCACCGGCACCTACCACCACATCATTGTGCAGTGTCGGGTGTCGTTTGCCCTTCTCCCAACTGGTGCCACCGAGGGTCACGCCATGGTAGAGGGTACAATCGTCGCCGATCACCGCTGTCTCACCAATCACCACACCCATGCCGTGATCGATAAAAAACCGTCTGCCGATCACCGCTCCCGGATGGATCTCAATTCCGGTCAGCAGTCTGGCAAGATTGGAGATGATCCGCGCCAGCCACTTCAGCCCCAGATTCCATAGCCCGTGGGAGAGACGATGAAATATCACCGCATGCACTCCCGGGTAGGTGGTGACCACCTCAAAGGCATTACGGGCGGCAGGATCACGCTCGAAAACACTCTGGATATCCTCTTTCCAGCGTGAGACTTTACGTTCTCCTGATTCTTCCAACTGCTTACCTACATCTGATTGTGTTAACGGTGAGGCCACTTTATGCGTCCAGAAAGTGCAATCGGGCCTTCATTGGAACAGGCCGGATTCGGTATGAAACAGAGGTTCCATAAACATAATGGTGGCATGAGGGGAGCAGATTATCCACAATCCCGTACAAAATACTAGGGTATTGATCAATCGAGTTCCATGCCAGACATGAAAAAACAAGTTAACTATCTGTTTTTAAATGAGATAGTAACTTGAACTCAAAGAACGGAAAGGTGTGCTTGCCGAGCCGCCTAACGGCGCATCGATTTACGCCCCTGCATGGCACTGAAAATACCTCGCAGGATGTTGACCTCGTCTTTGTCGAGCCTCGCCCGTTGAAACAGACTGCGCAGTCGTCTGAGCAGTTTTTCCGACTGCCGGGTATCGGTAAAACCGATATCATCCAGCGCCTGTTCCAGGTGACTATGGAAGCTCTGCAGCATATCCGCCGTGGCCAGATCCCGCTCCAGCTCCGCCTCGGCAGGAGCCTTCTGCAACTGCGCCAGATAGACCTCGTAGCTCAACACCTGAACCGCCATGCCGAGATTGAGTGAGCTGTACTCCTGGTTGGTGGGGATGTGTACCAGAAAAGTGCAACGATCCAGTTCGCTGTTGGTGAGACCGGAGCGTTCCCGTCCGAATACCAATGCCACTTCCCCCAGCTGCGCCTCGGCCACCAGTTTTTGCGCCGACTCTCTGGGGGATGTGACGGGCCAGTTGACCGTTCGGGCCCGGGCACTGGTGCCAACCACCAGACGGCACCCATCGAGTGCCTGATCCAGCGTCGCCACCACCTTCGCCCGATCCAGCAGGTCATCGGCTCCGGAAGCACGGGAGGTGGCTTCCGCATCGGGAAACTGCAATGGGTTGACCAGATAGAGTTGGGAGAGGCACATGTTTTTCATCGCCCTGGCAACCGCACCGATATTGCCCGGGTGGCTGGTATCGACCAGCACGATTCGGATATTGTTCAGCATAACCGGTAAAGGGTACCTGAATCGATGATTCGATTGTAGCGGCTCTACGCCATTCAGCAGGTCAATTTGGGGCTGTCCGCAAGGTCTACTCCCGGAGATGGGATTGCCACTGGTCTGCAGCCACACCTTTTGGCAAGGGCGCTCTTGAAGCCCTGATAATGAGCGATTTCATCGCCAGGCGATCCGCATCCGGAAGAAAGTGTTTATCCTGCCAGCCACATGCTGTATCCTCGCCGCCCATGAATCCCATGGTAAACATAGCTGTACGCGCTGCCCGCGAGGCCAGTAAGGTGATCACCCGCAACTTCAACCGGGTCGACCGCCTGACCATCGCCGACAAGGGCAGTAACGATTTCGTCACCGAGGTGGACCGCAATGCGGAAGCTGCGATCATCCACGTGTTGCGGGAGAAGTTTCCAAGCCATGGCATTCTCGCTGAAGAGAGTGGTCAGCAGGCCGGCGACGACTATCAGTGGATCATCGATCCCCTCGACGGCACCACCAATTTTCTGCACGGCTTCCCTCAGTTTGCCATCTCCATTGCGCTGAAAGTCAAAGGCCGCCTGGAACTCGGCGTGGTCTACGATCCGATCAGCGAAGAGATGTTCACCGCCAGTCGTGGCGAAGGTGCGTTGCTCAACGACCATAGAATCCGCGTCTCCCAGCGCAAAAGCCTGGATGGCGCCCTGCTCGGCACCGGACTCCCCTATCGGGATTTCAGATTCGAAGAGAACTACATGGGTATGCTGCGTGACCTGATCAAGGATAGCGCCGGAATCCGTCGCCCGGGTTCAGCCGC
This sequence comes from Candidatus Thiodiazotropha sp. 'RUGA', assembly GCA_016842065.1. Lineage (GTDB taxonomy): Bacteria > Pseudomonadota > Gammaproteobacteria > Chromatiales > Chromatiaceae > Thiodiazotropha. Next base: position 39,424 of record JAEPDS010000011.1, read on the forward strand.
CCTCGATTTCGCCTATCTGGCCGCCGGCCGGACGGACGGTTTCTGGGAGCTGGGCCTGAGTGAATGGGACTTTGCCGCCGGCGCGGTACTGGTCAGGGAAGCTGGCGGCCTGGTCACCGATATTGGCGGTGGAGAGCGCTTCCTGGAGACCGGTAACGTGATTGCCGGTAATGTGAAGGTCCACAACGCCATGCTGAGACGCATCCGCCCCCATCTGGACGACAAACTCACCGCTTAATTCCCAGACGTAAGAACCGGGTTCACAGATTGCAGGTAGTTGCCAATCTGCTGCTCAAGAATTGCCCCAAATAACCGTTAGTTGGAGTGTAGATAACCTCTCACCCAGATGGGCAATTGCAGATGCTAGAAGACCTTAAAAAGAAGAAAACTCTGAGCGACCGAGCGCTTGAGCTGGTCATGCGCGATGTGATGAGTGGACTGATGGATGTCTCAATGCAGTTAGGGAAAGAGTGCTTGGAAACATCATCGGCCGAGATCTTAATGACCTCACATGACGAGAAAACGGAGGCTGCTCGAAACCCTAAAAAACGCAGCTGAAGTAACAGCAAACGACCTCAGTGACTGGTAATCGCAGGCCCAAACGAAAGGGCCTGCACTCTACCTTAACCAGCATAAGAACCGATCTGATCTGCATCGGTTTACGGGATACTCTCCCTGTTACGCCCCCTCAGGGCGTTTCATCCACCACCTCATCATCCTTTTTCACCGGCATCAGATCGGCTCGGCTGACACCCATGGATATCACTGAGCTACTGGCCACATAGATGGATGAGTAGGTACCGATCACCACGCCCACGATCAAGGCCAGGGCGAAACCGTGAATGATCTCACCACCGAACAGGAACAGCGCGATCAACACCAGCAAGGTGGTACCGGATGTGATCAATGTTCTGGAGAGGGTCTGATTGACCGAGGTATTGATGATCTCGACCGTCTCCCCTTTACGCATCTTGCGGAAATTCTCACGGATGCGGTCAAACACCACGATGGTGTCGTTGAGGGAGTAACCGATTACCGCCAGTACCGCAGCCAGCACCGGCAGATCGAACTCCACATGAAACAGGGCAAAGAAGCCTACTGTGATCAATACGTCATGTATCAGGGCGATCACCGAACCGACCGCAAAGCGGTACTCGAAGCGCAAACCGACGTAGATCAGAATGCCGATCAGGGCGTAGAGCATGGCCAGACCACCCTTCTCGGTAAGCTCTTCACCCACCTGGGGACCGACAAACTCCACCCGTCGCAGTTCAGCCTCTGAGGTAATGCCCTGCATGGCGCGGAAGGCGCGATCACTCAGCTCAGCGCTCTCCATCCCTTCCTGGGGAGCCAGTCTGACCAACACCTCCTGAGGCGTACCGAAGTGCTGTACCACCGCTTCCGAGAAACCGTCCTTATCCAACGCTTCACGAACCACCGCAAGTTCAATCGCTTCGGGGTATTTCACCTCGACCAGAGTACCGCCGGTGAAATCGATGCCCAGGTTGAGCCCGCGCGCGATAATCGCCCCAATGGCGATCAGCAGCAGTGCCGAGGAGAAGTAGATCGCCAGCTGGCGTTTCCCCATCAAATCGAGATAAGTGCCTTTATTCAATATCTGCATCTGCTTAGCCTCTTCAGATCGCCAGGGATTGCACGCGCTTACGACCGTAGATCCAGTTGATCACGGCACGGGTGCCGATAATGGCGGTAAACATGGAGGTTAAAATACCGATCGCCAGGGTTACGGCGAAACCTTTGATCGGACCGGTACCGAAACTGAACAGGACCACCGCCGCAATGAGGGTGGTGATGTTGGCATCGATGATGGTTGAAAACGCCTTCTCATAACCGGCCTGAATACTCGCCTGGGGCGAATTGCCGTTGGCGATCTCCTCACGAATACGCTGGAAGATCAGCACGTTGGCATCCACCGCCATACCGACGGTAAGCACGATACCGGCAATACCCGGCAGTGTCAGAGTGGCCTGCAGCATCGACAGAATGGCCACGATCAGTACCAGGTTCATCACCAGGGCCATATCCGCCACCAGTCCGAAGACCCGGTAGTAGACCGCCATGAAGACCATCACCATCGCCAGACCGATCATCACAGAGGCGAAGCCCTGGTCGATACTGTCCTGTCCCAGGCTGGGTCCGATGGTCCGCTCCTCGACGATTTCGATCGGTGCGGCCAGGGCACCGGCGCGCAGCAACAGGGCCAGATCCCGGGCCTCTTCGGTGGTATCGAGTCCGGTGGTCTGGAAGCGGCGACCAAAAGGTTCACGAATGGTGGCGATGGAGATGACCTCCTCCACCTTGCGCTTCACTTTCACCGCCTTGCCGTCGACCATACGGGTGGTGGTGCGGTTCTCGATGAACACCACCGCCATCGGCCGGCCGACATTCTCATTGGTCATGCGCCGCATACGCTTGGCGCCCACACCATCCAGACTGACAAACACAGCGGGTGAGCCGGTCTGCTGATCCAGGCCTGAGGAGGCGTCAACGATCTGGTTACCGGTAACAATCACCCGTTTTTTCAGCAATACGGGTCGACCATCACGTTCGTAGTAGAGGCTGGCACCAGGCGGTACACGCCCGTTGACCGCATCCTCGACACTGTGTTCGGTATCCGCCAGACGATACTCCAGGGTGGCGGTGGCACCGAGAATCTCTTTGACCTTACCGGGATCCTGAGCACCGGGGAGCTGAACCACGATACGCCGCACCCCCTGCTGCTGGATGGAAGGCTCTGAGATACCCAGAGCGTTGACACGATTGCGCAGGGTGGTGATGTTCTGTTGCAGGGCAAATCGCTGAACTTCCTGCTTCTCAGCCGGGGAGAGGCTGACCTCCACCAGGAACGCCTCCTCCTGGTCCACATCCTGGACATTCAGATTGCGAAATTCGTTACCGATCAGTTCGATCGCCTGATCCCGCTTTTCAGCAGTATTGAATTTCACTACGACCTGTTCACCTTCACGGCTGATGCGGACATAGCGCAGCTTCTCTTCCCTCAGCAGGGTGCGGATATCGCTGCTGTAACGCTCTGCCGCCTGGGTGATGGCGGACTCCATGTCCACATCGATCAGCACATGGATACCACCACGCAGATCGAGGCCGAGATACATGGGTTCCGCACCCAGACCGATCAGCCAATCGGGCAGATCGGGGGCCAGGGTCAGCGCCGGGGTATAGTCTTCACCCAGGGCTGCGGCGATGTGATCCATCGCTTTCAGCTGATCTTCAGAGGAGTTGAAACGTACCAGCAGTTTTTTCTGCTGCATCTCCATCCCTTTGGCGCTGATGCCCAACTGCTGCAGTGCCTGTTCGATCCGACTCTGGGTGGTTTGGTCAACCACCGCATCACGGGTTGCCGAGATCTCCATGGAGGGATCCTGACCGAACAGGTTGGGCAGCGCATACAGCGCACCCAGCAGGACCACCACCAGAACCATCAGATTCTTCCAAATTGGATATTGGTTCATTGTGTTTTTTCTAATTCAGTTTTGCCATCGATAAACGGGCAGCCCACACAGGCCGCCCCTGCTTGCCTGAGGAGGACTAGAGCTCTTTCAGTGATCCCTTGGGCATCACGGTCTCCACAGCCGAGCGGCGCACCTTGACCTCAGTGCCTTCAGAGATCTCGACCAGGATAAAGTTCTCACCCAGATCGGAAATCTTTCCGGCTACGCCGCCGGAAGTCACCACTTCATCCCCTTTCGACAGACCATCAACCAGCTTTTTATGCTCTTTCTGACGTTTGATCTGGGGACGGATCATCAGGAAATAGAGCACCGCGCCAAAGATCACCAAAGGCAGTAAACCGGTAAGTGCATCAGCCTGTCCGGCGGCGGGTGCTGCTTCCGCCATGGCATCGGAAATAAAGAAACTCATCGCTATCAACCTCTCAATGGGGGTATAAAAAGTCAGCCTGGCTCAGTCGTGGCCGCACCAGGCGAAAAAATCAGCCGCCGATTATGACACAGAAGCGTGCAAGAATCAGGGGTTGCGGGGTTTTGATTGCAGATTTCAGACACCACTCTCATCTGCCGGGGAAAGTTAATCCATCAGATGAGGTGTTTACATGGATCCATCACGAGCTGGTAATCGGAATGTAACAGCGCCAGACCTGGATCAAATGATTGCTGTCCGATTACTCACAATCCTCCTTGATGTCAGTATCAAAGCCCCTCTCCACCAATCGTAGGGAGGGCCCTGCCCCACCGATAATGGTCGATACAAGCAAAAATTTGCCTTCTTTTGCCCCACCTTACGACTTGAGGCGTTTACACGATCTGATTAACCGCAAATGGACGCGAATCACCGCGAATTAACGCAAAGAAGCCAGATAACAAAAGCTATTCGCGGCATTTTGCGGTGATTCGCGTTTATTTGCGGTTTACTCTCTAAATTCCATTCCCATCACAATGACGCTGGCAGAAACGTACTTGGAAGTGCGGCAAAGCCACACCCAATGGAATCAAGCGATCAGTACCAGATCGAGACGTAGGCCTTGATCACATTGGCGGAGAATGAGTAGAACGGCTCTTCGCCGACCACCCCACCCCGGGTCAGGTCGCGGAAATCGTCGTAGTCGAAGTGTATGTAGTCATAGGCCAGGTTGAGCGTGCCGCGATCGACGAACTGCAGAAAACCCGGCTTGATCTCATAGCTCATCGCCAATCCCAGGGTATGGCTCTGAAAACTGCTCAGCTCCTTATCCCTTGCCAGGTAGGTCTGGGGGGCACGCCTGGAGAACAGATCGCTGTAGAAATCGGCCCCCTCCTGAGTGTAGTAGCGGTAATGAATATCGAAGATCCACTTCTCCCTGAATGGGTGGGTGTAGGCCAGCTCGAAATTGTTGGCATCAATGCCCCAGGTATCGTTGAAGTAGCGATACTCACTGCTCAGGGCGGCCCGGTACGGCAGGTAGTATTTCAACCTGAGTGCCAGCGCGTTACTGGTCCTGGTGCGTGGGTAGACCTCCGGCAGATAGCTGTAACCATCGCCGGCCAGGGGGTCCCGATAACGATAGGAGCGATAGGGATTGTTGAGAAAACCCTCGTCGGTGATGGTCTCCCAGCCAACCCCCAGAATGGTGTTCTTGGTCAGAATCTGACTCAGGCTTACCCGGTAGTTCTGGCGTTTCACCTGATCACCGAAATCTGCATCCCCATTACGACTGATATCGTCATTGCCGACCGAGTAGCCCAAGGAGACGGTAGTCAGATCGCCGAACATGTCATGGCTGATGCTGAAACTGCCGGTCTCGGAGAGATAGTCACTCTCGTCACTCTTGGTCAGCGCCAGACTCATCAGGGTTTTGTTGTGCAGATAGTCCATCGAGAGACTGGTCTCGGTACGCTCTTCGGTGTAAGGCGATGCGGTTGAAACCACGTCCACCGAGGCGCTGGAGATCGAGTCCACATAGTAGTTGGCGCTCAAGGAGACCGTATCCATCACCGATTTACGCACCAGGATCGAGGGACCGTCCACCTCGACACCACCACCATCGTAACGGTGATACATGACGTCCGCCCGATCCTCCGGCAGAACCGTGGCGAACAGGCTGAATCCGGGCAGAGACGCCAGTATCAGCAGCAGCCAGTGACGACCGGGAGAGAACAGCACAGCGATCCTATGAATCAGCACACCAGGCTCAGTTACAGCCACAACCGCCTCCTCCACCACCTTCAGCGCCACGCGCCGCCTCTCTGGTCTGGTAGACGTGGTGCCGGAATCCGTTGGCTACCGGATCCCGCTCGAAACTCATGATCGGATCGGCCAGACGCGCCCGTTCATAGGGCTGAACCCAGGGCTCGATACTGCATCCGCTGAGCATCAGCAGAAGCAAAACCGGCAGAAGGCGATGTTTGGTTAACATGACAACTGGCCTCACTCTTTCAGCAATGCCCGGATCTGCTGCTGATAGTCATCTTCATATCCAGGTTTGTAGCCTTGATGCAGATGCCGGATGTTGCCATCCCGGTCCACCATGAAGGTGCTGGGCATGGCTTTCACCTGATACTGTTTACTGACTTTGTTGCTGCTGTCGTAGAGAATCGGGAAATCGACCGGAATCTCTTTCAGCATCTTCTGTGCAGCGCCAGGCTGCTCATCCACATTGACCCCAAGCAGGGTGAATCCCATCCCCTGATAGCGATCATAGAGCTGCTGCAACAGAGGCATCTCCTGACGGCATGGGCCACACCAGGAGGCCCAGAAATTGACCATCACAACATTGCCCCGCAGCTCACTCAGTTTGATGTTCTCCCCACTGCGGCTCTTCAGGGTGAAGTCCGGTGCCGGGGTGGCGTCGCCAGAGGCGGCGAGCGAAACAGTGAAGCTGGTCAGCAGACCAAGCAGCAGGGTGGATTTCAAGATTCGCTTCAACAACAAGGAGTTCATCTTCACGTTATCTGTACCTCAAAAGAAAAAGCTCAGGCTACCGGTGAGTTCGAAGTTATGGGTGGTTTTACTCTCGCCGAGCAAATCCGATTCGAACATGTGATCCCTGGCATCGAGATGGATGGTCAACCAATCATTGATCAGCAGGCGATAGCCTGCACCCACATTCACAGTAAACTCATCATCCCCGGCAAAGCGGGTGGTGCCGATGCCGCCAATCAGATAGAACTGGCTGTTATAGGCATATTTGCCGCCGAGAAAAACCTCGCCGGGCAGAATATTGTATCCCGCGGAGAGATTGTAATAGGTAAAGCGACGCTCACTGTCGGTGAGCAGCTGCACATCACCACTCAATTGCTCATAACTGGTTTCATTGGCTTCGGAGGTGCCAATCGCCGCCTCGAGAAAGATCGACTCGGTACCATGATAGGCGAGCCGCAGACCGTAAGCGGCACTGGTGCCAAAATCCTCGATGTTCATCAGCCCGGCATAGAGACCGATCTCAAAATCCTCCTCATCGAAATCGGCTTCGATGATCTCCCGACGGGCGATCTCGGGCTCCACCAGCAACTCTTCACGCAGGTTCTCGCCAAGCAGCTGCTCCTCCGCCTGGCTGGTAGAGAGGTTAAACAGACCCAGCAGGGCTGCTGTACTCAGAAAAAGAAACCGAGTCCGATTTTCCACTGGTCAAAATCCTCATTCTCATCACGACTGGTAAACACGGCATAGTGACGAAACTCCCCGCGAAGGAAGAAGCGTCTGGTCAGATAGACCTTCAATCCGGCGCCCACATGGGCGGTAGTGTCTGTACGATCCTCAGTCTCCACCAGGGTGGCGTTCGGGTTGGTGCGGATCACACCGCCGCCCAAGGTAAAGAAGGGGCTGAATGTCCACTCCGGAAAAGGCTGGGAGACCAGATTGACGTCAAACAGATACTCACTGGAGAAATCCCCGAGCGCCTGGGAGAAGCTGACCTCGGTGGAGAGGTTCTCGTTAAAGGCGTAGCCCGCATAGAGTCCCAGCAGTGCCGCACCCTCCATGTCACCGCCATAGAAACTGAACTCCCAGGTACGATCCCGAAAATCCTTCTCGGAGTAGGCCTTCAATGGTAAAGGGGTACCATCCTGCAGACGGGTCCGACGCATCTCATCGATCGCCACCCAGCCCTGCTTGCCTTTGCGGGTCTCCACCAGGAACCAATCGGTGCGACGCTTGTGTATCACCACCCACTCATCCCGCTCGGCCACATGGTGAACAGGATAGACCGCCCCTGGGCCGGTATGCATCTCGATGTAAGGGGCAAAGACCTGAACCCTCAGGCGTGTCTCTTCCGCCAGCATGGGCCAGCAGAGCAACAGTCCCAGCAGCAGCCCGCCGATGCGCAGTGAAATGTTACTAAACCGTCTCAAGCGTCAATCATCCGCAGGTGCAAGGAATGGATCATTGAAGTACTGCGCACCGATATCCAGCCACTCATAGATCAGTTTCAGCTCCGCATCCGTGAGATAACCCGCATGCGCACCTCCCGCTTCAAACAGCTCGGTAAAGCGGCTGTCATTGGCGGAACCCGCAACCATCGAGGCCCCGCCAGGCACCGGCACCGGAACATCGGGCAGCGGGATCGGATTGCCCCCAGCATCGAGAACCAGCTCCCCGTTCTCATCCGTTTCAAACAGCTGATTGCCGTTCTCATCCACCGCCGGCACCAGGATATCCACCAGCAGGCCATCCACGACCTCCTGCATGTTATCGGCAAACAGCAGTTCACGATAGGCGCTGAAGTGTTCCGGTTCATCTTCGGATGGGCCGTCACTGAGATCGAGCTGGGCATCGGGGAGCACGGTTTCACCGGCATCGTCCGTATCGTGACAGACATTGCAGGTGCGGTCTTCAACCGTATTGCCATCGTTATCCAGTATCAGCCGGGATAGAGACCAGAGCGGATGGATGTGCAGCTCATAATGGATCATTGCACGGCATAGCTCATTCCAACTGGAGGTACAGAGTGCATCATTAAGCGGATTCGGAGTGTCCAGATCGGCATAGCGATAGGTGAATGGGGAATCGGGCTGACGCATTCCAGGATCACTCCAGACATCCTCAAACATCAGATCCATATCCGGATCACAGGCGCCGGCCCGGCACTGCAGACGGTTGCGGGTCTGAGCCATGCTCTCACCCACATCGGTCCAGAGTCCCGGATTGGTATTCGGGAAGGGCTGACCGGTCTCCAGGCTACCGCTGTTCACACTGGGTGGCGCGGCTGTCAGTCGACCATGAGCCAGCGGACTGTCACCGGCATGACAACCGCCACACTCGATCACCTCACCCGGCCTGAACTGTAACCAGAAACTGTGCACCTCACCGGTACGCCGTCCGTCTGCGTCGAGAACGCTGAAGCTGACCGGCACGTTGGCCGGGACTTTGACCTGTACCGACCCGTCGGGATCGATCGGCGCATAGCCCAGCACTTCACGCATACCGAACTGAGCGGTGGCGCCGAAGGCGGAGTTGGAGAACTCGAGCACATCGTCATCCGGCAGGGTAACCGGCTTGATCAGGCGCAGAAAGCGGGCCGGCCGATTGTCGGCACTGGTGAGCGTCGGGTCGGACAGGGTAGCGATATCCGGCTCGGCGCTATCCACACCATCCAGGTCATAGACACTGCGGATACGCAGCAGCCCCGCCTTCTCGGAAACCAGGGTCGGATCGAGATCGATGCCGGCTGTCTTGTCATGGATAATCAGTGGCTCGGGACGCTCAACCGCCACTACCACATCACTGTAGATAATCCCCTCCTGGGGTTTCACGATCGGCAGTTGGGTCTGCTTCGAGGGATCGTAGATGAACAGGCTGTAGAGGGGTGGTGCCTGCTCAACCGCCGGATCGGCCAAGCGCTTGTCGTTACAGGGTACGATGCGCTCGTCCTCCATCAGCCGGCAGGGGCTCCAGCTGATCAAAAGCCGGTCGGTGTTATCGAACAGGGGATGGGCACTGCGCAGCTGTCCACCCATGGTGATGCTGCCATCGGTGGGAATCTGGTGATTGGTGGCATTGCTCTGGGCAGGCCCGGTCATCCCCTGGCTGTCCCAGGTGGGCTGTTCGTTATCGATGTAGGTCTCGGTATCGATGAAGATCAGCGCCCCACCCTCCTGCGTACCGTCGAATGGTTGGATCAGGGTGAGGATCCGGCCGTCGGGCATCTCCTGGGGACGCATGAACTGAATGGTGCTGCCGTCGGTACCGGTGTCGTGGCTGTTCAGACCGTACAGCAACTCGAGTTCTGTACCATCCGGATTGATGCGATAGAGGTGAATCGCATTGTTGCCGTCTGCGTTGTCCCAACGACTGAATACGATCTTACCGCTGGAGATCACCGTGGGTGAGAAGTCGTGGCTGCGGTTGAAGGAGATCTGGTTGATGTCGGTACCGTCAGCATTCATCACATGCAGCACCATCGCCGGCTCATTCACCGCCCGTTCCATCGCCAGGTATTGTGGTTTGCCCTCATCCAACAGACGCGCCTTGGCCTGCCGCTGGCGGGTCGAGGAGAAGACGATGCGCCCATCAGGCAGATAGTGGGGAAAACGGTCGTGCCCATCTTCTGCGGTGATATCGGAGACGATCACCCGCCGCAGTCGTGTTGCCGGGATATCGTACTCCCAGACATTCCAGGTCGGCTGATCCTCAGGCTCTGCATCCTCGATCAGAGGCAGTCGCAGGGAGAAAAGCAGTTTGCTGCCGTCGAAAGAGACCGAGACATCCCGCACATCCCCTTCACCACCGGTTAGGTTGCCGGTCAGATTGATCTCATCCGCGCCGGCGGAGGCGTTATCTTTCAGATAGAGATCCCCACCCGCTTCGGTAGCCTGACTGAGCCGGATATCGGTTGTGCTCTGCTCCGTAATCGGCCGTTTCACATAAGCGACCGGGTAGTCGACCACCACCGGGTCTGGATCCTGACTGTCACCGCCACCACAACCGAACAGTAACAAGGCCATTGAGAGCACTGACAGGGGACTCAATAGCAGCTTGGATTTCACTGGTCTCATTAAACAGTCCGTTCCCTTAAATTACGATTGTCGCAGCTCGGACAGAGGTCTCTTCTGAATAAAGTTAAATTCTGCTATCGACTAATAAAATCATGGACTTGAGAGTCTACCTGATCGAAAACCCCAATCAGTGCTCAAGTTCACACCCTGGAGAAACAGTGTTCACGAATCCGCCACTTCGGATTGACAAAAATAACCCCTGATATAGAAGGAAGGGAAAGTGTTGCATTCAGCCGGCCGAGCGTTCAGCCGTCGGTGTAGAGAATAGGGATTCAGGGGCAAGTCAATATGTCGGAAACACACCCATCTGCGGCTCGAAACTGCTATACAACAGCAACCATCAGGGTGGTTGCGTTGGTTCTGGCGCTAGGCACCATGATGCCGGCGGTCTCCGGCCCGCGGGAACAGGCGAAGCGCATACACGATCGCATCGCCGGGGTTCCACCAAGTGCCGATACCCTGACACAGATGGTCGACGAAATCGCAAACAACAACGATCCACTGGCCGCCGCCATGCTGGCGATTGAACACCCCGGTTTCTATAACGTTACCCTGAAAAACTGGGCAACTCCCTGGACCAATGAGGACCAGACCCCATTCGCTCCCCTGAATGACTACACGGCGACCGTGATCGGCATGGTACGTGACGAGGTACCTTTCAATCAGTTGCTCTCTGCGGACATCATCTACACAGGCAGCAACTCACCGGCCTACTCAAACAGTAACAACGATCACTATGAGACCATGGAGAATCAGGGCCTCGACCTGAAACAGGTGTTGCAGCAAAACACCCAGTCGAGCGTCACCGGTCTGCCGCCGGAGGGCACCGCCGGGGTGATCACCACCCGCGCCTCAGCGCGGGCCTTTTTTATCGACGGTACCAATCGAAGCATGTTCCGCTTCACCATGCTCAACCATCTGTGCAAGGACCTGGAGCTGATCAAGGATCCAACCCGCCCCAGCGACCGGGTACGCCAGGATGCCTCCCGCAGTCCCGGCGGTGACAGCCGTGTCTATTTCAACAACTGTGTGGGCTGCCACGCCGGTATGGAACCCCTCGGACAGGCTTACGCTTACTACAACTTCGAATATACCGATGATCCGGAGAGCGGTGCGCTGGCCTACACCCCGGGCAGCGTACAGCCTAAGTTTCTGATCAACAGCTCCGTGTTCAAAGATGGTTACGCCACACCGGATGATCGCTGGGACAACTACTGGCGGGAGGGACCGAACGCCAGCCTGGGTTGGGACATCAGCCGGCCGGGTACAGGTTACGGTGCCAAGTCGATGGGTGAGGAGTTGGCCAACAGCGACGCGTTTGCCGAATGCCAGGTCACCAAGGCATTTCAGGCGGTCTGCCTGCGGGCGCCGGTGGACAGCGCCGACCGTAGCAAGATCGCTGAAATCACCAACAGTTTCAAATCCGGTTACAACATGAAGAACGTGTTCGCACAAGCGGCCGTCCATTGTGCAGGAGAGTGATCGTGAACATGTTGAACGGATATAAAAATCTTCGGGGATTCAACGGATCTGCCTGGTTGTTGATGACGGCACTCTCACTATTCGGTCTGCAGGCCTGCCAGGATGGGGTCTCCAACGATTCACAGCAGGAGACCACGGTCACCTCCAGCACCTACAGCGGCCCAGCCGCGCGAACCAGTGACATCCAGGGATTCAGAGTCAGTGTGTGGGAGCCTCTGAGGGCACAGAACCGATGCGGCGCCTGTCACAATGCCGGTGGTCAGGCTCCCTTGTTCGTGCGCGAGGATGACGTCAATCAGGCCTATGAAGCGGTCAATCCCTTCATCAATCGCAGCGAGCCGGATGAGTCCTCCCTCGCCACCAAGGTGGCCAATGGTCACAACTGCTGGGAAGCGAGCGACAGCGCCTGCGCCACCATCATCGCCAACTACATTGAATCCTGGGTTGGCGGTGGCGCCAATGCGGGCCGACAGATCGAACTGGAGGCACCGCCGGAAAACGTGGTTGGTGAGAGCAAGGTCTTCCCGGACGATTCAAGCCTGTTCGCCAGCCACGTCCACCCGCTGCTGACCGACTACTGCACCGAGTGTCATGTGGAGGATGCGGCCGCGCCTCAATCCCCCTATTTTGCCGCAGTGGATGTGGAGACCGCCTATGCGGCCGTGAAGACGTCGATCGATCTCGATACCCCATCCAACTCCCGTCTGGTTCAGCGTCTGATCGAGCTGCACAACTGTTGGGATGACTGCCCGAGCAACGCCCAGGAGATGGAGACCGCGATCGACAACATGGCCAGCGGCATCTCGCCGACACCGGTCGATCCGGATCTGGTGGTGAGCCGGGCGCTGACACTGCCGGAAGGCACAGTGGCAAGTGGCGGCAGTCGACAGGAGAGCGACGTCATCGCTCTGTACGAATTCAAGACCGGCAGCGGTAACACCGCCTACGACACCAGCGGTGTCGATCCATCAATCAATCTGACCCTGAGTGGTGACACCAGCTGGGTGGAGGGTTGGGGTCTGGAATTCAGAACCGGCAAGGCCCAGGGCAGCACCAGTGACAGCCGCAAGCTGAGCCAGCTGATCCAGGCAACCGGCGAGTACACGGTGGAAGCCTGGGTGGTGCCAAGCAATGTCACCCAGGAGGGTCCGGCCAGAATCATCAGTTACTCTGCAGGCACGGATGATCGCAACTTCACCCTGGGCCAGACTCTCTACAACTACAACTTCCTGCACCGCTCCAGCACCACCGACGGCAACGGTGAGCCAGCCCACTCCACCTCGGATGACGATGAGGATCTGCAGGCCACCGAACAACATGTGGTGGTCACATTCGATCCGGAGAACGGGCGTCAAGTCTATGTCAACGGCATCCACACCGATGACCTGGATGAGACCGCAGCGGGCAATCTCAACGACTGGGACGATACCTACGCCCTGGTACTGGGAAATGAGGCCTCAGGCGACCGCCCCTGGGCGGGCAAGGTGCGGCTGCTGGCGATTCACAACCGGGCATTGAATGCAGCACAGATCCAACAGAATTTCGAAGCGGGTGTCGGTGAAAAGTACTTCCTGCTGTTCAATGTCAGCAGCCTGCTCAACCTGCCTCAAAGCTATGTGATGATCGAGGTCAGCCAGTTCGATAACTACAGCTACCTGTTCCGTCAGCCGAAATTCATCAGCCTGGATGAGAGCGTATTGCCCGGCTCGATACCGGTCCAGGGGATGCGTATCGGTATCAACGGTAAAGAGGCGGCCATCGGTCAGGCCTACGCCACCCTAGACACCACCATCAACGACTCTGAATACACCGTCAACGGTCAGCTGCTGTCGAACATCGGCACAACCATCGCAACGGAAAAGGGTTCGGAAAACGACCAGTTCTTCCTCACCTTCGAGCGGTTGGGAGAACACACCAATGTCTTCATCGAACCAGAAGCGCTGCCGCCAACAGAACCGGCGGATGGTGAACCGGTTTCCAAGGTCGGCCTGCGCACCTTCGATGAGATCAACGCTACCATGGCGTCCCTCACCGGTGTCAGTCAGACCCTTGAAGCGGTACAGACAACCTATACCACGATCAAGCAGCAACTGCCCTCGGCGGAAGCGATCAATGGCTTTCTCTCATCCCATCAGGTGGCTGTCTCGCAACTGGCGATCGAATACTGCAGTGCGATGGTTGACGACACCACATTGAGAGCGGGCTTCTTCCCCGGATTCGATTTCAATGCCAACGCCAACGACATCGCCACAGCGACCTGGCAGAGTCAGGTGGTAACCCCGCTGATCGTCAACTTCATGGGTGAGAACCTCACCACCCAACCCGATCCGGGCCTGGTCGAGAGCGAATTGATGAGGCTGCTTACCGGCAGTGTCGGACTGGCCCGCTGCAGCGGTCAATGTGCCGCGGATCGAACCGAAAAGGCAACCAAGGCCGCCTGTGCCTCGCTACTGGGCAGTGCCGTAGTGCTACTGCAATAGAAACCCAGACGGAAAGACTAAAGATGCGTAGAAAAGTGAAAAACCTCTCACCGGACGCCCCCCTGCTCCACCCGGACCACCCTCGCCCGGTCACACGCAGGGATTTTATCCGTCAGGGCATGCTGGCCGGTCTCGGCGCGGTCACCACCCCATCCCTGTTCGGGCTGTTCGCCAATCCCGGTGAAGCCAGAGCCGCTCTCTCGCCGGACCTGGAGACGCTGAAGAACAGCTGCGGTATCGATACCCTGGGTGGCGGCAAGATACCCTTCATCTGTTTCGACCTGGCGGGCGGCGCGAATATCGCCGGATCCAATGTCCTGGCCGGACGACAGGGCGGTCAGCTCGACTTCCTCACCACCGCCGGATACAACCGGCTCGGTCTGCCGGGTGATATGGTGCCCTCGATCGTCAATCCTGACACCAACCTGAATGATTTCATCAACAGCGAACTGGGCCTTGCCTTCCACTCCGACAGTGCGTTTCTGCGGGGCATTCTGGAGAAGGTCTCGGTGGGCAACCGGGCCAACATCAATGGTGCGATCATTCCCGCCCGTTCGGAAAACGATACCGGCAACAATCCCCACAATCCGATGTATGCGATCAACCGTTGCGGTGCCGATGGGGAGCTGCTGACGCTGATCGGCTCCCGCAGTTCGGACTCGGGCGGCAACTCACTGGCGCCGGCGGATCAGGTGGATCCCGCCGTGCGGCCCACCAAAGTCGACCGCCCCAGTGACACCACCGGTCTGGTGGACACCGGCAAACTGGTGGGCATGCTCGACCAGGCCGATGCGGTGGCGGTGATGGAGGCGATCCAACGCATCTCCGACATGAAACTGGACAGCGTCAACACCGGCATCTCCACCGATCAGATCGTCAAGGAGCTGGTCCGTTGTGGCTATGTGAAGAGTGCCGACCTGGTGGATCGATATGGCGATCCGGCGGCACTGGACGTCACCGCAGATCCGGACATCATCGGCCCGATCTTCACTCAGGAGGAGTTCGACAGTGATGGTGAATTCCGCAAAACCGCCTCAGTCATGAAGCTGGTCATCAATGGATATGCCGGCGCCGGCACCATCACCATGGGTGGCTACGACTACCACACCGGTGACCGTGCCGTGGGAGAGATACGGGATCTTCGAGCCGGTCGCTGCATGGGGGCCTGTATCGAGTATGCCGCACGCATCGGCACCCCGTTGATGCTGTATGTCTTCAGTGATGGCTCTGTCTCCAGTAACGGCACCCTGGACAACTCGGCCGACGGTCGCGGCAAGGGCGTCTGGACCGGCGACAATCAATCCACCGCCGCCTCTTTTTTCCTGGTCTTCAATCCAGCCGGCCAGCCGACACTCGCAGGTGCCAGTGCCGATGAGCAACTGCGCCATCAGCAGATCGGCTTTTTCACCGCCGATGGGGCCGTGGACAACGGCTCGAGCCCGGCAGCCAACAACGTCAATCAGCTGGTTTTGACTGTGGCACTCAACTACCTGGCGCTGCATGGCGAACAGAGTCAGTTCAGTTCCCTGTTCGGCACCAGTCTGGGAAACGCCACCATGCTCGACAGCCTGACTGCCTTCAATCCGATCACGTAGTGTGGTGCGGCAGGCCGTTGTTGTCTGCTAAACCGCGAATGGACGCGAATCACCGCAAAATGCCGCAAAAAATCTTTAGCAATAAGAGTTCTTTTTGCGTCGATTTGTGCTGATTCGCGTTAATATGCGGTTCACTAATCTGAGAGATTAACATTCAAGCTGGAGAGTTGATTTCAGGGACCTGCCAGTGGATACGGCCAAGCACTCTATCGCGAATAAGCGACAACGATTACTCTACCCGGCGACCTTCAGCCTCGCATTGTGGCTATCCGCTTGTGGTGGCGGAGGCGGTGACGATTCCAGTAGCGCCACACCGCAGGCAACAGAGGATTGGCAGCGGAATATCCTGCTCACCAGCCTGACCATCGACCTGCAAGCGATGCAGGGCAGCGCGGATATCCAGTTGGCGGGGTCAACCACATCCAGCGGCGCCTCCTTTGAGAGCGGTGACTTGATCATTGCACAGGTCACTGCAAACGGCCGTCAGCTCAACTACCGAAACGAAAACGGCACGCTGCATATCGGCCTCCCCCTATCATCTGATGACGTGACAATCTCCATCGATTACAGCCTCAACCTGCAGGGCAATTTTGATGGCTTACTGGATGGCGGTATGAGTTTCACCTGGCCCTACTACTGCGGCAATCTGTTCCCATGCAAATCCGAGCCGGCCGAGGGAAGCAGCTATGAACTGCAGATCAATGGTGCACCAGCGGGTTCTGAAGCGATCTACCCGGCATCGATAATCAACGATGCACCGGCTTACATGCTGGCCTGGGTGGTGGGCGATTACGCCTTCAGCAGTCTGGGAACGACCACAGCCGGTACGGAGGTCGGCGTCTACTATCCAGCGGATCTGCAACAGCAGGCGCTCGATGGCAGTCGCTATCTGCGTGATGTGTTTGACTGGTATGAACGTACCTACGGCCCCTATCCGTTCGGTCAGTCAGTTGCCAGTGTCTCGGTCGATTGGGGACCCGGCCAGTTCGGCGGCATGGAGCACCACCCCTTCTGGCATATCGGCTCAAGCTCGATATCCGATCCATGGGTCCATGTTCACGAAGCCGCACATGGCTGGTTCGGCAACGGTGTGCGCATCGCCTGCTGGGAGGATTTCGTGCTCTCTGAGGGCCTCGTCTCATACCTTACGGCACGAGCTGTCAGCGAGATCGCCGGTGCGGCATCAGGTGATCAGGTCTGGGCATCTTATGCAGCGAGACTGGCCCAATTGCAACAGAGCAGTGGCAACAAAATCGCCTGGCCGAGCGGATGCCAGCAGATTGATATTCTGCAGGATGGGCTGTTCGGTACAGCCCCCTACATGAAAGGGGCGTTCTTCTTCAGACATCTGGAGTTTTCGCTGGGGGCGGATCTGCTCGATCGGATTCTCAGAGAGTTCTTCCTTGCCTATGTTGGCACGGCGGCATCGATGGATGATCTGTTGCAGCTGGTCGAGCAGAGCAGTGGTTATGATCCTGAAGCGTGCGCCATCGCCTGGCTCAGATCGGAAGCCCTACCCAGCAGCGACAGTTGTGGTTACCAATAATCTCCCACCACGAGGTGCTGCTAAAACAAACACGTTGCGCAGATTCACTTCAAGCTATATTTAAAATATCAGGGTCGCTCAGTTCGGATGAAGCGAAGCCATACGGCAGATTTGGTGGGGCATGGCCCCACCCTACCATTGATTTAAAGCTGTAGGGTGGGGCCATGCCCCACCAAATAAGCTTGAATGAAACAACATTAAGCGCCCTGGCACTTAAGCACGATCAGTTCTAATACGAATGATCAGGTTAGTAAAAAGGCGAAACATCGCCATGATGATCGAATAAGCAAAGACCCACTGATTTTTTCCGGACAGCAGTGAGCATACGCTGAGATGACAAATCTTATAACCATCGGGAACTGCATACTTATTGGCGAATAGTCGCGGTGATTGGCGTCCATTCGCGGCCAATAAGTTTCATTCCGCACACGAGCGGGGCTGCACCATGTTGACGACTCGACAACTTTTCACATCGCTGCTGTTAAGCCTGATGGCCACCGGCTTAACAGCCCAGCAGACGGATCAGGGTTACACCAAAGAGCGGCAGAGAATGGTGCAAACCATTCAGCGGGAGGTGCGTCAAACCAGTGACTACCTTGAGAAGAAACAGCTTGATGAACGGGTCATCGAAGCCTTGAAAACAGTTCCCCGGCATCTTTTTGTACCGGAAGCGCAGCGCCAATCAGCGTATCAAAACAGACCCTTGCCGATCGGCTATGGACAGACCATTTCACAACCCTACATCGTAGCCATCATGAGCGATCTGATCGCGCCTCAAGCGCAACATAAGGCGTTGGAGATCGGTACCGGCTCCGGCTATCAGGCCGCGGTGATGTCGCGTCTTGTGAAGCAGGTATTCTCCATGGAGATCGTCGAGCCTTTGGGCCAGCTTGCCAGGGAACGCCTGCAGGCGCTGGGCTATCGGAATATCGAGGTAGCCATCGAAGATGGCTATCACGGATGGGCTGCAGAGGCGCCTTTCGACATCATCATCGTTACTGCCGCTGCCAGCCATATCCCACCCCCACTGATCGAGCAGCTGAAACCCGGTGGCAAAATGATCATACCGGTGGGCAGCCGTTTTATGACTCAACAACTGTTGTTGGTGGACAAGGACCAGCAGAGTGAAGTGACCGTACGTCAGATTCTGCCGGTTCGCTTCGTACCGCTGATCAACAAGTCCGAGTTGTGACCAAAAAAAGCGCACCGCCCTATCTCTCACTGATGCTGCTCTCCGCATCGGCGTTGGGATACGAGCTGTTGCTGATGCGCCTCTTTTCGATCATTCAATGGCACCATTTCGCCTACCTGGTGATCGCTCTGGCACTGCTGGGTTACGGTATCAGCGGCAGTCTGCTGACCCTTAGACCAGCCATCGTAATACGCCGCTTCAATCAACTCTATGCTCTCGCGGTTCTGCTGTTTGCCTTCAGCAGCATCAGCGGGTTCATGTTCGCGCAATCGATCAGCTTCAATATCGAAGAGTTGTTTTGGAATCCCGTCCAGATACTCAGACTGATTCTGATCTTTCTGCTGCTGGCGCTGCCTTTTGCCTTTGCCGCCTCAGCCATCTGTATGACATTCATGCACTATCCGCGCAACACCGTCTCAAAACTCTATGCGGCGGATCTGATCGGCGCCGGCCTGGGTGCAATCCTCACCTTGATCGCGATCTATTATGTGATGCCGCAGAACTTACTGATCGGCCTGAGTCTGACCGGCGTGCTTGCAACACTGATCGCAATCTGGGAAACGAAGATCAAGCAAAAAGTGGTTCTGCAACTGCTGACTGTTGCTTTCACAGCACTCTTTTTCACCCTCATCCCAGAGATCAAACTCAACTACTCACCCTACAAAGCGCTGGCCCAGACCCTGAATGTCAAAGGCGCCAGCATCATCGATCAACGCACCAGCCCGCTGGGCCATCTGACCCTGGTGACCAATCCCCAGATACCCTTCCGGCATGCACCTGGACTGAGTCTGCTCAACACGGCTGAACCGCTTGAGCAGATTGGTCTGTTCATCGATGGAGACAATCTGAGTGCCATCACCCGCTATCCACAAAGTCTTGAGGAGCTGAGCTATCTCGATCAGACCACTTCGGCACTGGCCTACCATCTTAAAAAACCTGACAAGCTGCTGGTGATCGGCAGTGGTACCGGATCAGACCTGTTGCAGGCTCACTACCACCGGGTTGAATCGATCGAGGCCCTGGAACTCAATCCGCAGATCGTCGAGTTGGTCAACCACGATTACAGATCCTTCGCCGGACCGGTCTACGACAATCCGTTCACTCAACTGCATATCAAAGAGGCCAGGGACCATCTGCTGCAGAGCCAACAGCGATACGACCTGATCAAGCTCTCATTGACCGAGGGCGCCAGCGCCTCGTCATCAGGACTGTATGCACTCAACGAGAGTTACCTCTATACCCTGGAGGCGATGCAACTCTATCTTTCCAAGTTGCGTCCTGACGGTATCCTGTCGATAACCCGATGGGTCAAGCTGCCCCCCAGGGACAGCCTGAAGCTGTTTGCAACCGCTCACCAGGCTCTCCAGTCGATGCAACTTGATCAGATCGAAAAACGCCTGCTGATGATTCGTAACTGGCAGACCAGTACGTTGCTGATCAAGAATGGTCTGTTCACAAACCGGGAGCTGGAGAAAACAGAACAGTTCTGCCGTACTCGGCTGTTTGACCAGGCTTACCACCATCAACTGAAAGCGGAGCAGAGCAATCGCTACAATCTGCTGAGCGAAGGCAGCTTTTATCAGGCGACCCGACAAATTGCCTCAGGTGAGTTGGAGAATCTGATTGAAAACTATAAGTTTGAACTGCAGCCCGCAACAGACGATCGCCCCTATTTCAATCACTTCTTTAAATGGCAGAGTTTTATCGAAGCGCTGAAGCTGCGCGGCAGTGGCGGCATGCCGCTGATCGAGTGGGGTTATGTGGTGTTACTGCTCAGCCTGGGGATCACCGGCCTGCTCAGCGGTTTACTGATCCTGCTGCCGCTGCTGCTGATGCCAAAAAGTCCATCGCTACCCGGCAGCAACAACCAGAGAGGATCCGTGATCGGCTATTTCGGCGCCATCGGCCTGGCATTTCTGCTGATTGAGATCGGTACCATTCAAAAGTTTCAGCTGTTTCTGCACCACCCGATCTACGCCATCGCCGCATCCCTGACCGCTTTTTTGTGTTTCTCGGGCTTGGGTAGTTATCTAAGCGAACGACTCGCCGAAAAGCAGAGCTACAGACGCAGCGCCGGCAAGGCGATCGTTGTCCTGAGTCTGATCGGTCTGGGGTATCTACTCATACTCCCTGTACTGTTTGATGCCCTCATCCACCTCCCAATGGCAATAAAAATCGCAATCTCTATCCTGCTGATTGCGCCTATGGCAATCTGCATGGGGATGCCGTTTCCGTTGGCGATCGCCGCCATGAAGCGGAACCGGGCAGAACAGATACCCTGGGCCTGGGGAATCAATGGCTACGCATCCGTGATCAGCGCCGGGCTCTCCACAGTGATTGCCATCCAGTATGGTTTCAAAACCGTCTTACTCTGTGCAATTCTGCTCTATCTGACAGCATTGATGACATTTCCTGACAAGTCGACTGAAGGTGACTCGTGTAAGGGATAAAAACCGCTGCCAATCCAGCCTGTGATTGATTAGAATCCCCCCCAGCAGTTATCCCCTAGGAAATCCCAAGATGGAGCAACAAGCCCTCGATTTCATCGTTTGGAATGTCGACCCCACACTGATTGCCTTTGCCGGACTGGAGATCCGCTGGTATGGCGCGCTCTTCGCACTGGCCTATCTTCTGGGCTATCAGACCATCTATTGGATCTATCAAAACGATGGCCGGGATGCCGCACACCTGGAACGCCTCTCCATCTATCTGGTGATTGCGACAATCGCCGGTGCCCGGCTGGGTCACTGCCTGTTCTATGATCCAGCCTATTTTCTGGCTAATCCGTGGAAGATACCTGCCTTCTGGGAGGGGGGGTTGGCCAGTCATGGCGGCGGACTTGGGGTAATCCTCGCCCTCTATATCCACAAACGCCAGTCCGGTGAGACCTTTCTCTGGCTGCTCGACCGCTTCGCCATACCGACCGCACTGGTGGGGATGCTGATTCGGCTGGGAAATCTGTTCAATTCGGAAATCTACGGCAATCCAACCAATCTTCCCTGGGCCTTCATCTTCGAACGGATCGACCAGATTCCGCGACACCCGGCACAGCTCTATGAGGCGATAGGCTATGGACTGATCTTTGTCGTATTGATGCTGTTCTACCGACGCATGCGCCTCAAGATTGAGGATGGATTGATCTTCGGCATGTTTCTGATCGGCGTCTTCACCACCCGGTTTTTGGTTGAGTTTGTTAAATCAAAACAAGCCGCTTACACCACCGATGTCTGGTTGAGCACAGGACAGTTACTCAGCCTGCCCTTTATCGCCGCCGGTATCGTATTGATCCTTCTGGCGCTCAGAAAAAGCGGCGACAAAAAAGAACGGCAGGCAGACTGACGGCAGTGATTGAGATTCCGCTTCAGAACCTGGCTTCATAGCGGACGTTGAAAATCAGGTCCGGCACCATATCGGTGGTCAAGTTCTCTCCCAGAGAGAGATCGATATGATCACCGCCCTGCAAAGGAATGGTCCCGCCAAACGTCAGCATCACCGCTGAGCCGCCCAGCTGATCTGATTTACTGTGATAGAAGGGTGTGTGAGCATCGATCTGGGCCTTCAGGTCCAACCACTCATAGGCCCTCCAGTTGATCCCCAGGGTACCGAACATCACAAATTCCCGCTGGTCCTCCTCGAGCACCTTCGCCTTGCCCATCAGCAGTACACCGACATGGCCGTAGCCGCCAAACGGCCAGCCCGCCATCAGCTTGCGGTCGGAACCGGTAAACCAGATCGACAGGTCAGGCGCACCGCTTCCCAGCAGTGAGTCCTCATCCCCGGTAGGCAGCTTCAACCCCATATGCATGGAAGCCTTCATCTCTTCATCGGCCAGGACCACTTCCCTCGAGAGCTGTAGATGGATGTCACCGATTCCGCTGACCTCTTGCTGGATGTTGACTTCAGTCACCCCATTCCGGATATAGAGATAACGCAGCTGGTTCTGCGACCAGTCATCCCGGTCAGAGTTGGAAAAGCCAAACAGGTCGTGCCAGTTCTCAATCAGACTGTCCAACCCTCCCCCCCGATGGGACAGATAGGGTACTTCGACGCCGAGCTGCCAGCCCGAGCCGATTCCCCGCTGCCAGGTCAGGGCCAGCCGGTAGGTCTCCCCATCCAGGGTCACCTGCTCACTCTCCTCGACGGTCTCCATCGAGGTGTTGGCCACATCCAGTTGCAGACTGAGGCTGTTCTGTTCATCGTCGAGTATTTCAGAGGGGGTTGCCACCGGCAGGCCATGCAGCAGGGTGAAGGGATTCATATTGCGTACATGGAAAGGCTCCGGCTGGCTGGCCAGAACCACCCCACTCCCCAGGAACAGCAACAGCATTGACCAGATTTTGATCAAAAACAGGGAATGCCCTTCCCAGGATCGACAGAACCGGTTAGTTTTACCCATGAGCTAAAGCAAGAGACTGTGTTAGGTCGACCAACATGAGGGTGGTCAACAAGGCGTTTATTCTTGTTCAGTGGTGACTGTCTGCTAAATATTACATACAACCACAAAGTAAGTAACAGCTATGACCCTAGTTTTTATAATAAATTCCTTTAATACTTGAGAGATGGCGATCAGGTAGGATTGCACAAGGCTTAACCCAGCTTCAGCGTAGCCCCAAATCATCAGTAAACCGTAGCGAGAAACTGCGACATCACATATGATTTACCTGTTTGGGCATTTTTTACCAACTTCCAGGATCAACCTGTGACTATGATCGCAAACGCAACACACTAATTCATATAGATTTGTTTCTTCATTACACAGTTTTATTCATGACCCGGGAAATGACATCTTGAAGATCTTATTCCGCACGCTATTTCTCCTCGCCTGCTGCCTCAGCCTGCCCACATGGGCCGCTGATCCTGCCCAGGCTGGCCAGGGACTGGACAAACAGGTCGAGAGCTTGAAAAAGGCAGTGATCGAGTTGAACCGAGAACTCTTCATCCTTGAGGAAGAGCTGCTGTTTCCGGGGAATACCCAGGTCTCGGTATTTCTCTCCCTGGACATCGGTACCTACTTCAAACTCGATTCCGTACAAGTGCAGATCGATAACAAGGAGCTCTCCAACCATCTCTATACAGAGCGTGAACTGAAAGCGCTGCAACGGGGTGGTGTACAGCGGATCTATCTGGGGAATCTGAAAGCGGGTACCCATGAACTGGTTGCCTTCTTTACCGGCGTCGGGCCTAAAGGCCGGGATTACAAACGAGGCGCAACCGTCAGTTTCGAGAAAGGTCTGGGACCCAAGTACCTGGAGCTTAAGATCGTCGATAGCGCGGCACTGCAGCAGCCGGATTTCGAAATCCGGGAGTGGGAGTGAGATAGGTGCCACACGGTCTGATACCCCGTCTGCTCCTCACGACCTGCCTGGCCCTCCCGATCACCGCAAGCGCGGAGATAAAACCGGGAGAACCTCAGGAGTTGCGTGATCTGCACTATGGTGAAGCACTCTTCCAGCTCTACCAGGAGGCTTACTTCCCCGCCATTGTGCGTCTGCTCTCAGCAAGAAAGCAGGGGCTGATGCAGAACTATGCGGATGAACCTGAGCTGCTGCTTGGTGGACTCTATCTGGCCTATGGCATGCCGGATACGGCGGAAAACCTGTTCAATCGGGTTCTGAAGACAACCGCCACCCCCGAAATCGAGAACAAGGCCTGGCTGCAGCTGGGCAAATCCCGTTTTCGCCGGGGAGAGGATCCTGCCGCCGCCAAGGCGTTGAGTCAGATCGGAACGGAACAGCCGATCGATGCAAAAGATGAAAAACAGCACCTTGAAGGGCTGATCGCACTGAAACGGAACAAGCCAACGGATGCGGTTGAATCGCTGACAGCAATCTCCGGTGAGAGTGAGTGGTCCCTGTATGGTGATTTCAACCGGGCATTGGCACTGCTGCAGAGTGATCAGTCGACGGCTGCCCTGGAGATCTTCAAAACCATCGGTGATGGCCATAGCGAGCAGGATAACGAAGAGATCAAGGCGATAAGAGACCGAGCTAATCTGACCCGAGGTTATCTGTTGCTGGAGGCGGAACAGCCGCAACCCGCCAAGGACTCGCTGCAAAAAGTACGTCTGCAAGGGGCCTCAAGCAACCAGGCCCTGCTTGGGCTTGGCTGGGCATCGCTGCAACAGGGCAAGCAGCAACAGGCACTCGCTCCCTGGCAACTGCTCGCCGAGCGGAATCCGAGTGATCCTGCGGTGCTGGAGGCCAAATTGGCGATACCCTATGTGTTGGCCCAGCTGAAAGCTGAACAGCAATCCCTGGACGCCTATCAGAACGCCATCACAACCTACGATCAGACGCTCGGCTCGGTCGATCAGATCATTCAACAGATCAACCAGGGCGGTTTCCCCGACAGCCTGATGGTGGAAAACCAGGAAGATAAGCAGCAACTGCATACCCTGTTGCCCTTTCTGCTGACCGGCAATCGTTTTCAGGAAAGATTTCAGGACTATCGGGATTTGCTGGAACTGGAGAAAAACCTGCAGGAGTGGCAGACCAAGATCACCGCCTATCTCACCATGCTCGACAATCAGCAGCAGACCTACAAAGAACAGCTTCCCCGGGTGGAAGCCTTCCTCAGGGGCGACAAGCTGAAGCAACTGCAGGCAGAGCACGCGGAGCTGGACGCGCACTACAAGCGAGCCGCGTCGGAAGAAGAACCGGCCTTTATTCTGGCAACCGGTGAGGAGAAGAAGTTAATTGAACGTTTACAGCGTATCGACACTCTGATCAGCCAATCCGCATCGCCGGAGCAGTTCCAGGTACAAAAGGAGATTGCCCAACTGATGGAGGGGATCCTGGTCTGGCGTACCGTTACGGAACACCCGACCCGGATCTGGAATCTGAAAAAACAGATGAAGGCACTGACCCAGAATATCGAGTCGGTGAAAGTTCAGCAGAAAGAGCTGGCTGCCTCAACAGAGCAGGCAGAAAACCGATTCGGTGATCTTTCAACTCGTATCGACAACCTGCAGGAGAAGATTCCCGAATTACTCGAACAGGTTACGGCACTACGCAGACAACAGGCAGAAAACCTTCAGGAGATGGCATTGGCCAGGCTGGAACAACGTAAAACACTGGTTAACAACTATCTGATCCAGGCGCGCTTCGGAGTTGCCAGTCTGCTCGACATCAGTACGGACAGAGGGGTGCTGCCGCAGTGAAACCCGCTCTCTACCTCGGCCTGTTGAGCCTGGCAGCCTATGGCTGCTCCTCCCCGGTAACAAAAGGGGGAGGCCCCAATGAGGCCACACTGGCGGACCTGGAGACCGAGCCGGTCAAGATTGAACAGAGCGCCATCGCCCCGTCCGAGCGTGACGAGGTGATCGAAAATTATCGGGCGCTGCTGAAACTCAAGCCGGATCAGCGTCTGCACAGCGAAGCCACCCGCCGTCTGGCCGATCTGGAACTGGAGCGCAGCGAAACAAAACTGCTGAGTGCGGATGAGCCTGCACCAAGCAGTGAAGAGCTGAATCAGTCAATCAAACTCTATCAGGGATTGCTGGAAAACGATCCTGACTACAACGCCAGCGATCTGGTGCTCTATCAATTGGCCAGAGCCTATGAGCTACAGGGAGAGATGCCTGCAATGATGCAGACACTGGACAGCTTGATCCGAAAATATCCGCAAAGCGAGTATTGGCAGGAGGCCCGATTCAGACAGGGCGAGCGTTTCTTTGTTGAGCAGCGGTTCAGCAACGCGGAACAGGCCTATGGAGACATCCTCAAACAGCAAAAGCAGACCCCCTACTACGACCGTTCATTGTTCAAGCATGGCTGGTCACTGTTCAAACAGCGTAAGGTGGAACAGGGCCTGGACTCCTTCACCCTGCTGCTCGACAGAAACCTGAGTGATAGCCAAGCCATCGATACCAGCAAGCTCTCACCGGCCGATCAGGAGCTTCTGAAAGAGACCCTCAGAGTCATCAGCCTGACCTTTTCCGAACTGGGGGGCGCCCAGCGGATCAGCCAGTACTTCGATCGCCACGGTCATCGTAACTATGAATATATGATCTACCAGGGGCTGGGCAACCTCTATCTGAAACAGGAACGAATCCAGGATGCGGCGGATGCCTATCAGGCTTTCGTCAACCTCAACCCCGCCCACCCCCAATCGCCAAGACTGTCAGTGGAGGTGGTGGAGATCTATACCAAAAACGGTTTCCCGGCGAAAGCCATCGAGAGCAAAAAAGCCTTCACGCAGCACTACGCCATTGCCGGTGATACCTGGCAGAAACTCGGATCCGAGGATCAGACCTGGCTGAATGAACAGTTGCGGGTCTACCTCAAAGAGCTGGCGGAATACCACCACGCACTGGCGCAGAAAAACCGTAATAAGAAAAGCAAGGCAATCACCGCTGAGCAGGCCAAACAGGGACAACAGGCGGCCCACTGGTATCGACTCTATCTGGACAACTTCCCGACGGATCCCAAAGCGGGCAACATCAGCTTTCTGCTGGGTGAACTGCTGTTTGAACTGAAAGACTACCCTCAAGCGGTGAGCGCCTACGAACAGAGCGCTTATCAACTGCCAAACCATGAGCAACGGGCTGAAGCGGGCTATGCCGCCCTGCTCGCCTATGCAGCGCAACAGAAACACCTGAAGAAAGATCCGGCTGACGCCTGGCGAAAACAGGGCGTTGAGAGTGCGCTGAAATTTTGCGATACCTTTCCACAGGATTCCCGTCGCGCCAGGGTACTGACCCAAGCGGCCGATCAACTACTTGATCTGAAGGACCTGGGGCGCGCCCGGGGAGCTGCCCTTCAGGTTGCCAATCTGAAACCGGCAGCGGAGAAAAAACTGCGCCGTACCGCCTGGATCATCGCCGCCCACGCCGCCTTTGAACAGAAGGATTTCAAGGCAGCCGAACAGGCCTACCAACAGGCGCTTGCACTGACCTCCGGCAAAGACAAACAGCGCGGCAAACTGGAAGAGCGATTGGCTGCCAGTATCTATCAACAGGGATCGGCGCAGCGCGCCCAAGGGGATCACAGCGGCGCCGCCAAACAGTTTCTGCGCATTGCCGCACTGGCCCCGGCATCCAGCATCCTCGCAACCGCTGAATATGACGCCGCCGCCAGTCTGATCGCCGCGGGTGACTGGGCCGGTTCGGTCACCATTCTTGAATCCTACAAGAAGCGCTACCCGAAAAGTGAATTGATTGCCGAAGTGGACAGCAAACTGGCGGTTGCCTACATGGAGTCCGGACAATCCCTGAAAGCTGCCTCCCAACTCGCCCTGATCTCGACACAGAGCGGTGATAAACAACTGCAGCGTGAAGCCGGCTGGCAGGCCGCTGAGCTGTATGACAAAGCGGGCAAAAACAAGCAGGCCATCCGCGCCTACAAAAGCTATGTAAAACGTTTTCCCAATCCTTATGATCCTGCCCTTGAGGCGAGACAGCGCCTGGTGGAACTCTATGAGAAGACCGGAGAATGGGGTAAACGGGAATGGTGGATGAGGCAGATCATCAAAGTCGACGCCAAGGCCGCTAAGCAGCGCACCGACCGAAGCCGCTACCTGGCGGCAACATCGAGTATTCAACTGGCCGAGCCACCGCGTCGTGCATTCAGTAAGGTTAAACTCAAGGCTCCGATCGAAAAGAGCCTGAAATCGAAGAAAAGCAAAATGCAGGAAGCGATCAACGCCTACAAGCGAGCCGCCAAATATGGTGTGGCTGAAGTGACCACTGCGGCTACCCATCGAATCGGTGAAATCTACCAGCAATTCGGTGCCGCATTGATGGCATCCGAACGCCCCAAAGGGCTGAATGAGGAAGAGCTCGAACAGTATGAGATCCTGCTCGAAGAGCAGGCCTACCCCTTTGAAGAGAAGGCGATCACCCTGTATGAGTCGAATATCGAACGGGCGCCTCAAGGTATCTATGACGAGTGGGTGAAAAAGAGTTTTGCCGAACTTGCCAAGTTGATTCCTGGTCGATATGCCAAGCAGGAAAAGTGGGAGGGGTGGATCGATGCGATCAATTAACACCCGACTGAGTGCACTTGGATTGATTCTGCTGACAGTCGGTTGCAGCAGTACGCCCACACCACAACAGCAACAGGGTGATGTGGACAGCACCAGCAGCGTAGTCGCCGCTGAGCAACCCAGTGAAAGCAAAGATCCACAACTGACCAAGGCACTTCAGTCGATTCATCGCCTCTACAAGAAGAACAAACTGAAGCAGGCCAAGCAGGAGCTTCAGGGGTTGATAGAAGCGTACCCGAAACAGACTGCCCCGCATATCGATCTGGGCATCATTCAACTCGATGAACAGGCGCCAAAGGCAGCAGAGCAATCCTTTAATGCCGCCCTGGCAATTGATGCAGAGAGTTCAACTGCGCACAATCTACTTGGGGTTGCGTTGAGAATGCAGGGCAAATTCAAGCAGGCGGAGGAGGCCTATCAGGCCGCCCTTACCCATCAACCGGACTACCTGCTTGCGCATCGTAATCTGGGAATACTCTACGATCTCTATCTGGCTAAACCGAAGCAGGCTTTACAGCACTACCAGCAGTATCAAACCATGCTGGGGAGTAAAGACAAAGAGATAGACAACTGGATCATCGACTTGCAACGCAGGATCGGTAAATAGAGGTGACCGGAATGCTGATGAAAAAACATACAAGCTTGATCGCCCTACTGCTGAGTCTGCTGATGCTCAGCCCCTGGTGCGTTGCAGAACAGCGGCTCGACCTGGAAGGCACAGCGATTTTCGGTAACAAGGAGTCGCCCAACGTACTCTATGTCGTACCTTGGCGATCCGCAAAACGATTGACCGGCATGATGCCGCCGGAAACCGGTCGGCGGGATGAACTGCTCTCTCCGCTGGACCGTGATGTGTTTCGCAGACAGATCGATTGGTATCAGAGATATGGTGAAAAGCCCTAAAGATATTGACTGCGAACGCCCTATGGCAAACAACCCTGATTATGTTATGACCTGTCATCAGGTCTTATAAACCTCGTCGAATAATAACGGAGAACCCTATGGAACTCATCGACACAATCATCCGTTTCTTCCAGGAAGGCGGTCTCTTTATGTACCCGATACTGCTGATTTTTGCAGGTGGTATTGCTATTGCCATAGAGCGTTGGATCTATTTGACGCTGGCAACCGGCAGTAACAAACGCACCTGGAAGCAGGTACTGCCTCATCTCAATGACGGGGATTTCAAATCAGCCATGGAGACGGCAAACAAGTCGAAGACAGCGATCGGCACCATGCTCACTTATGGCCTGGCCAGAGCACGCACGGCCCGTCGCCGGGACGATGTGGAAGTCGCCATGGAAGAGGGTCTGATGGAAGCCATCCCGCGTATGGAGAAGCGCACTCACTATCTGAGCACACTCGCCAATATCGCTACCCTGCTCGGACTGCTGGGTACCATTATCGGTCTGATCCAGGCCTTTACCGCGGTCTCCAACGCCGATCCGGCTGAGAAAGCCGACCTGTTGTCCGCCAGTATTTCAGTGGCCATGAACACCACCGCCTTCGGCCTGATGGCAGCCATCCCGCTGCTGCTGGTCTATGCTCTGCTGCAGAGTAAAACCACAGCGATCGTCGACAGCCTGGAGATGGCCTCTGTGAAGTTCCTCAATATCTTCAACGAGAAGGCCTACTCCAGGAGTAAGGCATGAGAGGCCGCTTTCGCCACCATCACAAGGAAGCGGAGCTGAATATCACCGCTTTTCTCAACCTGATGGTGATCCTGATCCCTTTTCTGCTGATCACGGCGGCGTTTTCCCGTTTTTCCATTATCGAGCTCTATCTGCCGCCTGCCAGTGAAGGCACGCTGAAACAGATCAAAGAGCTTCAGCTGGAAGTGATCATTCGAAAGGAGAGTCTGGAAGTTGCCGATCGACAGGGAGGCTTGATCCGTCGTATCCCGAATAACACCGAGGGATATGATGTCAAGGCGCTGAATGAACTGCTGGTACAGATCAAAGTCCGCTTTCAGGACAAGCGCAGTGTGTTCATTCTCTCTGAACCGGAAACCAACTACGAAACCATGGTTCAAGTCATGGATGCTGTACGCATGACTGAAAATGTCGAGTCTGGATCGGTGGTCCAATATGAGCTTTTTCCAGAGATCTCTCTGGGAGACGCACCACCCACCCAAGCTCCAAAAATGGATGAAGGTAACGCCTCATGAAGATGTCGCGTCGTGCTAAACGCATGGATCGCCACCACCGAAGGAACAAGGGATCAGCGGTACTGAATCTGGTCTCACTGATGGATATCTTTACCATCCTGGTGTTCTTTCTGCTGGTCAATTCCGGCGAGGTGCAGGTATTGCCCAATGCGAAAGCCCTCAGCCTGCCTGAATCACTGGCGGATGTGAAACCCAAGGAAAACCTGGTGGTGATGGTCAATCAACGAGAGATACTGGTGCAGGGACACCGGGTCATCGACCTCTCCCAGCCGCTGCCGGAAGGCAATCTGCTGCCGGCCCTGCAAAATGAACTGCAGCGTCATGCCGAGCGTTCCAAAAGCAGCAGCATCGAACCCTTCAAAGGGGCGATCACCATCATGGGTGATAAAGGCATTCCCTACAATTTACTGAAGCGTGTGATGGCAACCTGCGCTCAATCCGAGTACCCGCGTGTCTCCCTGGCTGTGCTTAGAAAAGCAGAGCAGAAAGAGGGAGGGCAGCCCCTGTGAGCGTCTCCTACCGACATTCCTCCAACCTGCCCTGGAACAATACCAGCGCTGATGAGCGCCGCTTTCATCTGATTATCGTATCCGCCCTGATGATTGCGATGATACTGGGGCTATTGGTTCCATTGATCCAGCTACCGGAAAAGGAACGTTTCAAGAAACAGACCCTGCCCCCCCGTCTGGCAAGGTTGATACTGGAACAGAAACAGGCACCACCACCTAAACCGAAGAAGATTGTCAAAAAGGAGTTGCCTAAACCGAAGCCTGAAAAGGAGAAGAAGCCGGAGGTCAAGAAAAAACCTGAACCGGAGAAGAAACCGGTTGAAAAGATCGCGAAGAAAAAACCCTCGACGGAAGAGGCGCGCAAAAAGGCAGCCAGCTCAGGCTTGCTGGCGTTCGCCGATCAACTCGCCGATCTGCGCGAAGATCCGGTGGTATCGAGTGTCCGTGGTGGCCAGAAACTCTCCAAAGAGGGTCGCAAGACCTACACCAGTCAACGCTCGATCATCTCCTCTGGCGCGGCTAAAGGCAGTGGCGGTATCAATACCGCAGCGCTGAGTCGTGATACCGGGGGCAGTGGTCTGAGCAACCGGGCCACCACCCAGGTTGAGAGTAAGGATATCACCCAGGGCAGTGAGGCGGCGGCAAACAATCGGGGAGCCAAGGGTAAAGACCATAAAGGCAATCGTACCCGGGAAGAGATTCAACTGGTGTTCGATCAGAACAAAGGGGCGGTCTATGCACTCTACAACCGGGCGCTGCGTAAAGATCCCTCATTGCGCGGTAAAGTCGTCCTCGAGTTGACCATCACCCCCGCAGGTAAGGTGAGCAAGTGCCGGATCATCTCTTCGGAACTCAACAATCCGAAACTGGAGCGCAAGTTGGTCTCACGCATCAAACTGTTCAAGTTTGCCAGCAAGGATGTGGAGACCGCCGTTGTATCCTATCCGATCGACTTCCTGCCCTCTTGAGTCAGTCCGCTTGCTCGGCACATAGCACAACCGCTAATCCATGATAAGGATGGCACCGGGTCTGCTTCTGCTGTGGCTGCTGCTTCCGGCATTCAGCCAGGCGCAATGGCTCAGTCAGCAGGCCGACATCATGGGCACCCGGATAAGTGTCGAATTGTGGCACGATGATCCGACCCTGGGTGAACTGGCGATTGCCGCCGTATTCGATGAGTTCAAACGACTCGATGAAAAACTGAGTCCCTATAAAAGTGACAGTGAGCTCAGCCTGGTCAACCGGATGGCTGCAGAGTCCGCCATCGACATTTCGAGCGAGTTGTTCCAACTGCTGCAGGAATCACGCAAGTATTCTGAATTGACGGGCGGTGCATTTGATATCACTTTTGCCTCGATCGGTCACCAATACGACTATCGAACAGGCCAAAAGCCCGACCAACAACGCACCCGGCAAACCCTGCCACTCATCGACTATCGACATATTGAACTCGATCCCGAGCGCAAAACGGTCCGCTTCCTGCGCAAGGGCGTGAAGATCGATCTGGGAGGCATCGCCAAAGGCTATGCCGTTGACCGGGGCATTGCACTGTTACGTAAAAGAGCCATCGAACATGCCCTGATCAGCGCCGGCGGTGACAGCCGGTTGATCGGTGATCATCGTGGCAGACCCTGGCACATCGGCATCCAGGCGCCGAGGAACAAGCAGGCCATGGCTGCCGTACTGCCCCTATCCGACAGTGCGATCTCAACCTCCGGTGACTATGAGCGTTTTTTTGAGGCCGATGGCGTCAGATATCACCACATCATCACTCCACGGACCGGCCACTCCGCAAAGGGTGTTCAGAGCGTGACCATTCTCGCTGGGAACGCCCTGCGTACCGATGCCCTGTCAACCAGTATCTTTGTCCTGGGAGCCGAAGCAGGCATGGTCTTGGTAGACCGTCTCGTTGATGTGGAGGCGATTATCATCGACCAGCAGGGAGCGCTGTTAACCTCCTCAGGACTGGATAGTCTGGATAAGCATTAGCGTCTTTGGTGGACATGGCCCCACCAACATAGGGTTAGAGTAAACACCATTCAGGTTTTTTTTGCGCCCAGCAGGGCCGATTGGATTAGTGTTAACAGGCCCTAGGCACTATCGCCCGAACGCATCTCATAGAACTCTTTACGAAACGCTTCGAAGCGCCCGTTCTCGATTGCGCCGCGAATATCCCGCATCAGTTTCTGGTAGTAGTAGAGATTGTGGATGGTGTTGAGTCTGGCGCCGAGAATCTCATTGCATTTATCCAGATGGCGCAGATAGGCGCGGCTGTAGTTTCGGCAGGTATAACAGTCACACAGCGGATCCACCGGGCTGTCGTCATACTGATGGGCCGCATGGCGTATCCGCACCGCACCCTGATGGGTAAACAGATGGCCGTTGCGGGCATTGCGGGTCGGCATGACACAATCGAACATATCGATACCGCGGGCGACCGACTCCACAATATCCTCCGGTGTCCCCACGCCCATCAGATAGTGGGGTTTGTCCCCGGGCAACCGACTGCTGAGATAATCCAGTACCCGCCATCGATCTGCAGGGGGTTCACCCACCGACAGACCACCCACCGCATAGCCGTCGAAGCCGATCTGCTTGAGGCCCTCCAGGGAGGCGTCCCGCAGGCCTTCATACATCCCTCCCTGAACGATGCCGAAGAGTGCAGAGGGATTATCCCCATGGGCATCCCGGCTACGTCCGGCCCAGCGAAGGGAGAGCTCCATGGATTGCCTGGCCTCCTCTTCCGAGGCCGGATAGGGGGTACACTCGTCGAACACCATGACGATGTCGGAGCCGAGTTTACGTTGCACCTGCATCGACTCTTCAGGCCCCATGAAGACCTTGCTGCCATCGATTGGCGAACGGAAATCGACCCCTTTCTCGGTGATCTTGCGCATATCCCCCAGACTGAAGACTTGAAAACCTCCGGAATCGGTGAGAATCGGCTTTTGCCAATGCATGAAATCATGCAGATCCCCATGCGCCTGAATCACATCGGTTCCCGGTCTTAGCATCAAATGGAAGGTGTTGCCCAGGATGATCTCAGCACCTAACTCCTGCAACTCCTCTGGCGTCATGGCCTTGACCGTTCCATAGGTGCCCACCGGCATGAAGGCCGGCGTCTCGATGCTGCCCCTCGGAAAGCTCAACTGGCCCCGGCGGGCGGCGCCATCAGTCTGGAAAATACTGAATTTCATCGTTTTATTGACCCTGGAAGCCTAACATCGACCGATAATGTCACATTATGTGAACTCGCATTAGGGAAATCCCTAATATTTCTTGACTTCAATACACATAATATTAGAAAATACCGATGTGCTGATCATTATGCATCGGCACACACTCCTCCATCCTCCTTTGGTGGAATTTTTCAGCGCGGCACCCCTGCCGCGCTTTTTTTTGCCCGGAATTCAGAACATTGATCAACTCACCGCCGGAATATTCAAGCCCCGGATGACTCCCCGGGCGTGAGAAACATCGCATCCCCGTAGCTGAAGAAACGATAACGCTGCTCAACAGCATGCCGATAGGCGCCCATCAGCCTCTCATATCCGGCAAATGCAGAGACCAGCATCATCAGGGTCGACTGTGGCAGGTGGAAATTGGTGATCATGGCGTCAACCACATTGAACTGAAAGCCGGGACGAATGAACAGCCGGGTATCGCCCCGAAAGGGTTGCAGAAGCCCCGTTTGAGCGGCCGACTCGAGGCTTCGCACACTGGTTGTACCAACCGCAATCACCCGCCCTTTGCGTTGCTTGGTCTCGGCAATGAGATCACAAACAGCCTGATCAACCTCCGCATACTCCCGATGCATCACATGCTGATCCAGGTCATCCACCCGCACCGGTTGAAAGGTACCGGCCCCCACATGCAGAGTCACTCTTGCCTGATTGACACCCTTAGCTGTCAGTTCTGCCAACATCTCATTGGAGAAGTGGAGACCTGCCGTGGGAGCGGCGACTGCTCCCATCTTCTCGGCATATACGGTTTGATATCGGCTCTCATCCACCCCTTCGTCCTGACGGGTTATGTAGGGCGGTAGCGGCATATGACCCTGCTGATCCATCAAGGCATGGAAATCCCGACCAACGGCACGCAGTTGAAAGAACTCCCCCTCCCTTCCAATCACATCGACTCGGTCACCAGCTTCACCCAAGAGGATCTTGCTGTTGATTTTGGGTGATTTACTCGCCCGCACCTGGGCGAGTGCCAGGCTAGGCTCTGAGACCCGCTCAATCAGCACTTCAACCCGTCCACCACTCTCCTTTTTACCATGCAACCTGGCTTTCATAACCCGGGTATCGTTGAAGATCAGCAGATCGCCAGCAGAGAGCAAAGCTGGCAGATCGGCAAACTGCCGATCCTCAGGTGATGTCTTGTTTGACGGAAGCACCAACAGACGGCTCGAGCCACGCTCCTTTGGAGGATACTGGGCAACAAGCTCATCCGGTAGATAGTAATCGAAATCTGACAAACGCATAGGGCGCGGATGTTAACATGTGCAGCGTTCGATGTATTGATTATCGGGCTGGTGACACGGTTCTGCAGAACCCATTCCCTGCTTTATTGATCTTACTCATATAACCATTCACCGAGATATTTACAATCGACTATAAAACAGGGAGAAGAACGGAGGTAACGGATGCATACCCGGATGCTCAACCCCATAATAAGACCACTGCCAAAACTGCTTTTGATTCTCCTGCTGCTGGTCAGTCACTACAGTGTTGCCGAGACCATCCAACTGCGTATGCCGAACGGCCTGCTCGCCACGGCGGAGTATCTGGATGCAGGAGATGAGCAATCACCGATATTGATCCTGCACGGCTTTCTGCAAACCCGTGACTTTTTCACCGTACGGCGGATCGCCGATGCGTTACACGAAGAGGGGTATAGTGTTCTACTGCCCAATCTCTCCTTGGGTATTGATCAGCGTGATCAGAGCTTGCCCTGTGAAGCGATACATACGCACAGCATGGAACAGGACCGGAACGAGGTGGCCCAATGGATCGATTGGCTGTATCAAAGAAGTGCAAAACCTGTCACTCTGATCGGTCACAGCATGGGCAGTTTGACACTTTTGGCCTATCTGCATTCGCAGCCTGACCAGGAATTCATCAATCAGGCGATTTTGATCAGTCTGATCGCATTCGCACAGGGTCCGATAGCAAAAGAGGACGCAACGGATAAACAGCGTGCGCAACAACACCTGACAATGGGTTCGAATCGCATACATAATTATCGGCTGGCTTTTTGTGACAGCTATCCATCTCAACCTGACCACTACCTATCCTATCTCAACTGGGATCAGACCCAGACCAGCCGTGCGTTACTTGGTTTATCAAAAAAACCGAGTATTATTTTAGGCAGTAGCGACAATCGCCTTAGCCCGGAATGGAAACCGATACTGATCGAATTAAAAGCCAATGTCATCGAGATCGAAGGCGCCAACCATTTTTTTGATCACTCACATGAATTTGATCTCTTTGATAACATCATTCAGATGCTTTGAGTAAAAAACAGGATCCGTAAGTTGTCATAGGTATGCAATTCAAACCGATACCATTAAGCCTCTTTACAACATTTTTTGTTGCCATCTTTTTACTCCTGCTGTTCAGTCTGGGACGCCTAACCTACCTGGAAATTGAAAAACTGAATGAGCGCTTCGACAACGCCAACCAACAGCAGGCAGACCAGGAGGTCACTTCAGCATTGACCGAATCCCTCAATACCATCAGTCAGAAAACACGCCAACTGGCTCGCTGGGAAGAGGTGATTCAGCAGCTTCAGCAGCCGACCTACTACACCTACTGGTATCGCCATCGGGCGAAGCAAAACCGCTTCACCTCTGAGCATACCCTCGATCTGGCCCTGTATGACGCCGAGGGTAATGTGCTGGCGTCGATCGATACCTCGCTGTTAGCTGATACCATCGCGCGTGATCAACTGGGTCAAACGATAAAGATCAGTGAATACCAGCCATTTGTCACCGTTATCGAACCCGTCTTCAGCCGACATAACAACCAGCTACTGGGCTATATTTCAACACTCAATCAATTGATGCCGATCATCGAGTCCCATCACTTCAGCAATGCGGATCCGGCGACACTCAACATCGACATCGAACAGTCGGACAATCTCACCATTGAGCAATTCAAACAACATCTGCACTACCATTTGATCAGCACGCCATACAGTCAAGCCATTCAGTCCGAGTTGGCCGACTTTCTGTTTAGACTTGCCGCGATCACGGCGATTCTCACACTGCTGATTTTCCCCATGGCCGCCTGGCTTGTAAGCCGTCCGATCATGGCCATCACACAACATGTCAATGAGCTGAAGCAGTATCCTTACAGGAAATTCGATACCGCCAAGGATGCACCCTTGTTGATCACCGAACTGGATACCATTCGGCAATCCCTCGACAGTTATCACAATCAGTTGAACCAGGTGAACACCACACTGGATGAAAGAAACCAGCAACTTCAGCATCTCTCCCAGCGGGATAACCTGACCGGAGTACTTAACCGCAGCGCCTTCGACGATTACTGGAGTGAGATCAATCAGCTGACTGACAACAACAGAGTGCAAACCTGCCTGATTCTGTTCGATATCAATCACTTCAAGGCACTCAACGACAGCTATGGGCATCAGGCCGGTGATGATGTCTTGATCACCATAGCCCAGCTCATCAACAGCCTGTTGCGTGGACGTGAACAGCTGTTTCGTCTCGGTGGTGACGAATTTGCCACAATTTTGATTGGAGACAATCATCGTAAGGCAATGCAGCTTGCCAAACAGTGCCATCTGGCGATTTCAAACTACCCGTTTGAAAAACTGGGAATCCTGGAGCCTGTGCGGATGAGTATCGGCCTGGCGCAAAGCTCGGCCGGGGATGATTCCAATCTCAATTCACTGCTCTGGCAGGCGGATGTTGCAGTCCACTTTGCGAAACGCCCTGGTTACTCGAATATTGTCAGTTTTTCGGCAGAATTGGCGCAACATGCTCAAGGACTGTTTTCCAATCGCACCCAAAGCGTCGTTTTCGACGCCATTGACGATGGCCGTGGACTGGTGCTGTTCTACCAGCCCATTGTCAATCTGGAAACCGGCCAAGCCGAGTACTATGAGGCCCTGGTGCGTATCACTCATGAGGATCAGCTGATTATGCCGTCGCATATCTTCCCATTGGTGGAAGCCAGAAGTCTGGAGCTCGACCTGGACCGCCAGGTAATCCGGAAAATCTGCGCCGATCTGAAGGCTGAAAAAATACCGCCCGGTTCGGGTGTCTCGATCAACCTCTCCGCCCCAACGATTGTCGATAGCGATTTAACCAGCTGGTTGGAAGCACTGATCCCCTACACGGGGCGATACAAGCTGCTGATCGAGGTCACTGAGACCGCGTTGATCACGCAACTTGAAACGGCACGAAAAAATCTCAACAAACTGAGGTCGATGGGATTCCGCATCGCGCTGGATGACTTCGGCAGCGGCTACTCCTCAATCCGCTATCTCGGCACGATGCCGGTGGACGTGGTCAAGTTTGATATCACCCTGACCAGGCTACTGGAAGCGTCTGAGTCCAATCCGATCCTCGACCATCTGGCACAGATGATCAACGAATCGGGACACCTGCTGGTGGCAGAAGGGATCGAAACCCGATCTGCCGCAACCCAATTGAGACAGCTTGGATTCCGCTATGGCCAGGGATACTATTTCGGCAAACCGAAGGCACAGATTTCTGATAAACAGGACTATAAAAACGCCTTAAATTTTTCTGCATAACCCATGATTTCCAGGTATACTGTGCCGCTTCCAGGCCCAGCCACCTAAAATCAATGGCTTATGTTGTCCTTGTGTTTTGGCTGGCCTAGCTAAGATGATAATATTCGCTGTATGCCAGAGTGATGAAATTGGTAGACATGACGGATTCAAAATCCGTTGCCTTCACGGGCGTGCCGGTTCGAGTCCGGCCTCTGGTACCACTCCTTTCCCTTGCCGGGACAGACGCTTGGCTTAGCCCCCCTCAGCAGTCTGCCGCAAGCAAGATCCCCCCCGGTGTCGATTTATTGAACACACATCCGTTCCACCTGTCGCTGCCTATCAGCTTGAGTAGTAAACGACGGTTTGAGCCTTGCCTGTTTCACCGCCTGAGTAGATTTTAAATCCCCGTTCTGGTGAAATGTGCAGTTCAGGTACTCATCAACCACCGGTGAGGCTCGGCAGCCAGAAACCTAATAAAACACGGCAGTATGACCAATTCGGATTCAACACAACCTGAAAATACCCCGGACGACCTGGAGGTCACCAATACCTCCGGCCATCTCAGGGTAGCCATTGAGATTGCCATTGCTGCTCTGATACTGGTAGGTATCTACTATATTTTTGCACCGGAAGAGACCATCGAGTTGGCCCCGCCAATCGATGAGACACAGATCGACCCGGTGATTCGTGACCGGATTGAGGCCGCCAAAACAGATCAAAGCAGCGAGCAGCCCCTCACTGAACAGCCCTCAGTTGAGGAGACACCGGCAGCAACCCTGCCAGATGAGCCACAGAGCGCAGAGATGCCAGCCCCTGAGGCAGCGTCGCTTGAAGAAGCGGCGGAACCTGTCACCACAGCTCAATCAGAGAGTGATGCGCGTCAGATGATCTCTGAAATACGCCGTGGTGATCTCGTGCTGAGTTCTGCTGAAATTATTGAAAAATCTGAGCAGTTCAGTCAGCAGGGAAGAATTACTGACACCTACCTGCTGCTTTTCTATGCCGCCCGGGAAGGTGACGGTCAGGCCGCTTTTGCACTGGCCAGCCTCTATGATCCCAAACACTTTCAACCAGGCAACGCCTTACTCGACAAAGCGGATGTTTACCAGGCCTACAAATGGTACAGCAAAGCAGCAAAACAACAGATTCCTGAGGCCCAGCTTCGTCTCGACAGACTGCGCAATGAGATTGAGAAGCAGGCTGAAGCAGGCGATCCGGCTGCCCAGCGTCTGTTGTTGAACTGGCAATGATCCACACTATTCAGGATGCCTCCGATGTCATGGTTTAAATCGGTACCAATCACCATCGCAGCGATAATCTTCTCTGCAACCACCCTCGCCGCGCCCCAGGCACGCCCGCTCCTGATGGAGGGAAAACAGTCACTCTATCAACGGGTACTGAGTAAACCGGGTGCACAGGTTTTCAGCCAGGTCCAACAGGGTAGCGGTTCAGCAACCGCACCGTTTTCCGTCTACTACGTCTACGATCGAAAACAGCAGCAGGGTTCCGATTGGATACAGGTTGGATTAAGCCGCCACGGGACGATTGAAGGCTGGATACCTGAAATTGACACCATACCCTGGAATCAGGGTCTCACCGTTGCATTCAGGGATCCTCTGGGAAGTGACCGGGTACTCCTGTTCAACGAAAAGCATGCCCTGAAAGAGATCATCGAGGATCAGAGCTCAGACAACTACCGGGCACTCTACACAGCGGCGGAAACCGGCAAATTGACAGCGGATTCTCCGGTGGTTGCGATCCAGCCCAGAACCCATATCGACATTCTGAAAGACTTTTATCTGGTCCCGATCCGGGACCACGAAGATATCTACATCGGCAGTGAGCAGGCAAGGATGTTGCAAATCTCCAGTGTGCCGCTGCAGCCTATCGGGCAACCCGCCAAAAAGAAGCAAGCCGCAGCCAAGAGTGAACCCAAGCGGCAAGCCTTCCGCTCTGCCGTGGTGTTCGTGATCGACTCAACGCTCTCCATGGATCCCTATATCGACCGAACCCGGGAAGCCGTCAGAAAAATATACGACACCATAACCAAAGAGGATCTGACCGGTGATGTAAGCTTTGGACTGGTTGCCTTTCGCGACAATCCGGATGCCGCTCCAGGACTCGAGTATCTGACTGAAACCTACGTGGATCTCGAACAGGGTCAGAACGCCGACAGTTTTTTCTCTCAGGTCTCCACCCTGAAAGCGGCCACGGTCTCCAGTCGGGATTTCAAAGAGGACAGTTATGCCGGCGTCAATGAAGCCATCGCCGGAATCGACTGGCAGAATCAGGATGCCCGGTACGTGGTATTGGTCACCGATGCGGGACCTCGTGAGGCTGGCGATCCACTCTCCGGAACCGGTCTATCCAGCAGCGCCTTGAGAAGTCTGGCGCAGAACAAAGGCATCGCCCTGTCTGTACTGCATCTGTTGACCCCCAGCGTAATGGCGGATCATGCGGATGCGGAAGAGACCTATCGGGATCTCTCCTACTATCCCGGTATCGGCAGTTTCTATTTTGGCGTCGAGACAGGCAATGTGGAACGTTTTGGCCGGGTACTTGATGCGCTGGCCCAGCAGATCACCGAACAGGTCAAGTTAGCGGCGATGGCTGCCGCCGGCAAAATGCTGGCGGAAGAGCGCCAGGCAAAACAGGCAGAGACCGAACAGGCCGAGGCCAACAATGATCAACTGGCACAGTTTCAGGCGAAGGTGGCCAAACTTGGGTATGCGCTGAGAATGCGCTACCTGCAGCAGGATGAGAAACTGCAGGTTCCCAGCATTTTCAACGCCTGGTTGGTGGACCGGGATATCCAGAACCCGCAACGCCAGACCCTGGATGTCAGAGTACTGCTGACCCGTGACCAACTCAGCGACCTGCACACGATCATGCGCCAGGTACTGATAACCGCTGAAGAGGGCTTGCTCTCGCCACGCAGTTTTCTCAACGATCTGAAGAGTCTTGCCGCAACCATCGCCCGTGATCCCGATCAACTCGGTACCACCACCCGGGCTACCGGTGCCAGAGAGGGAAATCTGGCTGATATGGGCTTCATGCGTGAGTATATCGAAGACCTTCCCTACACCGGCGAAGTGATGAACCTCTCCCTTGAACACTGGCAGGACTGGCCAGCCAAAGACCAGATTGAGTTCATCAATCGACTGGAAGAGAAGATAAACTACTACCAGGTTCTGCACGACCACACCGATCTCTGGGTCTCGCTGGATGGCGGTCCGGTCTCTGGAGACTCCGTATTTCCAATCGGTCTGGAAATGTTGCCTTAACCCACGAATAACCCTAATGGTAAATCCTGAAGCTCAAGCAGGAGCGAGCCTGACAGGTGATCGCGTCCTTATCTATCACCTGCGTGATGTAATCAAAACCCGCGAGGCCGAAGGCACCGCCTTTCGTCTTCGTGTGCCCAGTCTGCAGATTGCGCTGGGAGAGAAGATTGCACTGATCGGCGAAAGCGGCTGTGGTAAAAGCACCCTGCTCGACATGTTGTCGATGGTGTTGCGCCCAACCGAGATCGGCTCATTCCGCTTTCGTCCAGAACAGGGAGCAGAGCCGGTTGATATCACCAAGCTTTGGCTAAAAAAGCGCCTCAACCAGTTGGGTGATCTGCGTCGTCAGCGTATCGGTTATGTGATGCAGACCGGAGGCCTGTTGCCCTATCTCACGGTACGGGAGAATATCAACCTCTCCCGTCGCCTGCTCGATATGAATGACGATGGCCTGGTTGAAGAGCTGACCAAGGACCTGGGGATCAGACAACACCTGGACAAGCTGCCCCACAAACTCTCTGTCGGCGAACGCCAGCGGGTCGCCATCGGCCGGGCACTGGCTCATCGACCCTCCATTGTAATCGCCGATGAACCGACAGCCTCACTCGATCCCATCGCCGCTGAACGGATCATGTCACTGTTTATCGAGCTGGTGGATGAGTTACATATCACTGTCATCCTGGCCAGCCATGCCTGGCGTCACATCAACCGACTGGGTCTGCGGCACCTGGAACACCATACGGAGCGCAAAGAGGATGGATCCATGACAGAAACCGTGGTGAGCGGCTGATGCAACATCGACTCAAAGATATCATCTGGCTGGCCGGCAAGGACTACCGCAACGAGTGGCAGATGTCCGGTTTCTTCATTCTGGCCCTCGCCGCAGTGCTCGGACCGATGCTGATTCTGTTCGCCCTTAAATTCGGCATTGTCGGCAGTATGCTCAACAATCTGATCGAGGATCCCCGTAACCGGGAGATCCGACCCATCGGCAGTGGTCGGTATGACCAAGCCTGGATCGAGCAGTTGAATGAACGACCGGAAGTTCAGTTCATCGTGCCGAGAACAAGAGCCATTGCCGCCACCATAGATCTGAAAAGTGAAACCGCAAAACGCATCGTTTCGGTGGAGATGATCCCGACCGGCAGTGGTGATCCTTTGCTGAAAAACAAGCAAATCCCAGCGTCTGCGACCGAACTGGTACTCTCCAGCAACGCAGCAAAAAAGCTGAATGTAAAAGTCGGTGACGAAATCGCCGGCAGCCTGGCACGGCGTTTCAAAGGACGCAGTGAACGGGTCCACCTGACACTCAAAGTCGTGGATATTGCGTCGACTGCCAGCTTTGCCCGAGATGGTGCATTTGCCCCGATCGGCCTGGTCGAAAGTGCGGAGGATTTCAGAGATGGTCGGGCTGTCGCAGAATTCGGCTGGCAAGGCAATGAGGTGGATCCAGGCAGTCGCAAGTACCCAAGTTTTCGTCT
Organism: Candidatus Thiodiazotropha sp. 'RUGA'; assembly: GCA_016842065.1. Lineage (GTDB taxonomy): Bacteria > Pseudomonadota > Gammaproteobacteria > Chromatiales > Chromatiaceae > Thiodiazotropha. The sequence goes on from JAEPDS010000011.1 coordinate 83,377, forward strand.
TTATACAGACTCGATCTACAATGTGGGCCGGATCAGTGATGCACTGGACAATATCGGCATCGAGGTCAGAACCCGTGCGGCGGATATCGAGATCGTACGCAACATGGACCGTAATTTAAGCCTGGTATTCTGGTTGATCGCAATCATTGGCCTAATAGGATTCTCCCTCTCCCTGGGAGCCAGCCTGTGGGCCAATGTGGATCGCAAACGCAAAGAGTTGAGTGTGTTGCGATTGGTTGGCTTCCGCACGGCAGAGATCGTATGGTTCCCGGTCTTACAATCGAGCTTCACTGCGGTACTAGGTTGGCTCTGTGCCAGCCTGATCTATTTTGGCGTCAGCATCACCATCAATCAGATGTTCGCCTCACAACTCAACAACAATGAAAAAGTCTGCCATCTGCTGCCGGAACATTTGCTGATAGCCCTTCTACTGACCCTGGGTTCCTCCATCTTTGCCGCATCCCTGGCTGGATACAAAGCAGCTCACATAGAACCATCGGAAGGTCTCAGGGAGATATAAAAAAGCCATGGAGGAAGACCCTCCATGGCCTTGCCGAAATGCTATGAATTTCGGAATTTCTTATACTTTTCGACGTCTGCTGTATGAGACGAAGCCGAGGAGAGCAGAACCAAACAACCAGGCAGCCGCTGGAAGCGGTACTGCACTCATGGTTAGATCGTAGTCTGAGCTTATTTTGGTATCGATTGCATTAAGAGCAAAACCGGAAATGGTAAAGATGTAGTCTCCGGCACCAAGACTCAGAGTCTCGGCGAATGAGGTACCCAGGTGATACTGCTCATTTGTGGTGATGTTGGTTAACAACAGGTCATCACCAAACATGCCTTCGTGAGTACCGGCAATCGTAATATCAAGTGATGCAGCGTCCACAGTCAGACTGTAGGAATCAAGAAAATTTCCATTCGGCTGAGGAGTTCCATAGCTATCTCCATGACCGGAAAAGACACCTGCATCATACGACGCCGCCTGAGCACCTACCGTTGAAAATGCCAGAAAGGCAACCAAGGCAATTGAACGTATAAGTAACTTCTTCATTATCTTCATCCTTAAATGATTGTTGATATAGATGCAATTTCTTCCCTTGCATCTGCTTAAGGACGCTATCACTTATATTGATTCTAAACAATAAGTAAAATCCCATACCTTGAGCTTTTGCAAAGTGGGTTACAAATATTCAACCAAACATCCGTAAGCGAATTTTTTAAACAATATTCAATGTTCAGAACAGGCTCACTTCGGAAACAGAATCATCTCAACCCGTCTTCGTTTTGCAGATTCACTCAGTGTCAGAACCTTGATCTCATCCTCAGCCGTTCCAACGGCAGCCACATGCAGTCGACTACCGGAGATGCCACGTTTGATAAAATAGTGTTTTACCTCATCCGCCCGCTTTAAAGAGAGCTGATAATTATATTGCCTGTCGCCCTGTGTATCTGCATATCCGATGATCCTGAGAAAGGTCGCTTCTTCAGTCAGCATCTTATATTGAACCGCTTTTAATAAAGCGATGTACTCAGTTGGTATCGAGGCTTTGTTAAACTCAAAGAAGACTGCATAGCGTGTCGCCACCTCAATGGTTTCTGACACCTCTCCAGAGAGATCCTGAGGATAGTGACTGATATCGCTCTGCTGAAGAGTCAATGACTCATCATCATCTTGCCGAGCATACTCCCCACCACGCTCTTCATCTATTGTTTGTAACATCTGTTGATTCGAATCTTTCTGTGACAAACCCACCGTCGTCACATCTTCCAAGACTTTGGGTATCTGCTGTTCCACAACCTCCGTACCAGTTATCTTCCCCTGTAAATCACTCAAGGATTGATTGATCTGCTTGGCGAAAAGGCCATACAACAAGGCGACCAATAGAATAATGCCCAGCCAGGATACCGAGCGGAACATGAATCGACCCAGTTTATGTTGAGGTGGTTTGGCAGACGGCTGTGTGGAGAGCCCTGCCATCGCCACATCCGGACAAGCATCAACCCACATCGAGGGCATACTCAGATTCTCTTCAACATTGATACGGTTGACCACCCGATCTGATGGCAGAGAGGATTGCACGACGGCTTTAGGGTTACGTTCAACCGGACTGTTGTTGCTGGCCGATGAGTTCTCACCTCTACCACTCGACATAAACCATACACCACCCCAGCGATGTTCATCATCCATGGGTTTTGAGTTTTGATGTTTTGGCGTCTGTTCAACCTGAGAGGGGCGGATGTTGCGTTGTTTATGTTGCTGCGAAATCAAGCTATCCAGAGCATGATTGTCCAAATCCCTGTTCCATATCTCATCGGCATCTGGAAACTCAGCGGACAGTTCGTTAACCGGTGCACTCTCATCGGTACGCGCCTCCTCTAACTCACTGCTTTCAAATAATGAGGTGTGACTCAACTCCAGGTTTGGTGATTGCAGCGGTTTTTTTACAGTCAGGTCACTCTCCCAGGATCCCCAGTCGGAGTCCGGAAGATCCCAGGCTTCGTCAATATTCTGTCCGGCATCATCGATGGCTGAAAGCAGATTAGCCGTGATCTGATTTGTACTGGCGATCAACTCCTGACGCTTATCGATCTCTTCTTCACTGAAGAACTGCTCCTGTAGCGAACGGTTTTCAAAAAAAATATCGTGCACAACCGCCTTTTGCACGACAGCCTGCTGATCCATCTCATGCTGCCGTTTTTCAGTTCGATATCGCTCGGCAAAGTCTGAAAAGGCCTCATCCTCTGCCAAGGTGATACGTCGCTCTTCCACCAACTCTTCGATGATCACCAGGACATCTTCATCCGTTAACGAATGCTTCTCTTCCAGAGCGGCAAAGAGCAACAATCGACTCATCAGATGATTGATCTTTCTTGGCACCCCCTGCGCAGCCTGATGCACCAATCCATAGACTTCATCGGCCAGTTGCGGATCCTGTTGCCAACCAACGATATCCAACCGATGGATTATGTATTCACGACTCTGCTCCGCCGACATGGGTTTGATTTGGCAGGTTGCAATCAGACGCTGCTGAATGTGTTCCATTTTGGGGTTAAGGACCAGCTCCCTTAACTCATCATGACCGATCAACACAATCTGCAGCAGCGAGCAGTTCCCCTTTTGCAGATTCGATAGCAGTCGTAACTCTTCCAGGCCATTGACCGAGAGATTCTGCGCCTCATCCAGGAATAGAATTGAGCGTTGTCCACGATCATACAGGTCAGAAAGATGCTTGCTGATACTGGTCAACAAGGTTGCCTTGTTATAAGTCTCGGCTGGCAAACCATACTCAAGCGCAACCTTTCTCAATAACTCTTCCGCCTGGAGCTGACTGGTCACCAGATTGAGTGCGTTATATTTGGCGTTATCGATCTCGGAGATTACGTCTCTGACCAGAGTCGTTTTACCGGAGCCTGGCTGTCCGGTGATCATCACAAAGCCTTCGCTCTGCTGCAGCGCATAAGCCAGATAGGCGGAGGCGCGGAGATAGTTCTTATGGGCGTAGCGAAACTTTTCGTCCGCACTCAGGCGAAATGGCGTGTCCTTGAATCCAAAAAACGACTCATACATAGCCGCCGTCATCCCTCTCATGGTCCATCATTCAGAAATCCCTCTGATTACTGTAGGGCATCAAAACACATTATCGCGCCATAAGGAAGCTCACTGCCAAAGACAACCTGCGAGAATGTGATTGAAACTACCCTGTTTCCCTCTACCTCTGATCAGTATTCACAAACCAAGGATGGTGCGTGAACTTGCTAGGGCCTGTTAACACTAAAGTGCTTAAAGAGTGATTTGCCTATCCCTGAGTCGTTGGTAATTCCCAAAAAGACAAAATCCCGAGGATTGACCATCAATCCTCAGGATTACGAGTTCCGGATCACTGTTATTCAGCCGAATGGCTGATTAACACAGAGCCTCTATCAGTTGACTACGCTCTTCTGAACTATGTTTGACAAATCGCTTGAGTTACCACTGCGATCATACGCGGTGATAGCGACGTAGTAGTTACCAAGATCCATATCATCGATCGTATAGCTGGAAATATGTCCCTGGCTCAGATCGACATGCATCTGCAGATTGGATGGTGTTGTACCGATATAGATCTGATAACCGCTGATATCAGAAAGATTCAGGGAGGAACCATCAGTCCTGGTTGACGGTGCGGTCCAGTTGAGTGACATGGAACCGGTGGTCGCGGCTACCTGTACACTGTTAACGCGGATGCTGAACGAGGCCAGGTTTGCGCTATCGGTACCGTCGCTGACGCTAATCCGAATGTTGTTGTAGTCACCTACGTCCTGAGCGGAAGGGGTACCGGTCAGCCTGCCGTTTGAGCTGTTGAAGCTGGCCCATGCTGGCAGATTGGTAACGGAGAAGGTCAAGCTGTCATTATCCGCATCATCGGCCGCCGGAGTAAAGCTGTAGGCGACGCCGGCATCAACTGATGCGGCAGGAGTACCACTGATGGTGGGCGCTTCGTTCACTGGCGCCTGAGCTGCACTACAGACCTGGTTGGAGAGCAGAAACTCGGCACTATCTGTGTAGCGGGATTCAATCAGAAAGCAGTGCTGGGTGGTCAGATCGAGACCGCTGATGGTCGCTGTCAGCGCATGAGTGCGGTCCGCACCGGTATCGGTGGAGTCGATGACAACATCGAAACCGCCTTCAGGGGCGTCAAAATCGTTGCTCCAGGAGAGAATTACCTGGTCACCGGAAACCGTTGCAGAATTCAGGCGGGCCGCACCGGTATTTGCCACAGGCGCTGCCGGTTCTTCGGCTGCTGGCTCTTCTGGCGCAGGATCGGTTGTTCCAGCGGTCTCTTCAGGTGCAGGATCGGTGGCTGTATCGTTCTCAACAGGGGCCGTGACGACCGGATCCGAAGGTTGGCTGGGATTGGTTGGTTTTACGGTTTCAGCAGGGGCCGGGTTAGATTCGACAACCGGTGCTGGTGGTACGATGACTGGGTTCTGGGTCTCGGTGTTCTCTTGCTGGCCAGTATCACCGCCATTATCATTGGCAGGTGCCTCTGAAGTTTCCCCATCATTGGATACGATGGTCTCCTGCTCGGAATTACTGGCTGTTTCGCTCGACTCCGGATCACCACTTCCACCGCAGGCACTAAGGATCAAACTTAGTGCGAAAGCTGCTGTTATGATCTGTAATGATTTCATTTATGTGGCCTCAATGACGCGCTCTATTTGCCAATAGATTACGGCAAGTATCGGGCTACCCTGAGGAACTGGATCACATAACAGAACGACGTTCGTCTCATTATTGAGAACTGATTTTTTGTGCTTAAAAACACTGCAAATTCATGCAGATACAAAGCCCCTGATTTTTAATTAAACAAAGCTCACCGTAGGGTTTTTGAGGGCTGCTGGGGGGGAATTTAGCCGACTGATTTAGTCGGAATTAAATGGCTGTCGCGCCTCGGGCACCCCCTCCTTCAGCACGATTCGGTCACTGATTGGAGCCACCGAACCAGCAATACCCTATAGCCCGTCTGGCTGTAGGTGCTTGATGATGAATCGGCTCGCCACTTATACTCAGCAACCGAAAACAAAGACTTTGATATCACATTTCAACAATAAGGCAGTTCTTCATGACTACTCCTAGCTTTAATCCACCCGTCCGTACCCTGATGGGTCCAGGCCCTTCCGACGTTCACCCGAGGATTCTGCAAGCCTTGGCACGCCCGACCATTGGCCACCTGGATCCTGTCTTCGTCGACATGATGGAACAGACCAAATCCCTGCTTCAGTACGCTTTTCAAACTGAAAACGCACTGACCATGCCGGTTTCCGCACCTGGCTCAGCCGGTATGGAGACCTGCTTCGTCAATCTGGTGGAGCCTGGTGACAAGGTCATCGTCTGTCAGAACGGGGTCTTCGGCGGTCGCATGAAGGAGAACGTGGAGCGCTGCGGCGGCACCGCGATCATGGTCGAAGATGAGTGGGGCAAAGCGGTCGACCTGGAGAAGGTTGAAGCGGCCCTGCAATCCAACAGCGATGCAAAAGTGCTGGCATTTGTCCACGCCGAGACCTCTACCGGCGCCAGATCCGACGCCAAAGAGCTGGTCGAGCTGGCCCATCGTCACGACTGTCTGACCATCGTAGACTCAGTCACTTCTCTGGGTGGCAGCGAACTGAAAGTGGATGAGTGGGGAATCGACAGCATCTACTCCGGCACACAAAAGTGTCTCTCCTGTGCACCAGGCATCTCACCCATCAGCTTCAGTGAGCGGGCCCTGGATAAGGTCAGAAACCGCAGCTCCAAAGTGCAAAGCTGGTTCCTCGATCTGAATCTGGTGATGGGTTACTGGGGAGGCGGCCAGAAGCGCGCCTACCACCATACCGCACCGGTGAACGGACTGTATGGCCTGCATGAAGCACTCTGCATACTGCAGGACGAAGGACTCGAGAACTCCTGGGCACGCCACCGCAAAATGCACAACGCCCTGAAGGCCGGACTGGAAGCGATGGGGCTCAGTTTCATCGTTGATGAAGCACACCGCCTGCCGCAGCTGAATGCGGTCTCCATTCCGGAAGGTGTGGATGATGCTGCAGTGCGCAGTCGCCTGTTGAATGAGTACAATCTTGAAATCGGCGCCGGCCTTGGCGCGCTGGCCGGTAAGGTCTGGCGTATCGGCCTGATGGGCCACAGCGCCAGAGCGGAGAACATCCTGCTCTGCGTCAGCTCCCTTGAAGCGGTATTGAGCGAGATGGAGGCACCCATCAATCGTGGTGTTGCACTGGCTGCAGTACAGAAGTCCCTCTCCGCAGAAAGTTGAGCCTTCAGCTACCGCTGCTGGTCCAACCGAACGACCTGCAAAACCACCTGAAGGAGCAGGCGCCCAGCCTGCTCCTGGTGGATCTCTGTAAAGCAAGTACCTACCGGGAGCTGCATATCCCGGGTTCGGTACATCTTGCTTATGCCGCAATCACCGCATCTGACCATCCAACCCATGGATTGCTGCCTGAACCTGAGCAGCTACAGCAGGTCTTCGCCGATCACGGCATCGGTAATGAAACCCACGTTGTCGCCTACGATGACGAAGGCGGCGGTAATGCCTCCCGTCTGCTTTGGACCCTGCACGCGATGGGACATCGACGCTACTCGCTGCTGGATGGAGGCCTGCACGCCTGGGCCAATGAAGGCCATCCCTGCAGCCGGGAGCTGAGTTCGATTCCCCCAGCCAGCTTTCAGGCGACAGAGGATGAGAGTGCAGTTGCCAGCAGAGCTTACATTCTGAGCCGGCTCGATTCCCCGCATCTGGCACTCTGGGATGCCCGCAGCCGGAATGAGTTTCGCGGCCTCTCCAGATTCTCCCAGTTTCCCGGCCATATTCCCGGTGCCGTCAATCTGGATTGGCTGGAGGTGATGGACCGACAGCGCAATCTGCGCCTGAAACCGAAAGCTGAACTGGAGAATATGCTGGCCAGGCTGGGCATAACCCGGGACAAAGAGGTGATCACCTACTGCCAGACCCACCACCGCTCCTCCCTGACCTGGCTGGTGCTGCGCTATCTTGAGTTTGAGAATTGCAAAGGCTATCCGGGCTCCTGGTCAGACTGGGGAAACCGGGACGACACCCCGAAAACCATGCCATGAGACGTCCGTCCAACCGGCAGCGCCGTTTCGTTATCCTGACCCTGGCGCTACTCACCTTCGGCATGGCCTACTATGCCGGCTTCACCCAGAAGAGCCCAAAGATACCGGATATCCAGGGAGTCAGCATCGTACCGCCCACCCCGGCCCCACCGTTCACGCTGCAGGATCACACTGGTGCGGAGTATGATGGGCAGCGGCTGCTCGACCATTGGAGCCTGTTGATGCTCGATCCAACCGGTCAGGCTCAACCTGCCCCCGCCTTCAACAGACTGATGAAGGTGCACAACCGTCTGGCATCCCACCCTGAGCTGCAGCAACAGACCCATTTTCTCTATTTGCCGAAATTCAGTGCTGCCAGCCTGGAGAGCTCGACCTCCTACCTGAGCGGCAACCTGTTCGGTCTGCAGGGAAGTGTCGAGCAGATTGAGCAGACCTTTCTCAGTTTTGCGGTCACCGGGGAGACCGGGCAACCGACCCTCTACCTGATTGGCCCGCAAGGAAATCTGCATGCTCTATTTACCGATGCGATAGATGCCGCTACTATCGCCAGGGATTTAATCAAGCTGATCCATTCAAACCCGTAGTAAAACCATGAATCAAACTGAACCGTCGAGAAAAGAGTTTCCACAAAAGCTGCTGGAAGGGGTGTTCGTCGCGCTTCAGTATCTGCTACCCCACCACTTTCTCTCCGCACTGATGCACAAGCTGACCCGGATCGAGCTGAATCCGGTCAAGGATATGATCATCCGCAGCATCATCGATTGGTACAACGTAAACATGCAGGAAGCGATGGAGAGCGATCCCACCCGCTATCGCAGCTTCAACGATTTCTTTACCCGGGCGCTGCGTCCGGATGCCCGCCCGGTGACACAGCTGGCACATGAGATCGCCTCTCCGGCTGACGGCACCCTGAGCCAGGCCGGTGATATCGAGTCGGGTTATCTGTTTCAGGCCAAAGGGCACGACTACGCCCTGTTTGAACTGCTGGGCGGCGATCAGGAGATGACCAACCTGTTTGACGAGGGCCATTTCGCCACCATCTATCTTTCGCCCAGGGACTACCACCGCCTGCATATGCCGTTGGCTGGAAAACTGCGCAAAATGGTGCATGTCCCCGGACGACTGTTCAGTGTCAATGAGACCACCTGCCGGAAAGTGCCACGGCTGTTTGCCCGTAATGAGCGGGTTATCTGCCTGTTCGATACCGAGGTAGGCCCGATGGCGATGATCCTGGTCGGTGCAATCTTCGTATCGAGTATTGAAACCGTTTGGGCTGGTACGGTGACACCGGCCAACCAAAGGGTCTCCAGCTGGGACTACAACCAGCAACAGCAACCTGAAACTGTGGAACTTGAGAAAGGCGAAGAGATGGGGCGTTTCAACATGGGCTCCACCGTCATCCTGCTGTTCGGCAAGGATGCGGTTGAGTGGTCTGAGACCTTTACCCCGGGATCACCGGTCAAGATGGGAAGCGCGATCGCTGATCTGACCTGATGACCCGGTTATGGGTGATGCGGACTCAAGCGCCCTGCTCGGGTTTGATCGCTTCGATGGTGGCAGAGACCACATAGTCTTCAACCCCACGTCCCGGCGCCCAATCCCGTATGAACGCCTTCGATTCATCCTTTGGCTGAATCCGAATTGAGTGGAAACCCGCTTCATCAATCCAGCCCTGCAAGGCTTCTATCAACGACGCGTTACCCATGCAGCCGGCAATCAGTTGCGGATCGTTGCGCATCTCTTCAGGCAGCTCGATGGTCGCCACCACATCGGATATGGCGAGGCGGCCACCCGGCTTCAGCACCCGAAAGGCCTCTCTGAAAACCCGCGCCTTGTCCGGCGACAGATTGATTACACAGTTGGAGATGATCACATCCGCCGTGTTGTCAGCAACCGGCAGCGCTTCGATCTCCCCGAGCCGGAACTCCACATTGGTGTAGTTGCCCTTTGCCGCGTTTCCTCGCGCTTTTGAGAGCATGTCCGGGGTCATATCAACGCCGATCACCGCTCCTTCGCTGCCCACTTCCGCGGCCGCCAGGAAACAGTCGAAACCGCCGCCCGACCCAAGATCGACGACTGTTTCACCCGACTGCAATGCGGCGATGGCTTTTGGGTTGCCACAACCCAAACCCATGTCAGCACCCTCTGGAACCACCTGCAGATCCGACTCGCTGTAGCCCAGCCGGGTTGAGATCAGTGTGTTGATCGCCGCGTCGTCCGAGACGCCACAACAGCTCGATTCCACACCACACCCAGAACCTTCATTATTGGCAATCGCCACCTGGGCATAGGCTACCCGTACCTGCTGACGATGGCTGTCTTCACCAACTTCCACCTGAGGATCCGTACTGCAGCAGTCGGTGTCACAACAATTCGTTTTTTCAGTCATAATCCCTCCGGATTTTCAGCGTTTGATGTCAGCATTGAAGAAATTACCGAGGCTGTTCAAGGTCTCAGGGGCAATCCAGCAGACCACCCTTTTTCCCTGGCGTTCCATTTCGATCAAGCCGGATCGGTGCAGCTCTTTCAGGTGGTGAGAGAGGGTGGATGATGCAATATCCAGCCCTTCTCCCAACTCGCCCACACTGTAGGCCATGGCCTGCTCCAGATCACACTGTGTGCCTGGCTGACAGCAACTGCTCAATCGCTTGAATATCATTAGACGGTGGGTGTTACCCAACGCCTTGAACATCTCTGTGAGCCGATCATCATCTATTTTACTATTCGACATGTTTCGAACTATAGAACAGTTATCCGGGATAGGCAAGAGTCACATTACGAAAACAGTTTCGCTGTTGCCTACCCTTACATCCACCCCTCTGGTGATCACAAAAAGTCCGTCAGCCTGATATGAATCACTATCTTTCGAACTGCGATTGGCAGTAGGATAGCTCCAAGTTAATTACGTTCATTAATCTCCAGTTGTACCAGCCATTACCACCGAATCACTCCGCCGGGCCATGTCATTGAACAAATCCAGATTTTTCGTTTTATTCACACTGTTTATGACAATAGATGCCCAGGCCACAGAGGGCTCAACCATTGGATTATTTGCCAAAACCCGACAGGATGTGGATTACCAGCTCAACACATTGGGCGCTTCCGCCTCACTGATCACCCCGGCAGGACTGTTCCAGTGCAATCCGGGGCTACTGCGTGGTGAGACCCGAATCGATTCATTCAACAACATCATTGGTATCTCCGATGTTCGCAACGCGGAATGGAAAGATTTCTCGGCCCATGACCTGGAGTGCCGTTACGGCGCAAAGTGGCAAGGTTTTGGAGGAAGCTTCAAAGCAGGCATCGGTTTGCGTGACTATCTTGGTAAAACAGATGATGAACCGGGCGGAAAACATATCAGCATTGAAGGTGCAGGCGCTCTGATTGCTTATGATAGCGATCATTTGGACGTCAACTTATCCTGGCAACGGGCTGTCCACGACTATACCCTGCAGAACCAATCCTCTTTTATCGACTACGACAGTCTGATCGACTTTGCTGAAAACACCACAGAAGTAACCGTTAAATACCGACATCTCTATCTCCACGCTACGCATCTCAGTGGCAACAAGGATAATGTCTATACCACCCCGATCTTTCCCGCCAACAGCTTTGAGTTCGACCATACCGACTTCGCTCTGGGCATTGCACTGACACCGGAATCCGATGGATTGACATTGATCGCCCCGGTATTTGGCAGTGGTTCCTATCGGGGCTCGTTCAATCCGTTGGAGGGCGACGATCTGCTGAAGGGGATCGAGCTGGCGGGAAGAGTGAAAGGGGTTGAGATCGAGCTGACTTTTATACGACACGATGGCGAAGGCAATCGCCCCTATCTTCCAGCGACCGAAAACCTGACCGAAAAGATAGAGAGTAATCGGTTGAGTATCGGAATTGGCTGGGAGGCGTGGAGTCTGACCGTTGAGAATGCCAAATCCAACCATAAGGCCAATGCACGTATTGCCGATCCTCTGTATGCAGCCATTCTTGGGGGGTTCGGCCCCTATAACAACCAACGGGATGAAGACAAATGGACCATTTCACTCTCCATGCCGGTCGTTAGGAATATCACCGCAGACCTCTCCTTCTATCACACCACGAGAGAGGATCAGCAATACAACCATCCACAGCACAACTACATAGAGCGAGGCGGGAGCATTCACTTCAAGATGGGGGTCTAATAATCAGGCTGAAATCGCTGCCATCACTTTGTGCACCTCAACCCGGTTACGGCCATTGGTTTTGGCCCGATAGAGCGCCTTGTCCGCTGAGGCGATGACTGAATCCGGGGTCTGTGAAGAGGCCAGGCTGACCGAGCTGTATAGGCCGACGCTGATGGTCACCTGAATCTTCTGCTCTTTGAAAATAATCGACTCTGCCGCCATCGTCTCTCGTAACTCTTCTGCCAGCCGTAACCCACCCTCAGGCGGCGTATCGGGCAATACGGCGAGAAACTCCTCACCACCGATACGAGCGACGATGTCCTCCTGACGCAGTCGTCCCTTGATGGTATTCGCAACCCGCTTCAGGACAAGGTCACCGACCTGGTGGCCATATCGATCATTGACCTGCTTGAACAGATCGACGTCAATGATCATCAGACTCAATGGCTGACCTTCCGCTTCAGCTTTACTGAACAGCTTTTCCATCGATTCAAACAGGGCGCGGCGATTGAACAGCCCGGTCAGTGGATCGATCAACGCCATTCTGCGATTCTGTTCGGCCCCCTGCTCCACGGTTGTCAGCACAAAGCCGAAGGCGAGAAAGAACATCCCCAGATAGTTGATCATGTAGAACAGGGTTGTCAAAACATCTCTGGATTGAAAGGGCGTGACCTCATGCCAGCCCAGCAGGAATGACAAACCCCGATAGGCCATGGTCAACATACCCACGACACAGGCAAGGGACATGATCATTCGGCCCCGCCCGACAAAGGTATTGCCCGGCCTCACCAGCGCCCAGAGAATCAGCGCGATCTGATAACTGATAATGAATGAAGCAATGATCAGCCTTGAGTGCCTGTCATCAATCAGTATCAGACTGACGACCAGCATCAGAACAACCGGTGTGATGTAGAGTGCCGGCTCCATCTGCGCCCGCCGACTGCTGAGCACGGCTTTCAATACCAGGGTCAGGGTCAGTGCCCCCAACATGTTACCGATACCGATCGCCAGCAGATCGGGCAGTACCCCTTTTGCGCCCAGCACCAGATAGTAGCCACTATTGGTTACCAAACCCCAGGCCAACAGCTTCAACCCGGGTATGGATTGGCGTAGCGCAACAATCATCACCGCAAGCGTCATCGACAGATTGGTGACGATGCTGACGAAATAGATGGATGGGATATCGAGTGTCATGCGAGGTCAGGTCAGGTTTGCTCTCGACTAAAAAATAAAACGCAATTCAACAACAAAGCGCATCCCTCGCTTGATCGCATCTTAGTTGAAAAGCACCCTCTTGAACAGAAATTTACACGAACCCTTTAGGCGCCAAACAGAAGCACCAAAAGAGTGCGACCGGGGTGATATTTCTCTAATCCAAGAGCAAACCGTCGACGCCTGTCATCCATCAAAGTTTGAAATAGATCGGTCTATCAAGCGTTAACCCCCCAGTCAGTTCCCGGTTGATTGAAACGGTCTTGGCAAACGAGCCGGGATTATAGTGATTGGGTGGGTGGTCGGTTTTGAGCCAGCCCATTTTCTGATAGGTATTGGCCACCATCTGGGCACAGAATGAGTTCAGCATGCCGCTGTCGATATCCACCTGACCCTCAATCCAGTGGAGGAACTCCTGTTTGGTCGGAGGAAACGGGGTACCGTCATACTCATACATCACCGTCCAGAGCTGTTTTTCGTCAATCTCAACACCCTGCAACCCGGCAAAGGCAAAACGGTATTTGGAGCCGTCAGGGGATGGATAGTAGTTATCCAGATTGGCCAGATAGTCTCTGAGTACCAGCAGATGGGTTCCGGGGTGGTCCGGGTTTGACTCCTTATCGATCTGATCATCCATCTTATCCACCGTATCGGCGGTCCACAGATAGAGCTGGGGATCATCATGAAAACGGACGATCATGGCCGAATGGCTGAAATCGGTATGGTCCACCTCTTCAATCAAACGGCTTTCAGGTGCTGTTCCGCTACACAGAAGAACCGACCCACAGGTAATTGCAGGACTCACTTCGTCCAGTGTTTTAAGCGTGGCCGGATCGTAGCTTTCCGGTTGTTTATGCAACTTAACCGCAACCTCTTCTGCGGCTTCCAACACGTCTTTCATTATTGCCATATCAAGCTCCTTTGGATTGCAAAAATGGCAGTGGTGAAGCTCCCTTTGTCGAGGACTCCTAGCCTCAGGCCATGTCAGCTTTGCGGCCATACGATCGGATAGTTTAGGAAGGATTTGATTAATATTGGCACCACCATCCCGATGCAAGGTCATGATGAATGCCTCGGTGACTCAGCGTGTCGTGTTCTATCGGAGTCCGCTATCGGGGGGGATTCGAACCGGGTTGGATTTGGCCAGCCCATGGCATGGGAGATGAAATCGAGTCTGCTTTGCTCAGTGATCCTCCCGTTCCGGTCGCTCAGAACAGATCGTGAGATTCTCCGCAACCTGTAACTGCTTGTTGTTGCAGCCCCCGACACCGCTGCGGCTGGCACAGCAGATCACCGCCTGGTAGTTGTCGCTTGAATGAGCAACCTTGAGATCCATTTTTCCGAGGATATCCGTGGCGTGAAAGGCGATCAGATAGGCTGAAGGATGGTGCCTGAAACCCAGTTCGGTCGGCGGCAGATGGGGAACGGCATCATGCAGGTTCACCACGCGCAGGGTTGGATGGTGAGACTGTGCAGCATAGAACTCGACAAATGCCTTGTTGCCCACCCGGGGTGAGGCAAAGTTGATGTTCTCAGCGCTGATCTCCGGTCTGGAGAGAGCCAGATCCAGAGTAAACAGCTGACAGAGTGCTCCACCCAGACTATGCCCGGTTATATAGATCTCACTGGGCGGTTGGGATGAGTGCTGATATTGATCGATCAAAGCAAACAGCTGAGTCTGCATAGCAGCGACAGATCCATTCCCGCTTCTGTAGATATCGTTAAAACCCGACTCGACCCGGACCTGACCCGATACAGGAGCATCCGACTCAAAGGGGACAAAAGCTTGTGGCTCCACCCCACAGTCATCGAGCATGTCGAGCGCACTATCGGTACCGCGAAAAGCAAAGATATATCGCCAGGGAGCGGATCGAGTACGAAACACCACCCCATAGGTTTCAACCCTCTTCTCCCGCCCGAACAGGGAATCCACACCACTCCAGGAATCGATCAGCTCAAAGCCCGATGGCGCGGTTACCTTGTCCACGGCACACTGGGCGATCTGACTTTCCGACAAGGCATTGTAGGCCTGGATACTGCATTCAATCAGAAGCTCAATACGTTCAGCATTCAACTTTCGGATGTCGTTTTCAGAAGCCATTGCATTACCTTGCACAGTGCCTGTTACGAATTAAGAAACGCAGCGCCTCTGATGAATCGATCAATCCACCATTCACCGGGATATGTAAATAAGTGAATGAAGTCAGAAGTTGCGTAAACCCAGATTGCACAAACAAAACCGGCAATCCGGTATAAAGCGACCAGGATATTAAACGGCAGCCCATCCGTTTCATTGAGTCGCGTTCACTCTGCAACGGATAAAAAACGCACCGCTGTGGAAATCAAACGGCTTGCTATTTATCCGCTGGCTGAATCTGAAGCAACCGGTGACCCGGTCCAAAGGTTGGTCGATTGCACTCAGGCCCGGTCAAGATCAAAACTGATCACATCCCGGATGTTGTCACTTCCTGTCAACACCATCATCAATCGATCGATACCCAGTGCCACCCCGGCACAGGCAGGCAGACCGTGCTCAAGCGCCTGCAGCAACCACTGATCCATGGGAACAGTTGGCCGACCCGTTTCAAGCCGCTGGTTATTATCCTTTTTGAAGCGTCGCTGCTGCTCTGCAGAATCATCCAACTCATGAAAACCATTGGCAATCTCAACACCCGAGATGTAGAGCTCAAAGCGTTCCGCCACGGCGGGTGAATCGCCACTGACTCTTGCCAATGCCGCCTGACTGGCCGGATAGTCATAGAGAAAGGTCATCTTCTGCTGACCCAGGCCAGGTTCGATCAGATGGCTCAGCAACAGATTGAGCCAGCCATCCCGATCGAGTACCAGATCCTCGATACCGGGCAGACGATGATCGATGGCCGCTGTTCTCAACTGTTCGATGGTGGCGTTGTGAGGATCCACCTTCAGGTTTTGTTGGAAGGCTTCTGCATAGCTCAACTGCTCCACAGGAAGAACATCATCACTGAGCAGGTTGACCAGCTCAGCCACCTCCTGCATCAGTTTGTGGTGGTCAAATCCGGGGCGATACCACTCCAGCAGGGTGAACTCGGGATTGTGTCGGTCGCCCAACTCCCCTTCCCGGAAGACTTTACAGATCTGATAGATCGGCCCACTGTCGGCACACAGCAGACGCTTCATCGGAAACTCTGGAGAGGTTTGCAGGTAGAGGGGAAGACCTTGCGCGGCTTGCGGCCCGGTGTAGCGGGTCTTGAAACTGTCGATGGCCGGATCGGTGGTGGCGAAACGGGAACAGACCGGGGTCTCGACCTCGAGCACCCCGGCCCGCCAGAAAAACTCTCGGATCTCCCGCAGCACGCTTGCCCGGCGACGCATCATGCCAAGGGAGGCTGAGGGCCGCCATTGATCCAATTGGCTCATGACTGGGAAATCAGATCGACCTAATCATCCTTGGCCCGTGAGACATACTCACCGGTGCGGGTATCCACCTTGATCGACTCGCCAATCTGCACAAACAGCGGCACCCGAACCACGGCACCGGTCTCCAGGGTGGCCGGCTTACCGCCACTGCCAGAGGTATCGCCTTTCAGCCCCGGGTCGGTGTCTGAAACGCTCAGTACCACAAACTTCGGTGGCTCGACGATGATCGGTGTGCCATTCCACAGGGTCACCATGCAGAGATCCTGCTCCTTCAGCCATTTGGCGCTTTCACTTACCGCCGCACTGTCTGCGTTCACTTGCTCAAAGCTCTCCGGATCCATGAAGTACCAGAACTCGCCATCGTTATAGAGATACTGCATGTCGGTCTCATGCACATCGGCGCCTTCTACAGATTCACCCGATTTGAAGGTCTTTTCCAGAACCCGGCCGGTCTTTAGATTGCGAATCTTGACCCGATTGAAAGCCTGCCCTTTGCCAGGCTTGACGAATTCGTTTTCAATAATAGAGCAGGGGTCGCCATCCAGCATGATTTTCAAACCACCCTTAAACTCATTGGTGCTATAGCTAGCCATGTCATCCTCACGAAACATTTCAATTGCGGCGCACATCATACCTGAGACAGGGCCCGGTGTGCAGTTACCCGCCTGGCAAACCGCCCTGGCGGAGGCATTCAATGACCCACAGAGCCTGCTCAGCTATCTGCAGCTCAAGCCGGAGAACCTGGCCGAGCGCCAGCTCGCACAGCACCAGTTCAGCCTCAAGGTACCACGGCACTACGCCGAACTGATGGCCAAAGGGGATCCCCACGATCCACTGCTGCGCCAGATACTGCCCGGTGGTGAAGAGTTGGTCGACAGAGCTGGATTTATCGACGACCCGGTGGGGGATCTGCAGGCCAAGCAACAACCGGGACTGCTACACAAATACCAGGGCCGGGTACTGATCCTGACTACCGGCGCCTGTGGGGTGCACTGCCGCTACTGTTTCCGGCGCCACTATCCCTATCAGAATGGCACCGCCACCCCGGCCCAGTGGCAGAGCATCCTCGATACCATCCGCAACCAATCCTCAATCCAGGAGGTGATCCTCAGCGGCGGCGATCCGCTGATGATCCATGACCCGCGACTGGCCAAGATGGTGGCAGAGCTGCGGGCCCTGCCACAACTCAAACGCCTGCGACTGCACAGCCGCCTGCCGGTGGTGCTGCCTCAACGCATCACCCCGGAACTGCTTGAGTTGCTGAGCAGCAACCGACTGCAGAGCATCATGGTAGTGCACACCAACCACCCCAATGAGCTTTCACCGGCACTGGCTGAGGCGTGTGAGAAAATGCGTAGCGCCGGGATCACCCTGCTCAACCAGTCGGTGCTGCTGAAGGGGGTGAATGACGATGCGGAGACCCTGGTCAGGCTCAGTGAAGGACTGTTTGAGATCGGTGTCCTGCCCTACTATCTGCATCTGCTCGACCGGGTCACCGGAGCGGGCCACTTCGAAGTTGAATCCAATCGGATCGAATCCCTGAAAGCGCAATTGCTGCAACAACTGCCAGGCTACCTGGTGCCCAGAATGGTCCGGGAGATTGCCGGGGAGGCTTCAAAAACCCCAGTCTAATTCCCGATTCACTGCTGATTTAATTCTGATAAGGATCTGGAATAGAGCGCAAAAACTATCAGACTAGCAATCAGGAGGGAGAGTAGCTCCCCTCTCCCCTCGTGGGAGAGGGGCCGGGGGAGAGGGGGAGTAGCCGAAAGCTCCGGCGATTGTTTGAGCTCCACCCTCTCCCCAACCCCTCTCCCGTCAAGGGAGAGGGGCTTTTATGGTCACTTCTGAATTAATTAAGAAATAACGGACGAACCTTACTCACATTCATCCAAACCACCATACAGCTATCCAGCCTGCGACAACCCTTTCAGCTCCTCCATCGGCCAGCGCGGCGTAACCGAGAAGCTCAATCCGTCATACTCGCCGGCCATTAACCGCTGACACCCGGCATAGGCGATCATCGCCCCATTGTCGGTGCAGAACTTCAGCCTGGGGTAGTAGGCCGCCCCACCCTCCTTGGCCATCATTTCACCAATCCGTTGCCGCAGGCGTTGATTGGCGCTGACACCACCCGCCATGATCAGGCGTTTGATGCCAGTCTCGCGCACGGCGCGCCGACACTTGATCATCAAGGTGTCCACCACCGCCTCTTCGAAGGCGCGGGCGATATCGGCCCGGGTCTGTTCTGAAATCGGCTCCCCCTCCGCTTTGGCCGCATCCTGCAGGGTGTTCAGGGCAAAGGTCTTGAGGCCACTGAAACTGAAGTCGAGGCCGGGACGATCGGTCATCGGACGGGGAAACCGATAGCGATCAGGACTCCCCCGGGTCGCCAGTTTGGAGAGTTCCGGTCCACCCGGATAGGGCAGATCCAGCAGTTTAGCGGTTTTATCGAAGGCCTCGCCGGCCGCATCATCCAATGAATCCCCCATCAACCGGTAGTGGCCAACGCCCTGCACCTCCACCAGTTGGGTATGCCCTCCGGAGACCAGCATGGCGATGAAGGGAAACTCAGGAGGCTCTGCCTCCAGCATCGGCGCCAGCAGATGTCCCTCCATATGGTGTACTCCGATCGCCGGAACCCCCCAGGCCCAGGCCAGACTGCGCCCTACCGAAGCACCGACCATCAGCGCTCCCACCAGCCCAGGGCCTGTGGTAAAGGCCACGCCATCCAAGCTCTCCGGGCCGATATCCGCATCCGCGAACAGCTGGCGGATCAGCGGCAGCAGCTTGCGCACATGGTCCCGGGACGCCAACTCCGGCACCACCCCACCATACTCCTGATGAATAGCAATCTGACTGTGCAGCGCCTCCGCCAATAACCCCTTTTCATGGTCGTATATAGCAACCCCGGTCTCGTCACAGGAGGTCTCAATACCTAAAATTCGCATAGTGATGTGGATTTAAACCGATTTTTTTACGCCACACCTTTGCAAACTGGGGTGGCAATGAGTAGAATTCCCGCCTTTCGATCGTCGGCGAAGCTAAAAGTAGCGAGGATACAGCATAGATGCCAAACGTACACGTTAAAGAGAACGAACCATTTGAAGTTGCCATGCGCCGTTTCAAGCGCTCCTGCGAGAAGGCCGGTATTCTTGCCGAAGTCCGTCGCCGTGAGTTCTATGAAAAGCCCACCTGGGAACGCAAGCGCAAAGCCGCTGCTGCCGTAAAGCGCAACCTGAAAAAGGTCTCTCGCGAGAGCCGTCGGTTCGAACGTCAGTACTGATCGCTGATCCCGTCAGACCCTCACGGACTCCTCCATGTTGAAACAGCGCATCCAAGATGATGTCAAGACGGCCATGAAAGCCAAGGACAAGGCCCGTTTAGGCACCTTGAGGCTGATCACTGCGGCAATCAAACAACGTGAGGTCGACGAACGGGCAGAACTTGACGACAGTCAGGTTCTGGCCATCCTGGACAAGATGATCAAACAGCGCCGGGATTCGGTGGAACAGTACGAATCCGCCGATCGCCAGGAGCTGGCAGACCAGGAAAAAAGCGAAATCGCCATCATCGAAGAGTATCTCCCGGCCGGTCTGAGTGACGAGGAAGTCGCCAGCATGATCGAAAGCGCCATTCAGGAAGTTGGTGCCGCCGGTATGCAGGACATGGGCAAGGTGATGGGCAAGCTCAAACCTCAGATGCAGGGGCGGGCCGACATGGGCAAGGTCAGCGGCCTGGTCAAACAGAAGCTGGCCGGATAACACCCCGCTGAAGCAGCGCTCTCTCGTTTCGGTTATCCTTGCTGTCAGGGCCTCCAATGTGGCCAACTGACAACTATGGCAGGAAAGATCCCCACACACTTTATCGATCAGCTTCTCAATCGGGTTGACATCGTCGATGTCATCAACCGACGGGTACCGCTGAAAAAGGCTGGCAAGGAGTTCCAGGCCTGCTGCCCCTTTCATGATGAAAAAACCCCCTCCTTCACCGTCAGCCCCAGCAAACAGTTCTACCACTGCTTCGGTTGTGGCGCCCACGGCTCGGCGATCGGCTTTCTCATGGAGTATGACAACCTGGGATTTGTCGAGGCGGTCGAAGAGCTGGCCCAGTCGGCCGGCCTTGAAGTGCCCAGAGAGGGAGGAATTGAGCAGGGACCCGACTTAAGGCCGCTCTATGAGCTGATGGAAAAGGCCGCCCGCTTCTATCAGCACCAGCTCAAGCACCATGCGGAGAGCCCGGCTGCGGTGGACTATCTGAAATCGAGGGGCATGAGCGGACAGATCGCCGCCAACTACGGGATTGGCTTCGCCCCGCCCGGCTGGGACAACCTGACCGGCACATTGGGCAGCGACAAAGCAAGCCTGGAGAGGCTCAACAAGTGCGGCCTGCTGAGCGAGAGCAACGGCAAACAGTACGACCGCTTCAGAAACCGAATCATATTTCCGATCCGGGATCCACGCGGCAGAACCATCGGCTTTGGCGGCCGGGTGCTGGGAGACGACAAGCCCAAGTACCTGAACTCCCCGGAAACCTCCCTGTTTCACAAAGGCCGGGAACTCTACGGCCTCTACGAAGCCCGTCAGGCCAACCGGGA
The DNA here is from genome assembly GCA_016842065.1 of Candidatus Thiodiazotropha sp. 'RUGA'. GTDB lineage: Bacteria > Pseudomonadota > Gammaproteobacteria > Chromatiales > Chromatiaceae > Thiodiazotropha. Next base: position 104,363 of record JAEPDS010000011.1, read on the forward strand.
GATCAGCAACCTGCTGGTGGTCGAGGGCTATATGGATGTGGTGGCGCTGGCGCAACACAACATCCAGAACGCGGTGGCAACCCTGGGAACCGCCACCACCCACGAGCATCTGGAGCTGATCTTTCGCAACTGCCCGGAAGTGATCTTCTGCTTCGATGGGGACAGGGCCGGTCGGGATGCGGCCTGGAAGGCACTCAACACCAGCCTGCCGCTGATGCGGGATGGCCGGGAAGTGCGCTTTCTGTTTCTGCCCCAGGGCGAGGACCCGGATACCCAGGTACGCCAAGAGGGCAGCGAGGCCTTTCAACGGCGCATCGAAGCATCCACCCCCCTTTCCGAGTTCCTTTTGCAGCACCTCTCATCCCAGGTGCACATGGAGAGTATCGACGGCCGCGCCAAACTGGCCCAACTCGCCAAGCCTCACCTGGAGAAGCTGCCCAAAGGGGTATTCCGGCAGATGATGTTCGAGCGGCTGGAGGAGCTGGTCGGCCTGAAAGCGGGACATCTGGACGACGCACCAACCGCCCCCCAACGGAAGCCGGCAAAGCCGACGCCGAACAAGCCTCAGGCAGCCACTCCAATCCGCACCGCCATTGCACTTTTGCTCGACCATCCCCATCTCTATGAAGTGGCCGACGAGGTCTCCGCAGACTGGCAGGGTTGGGATAATCCGGGTATCACAATTCTCAAGCAACTACTTGAAATTATTAGAACTCAACCTACGCTTAGTAAAGCAGCTCTGATCGAGCGCTGGCGGGACACAGACTCCTTTGCCCATCTCAACAAACTGGCTCAGGCGAACTACCAATTTGACCTGCCAGGGATGGATCAGGCCACAGAGTTTCGTGATGCACTTCGCAGATTGAATGCGCAGTTTCATAAGCAGAAACGCCCTCAATTGGGGAATATTCCGCCCAGTGAACTGTCTGAACAGCAGCTTGAAGAGATAAAACAGCGCTACCCGGGAAAGATACAACAGGATGAAAGCAAATCGTAACCCAGACCATCCCACCGAGTGACTAGTGCAACAATATGAAAATGTGCTAATATGGCGAGTTCAGTCTCGGCATAACCAACCTCGTCTCACAACAAGGTAGAAGATGAAC
>JAEPDS010000012.1 GCA_016842065.1 Candidatus Thiodiazotropha sp. 'RUGA'
ATACTTTTGATTATCTTGCTTCACTAGAAGTAGATCGGCTCACTGTAGAGATCGAACGGCTCAAGGCTGAGAATTATGACTTGAGATTGGCCGCCATTGGCTTGAATCAAGAATTCAATGGTGGTTCTCGATGAGTGACTATCTAAATCAATTTGAATCAGCGATGAGAGAGACCGGGATAGAGCCGCCTGAAGATCTCGTGGCTGATGGTGAACTTCATCGATTCTCGTCTAATGGTAAGCCAACTGATACAGCTGGATACTACATTTTATACAGTGATGGAATTCCTGCAGGCCATTTCGGTTGCTGGCGAACAGGAGTGTCCGAGAACTGGCGAGCCGATACTGATCAGGATTATAGTCCCGAGGAAAAGCACGAATATGCCAAGCGGATAGAGGCTATTCGAGAAAAAAGAGCGGCTGAAGATCGTAATCGTAAGGCCCAGGCGAGACAAAAAGCAGAAGAGCAATGGACGAACGGAAAACCAGAAATAGGTGCTCATAAGTATCTGTTAAATAAGGGGGTTTCAGGTCATGGGTTGAGATCAGATAGATTTAATCTGCTAGTGCCTATGCGTGATTCAAATGGAACGCTCCATTCAATTCAGACCATTGACCCCAATGGTGGTAAGAAATTCTTATCTGGTGGGCGCGTTAAGGGCTGCTATTTCCCGATTGGTAAACCCAATGGAGTACTGTGTGTCGCTGAGGGTTTCGCCACTGGTGCAAGTATTCATGAGGCTACAGGGCATGCGGTAGCAGTTGCATTCAATAGCGGCAATTTAAAGCCAGTGGCACAAGCACTTAGAAAAAAACTACCCAACATCAATTTAATTCTATGTGCAGATGATGACGTAGGCACCGAAGGGAATCCTGGGATCACAAAAGCAACCGAAGCCGCAAAGGCTGTTAGCGGTGCTGTCGTCGTCCCAGATTTCGGTGAAAAACGGCCAGAGGGTGCAACCGACTTTAACGACCTACACCAGCACATTGGGCTGGAGGCGGTTAAGGCTTCGTTTGAGGTGACCCACCTTTCAACAGATGAAAACTCAACTACAAACGATGAATGGATTGAGCCGCAACCCCTTATTGCTCAGTTTGAACCCCAACCCTACCCATTAGATGCACTGCCGGAGGTCATTAGAGCGGCGGTAAGTGAAGTGCAGTCATTTACCAAGGCACCTATACCTCTTGTCGCATCCAGTGCTTTGGCTGCAATCTCATTAGCTACACAAGCTCATGTTGATGTTATGAGGGCGGAGCAATTAACCGGACCATCTGGATTGTTCCTTTTGACAATCGCGGATTCTGGTGAGCGTAAATCGACTGCTGATAACTTCTTCATGAAGCCGATCAAGGAATATGAGGCTGAGCAGCATGAATTGTTCAAACCCTTACAAAAAGACCATAAAGCAGCATATGCCGCCTGGAAAGCAAAACGAGATGGAATAAAGGAAAAAATACGTCAGCTCACAAAACAGGGGAAACCAACAAGAGGCGAAGAGCTGAATTTACAAGATCTTGAGCACAGTGAACCCGTTGCTCCGAAGGAGCCGCGACTTATCTACAGTGATGCCACGCCAGAGGCTCTAAAATGGAGCCTTGCTACAGGTTGGCCGAGTGGTGGCGTTGTTTCAAGTGAGGCCGGACTAGTGTTTGGTTCTCACGGGATGTCAAAAGACTCTGTCATGAGGAACTTGGCGACCCTAAATACATTGTGGGACGGCTCCGACATTGTTACAGAAAGGCGGAGTAGTGAGTCGTTTAAAGTCCATGGAGCGAGACTCTCAATTGCGCTACAGGTACAGGAGGCCACGCTCAGGGCCTTTTTCGAGAAGTCTGGTGGGTTGGCACGGGGTACGGGGTTTCTGGCTCGTTTCCTGGTCTCGTGGCCAGAGAGTACCCAAGGTTACCGACCATTCTCTGAAGCGCCAGAGGCATGGCCAGCATTGGCAAAATTCAATCACCGTATCTCTGCAATCCTGGGTCAGGAGGTTCTTATTGATGAATCTGGAGGTTTAACCCCTGCGGTCTACGCAATGACCCCTGATGCAAAGCAGGCCTGGGTGAGCTTCCATGATGCCATCGAAGGTGAATTGAGATCTGGCGGTGAACTATACGACGTGCGGGATGTGGCCAGCAAAATTGCTGACAATGCCGCTCGAATTGCTGCGCTTTTCCAATTCTTTGAGAATGGCGCAAGTGGGGCTATAGGACTGGATGCCTTTAAGCGGGCTTCCATTATTGCAGCCTGGCATCTGACAGAGGCTCGCCGGTTCTTTGGTGAATTAGCCCTGCCCAATGAACAATCGGATGTGATTCGGTTAGACGGCTGGTTAATCGACTACTGCAGGCGTGAGAAGACCCTCATTGTTCCTCGCCGAGAGATTCAGCGAAATATTACCCCGCATCACCTTAGGCAGAAATTAACCCTGGATATCGCTTTGAATGACCTAGTGGATTCTGGGCGAGTGCGATTGGTACAGGATGGACAAAAGAAAGAGATACACCTCAACCCGGCAATCCTGAGGAGTGTAGACAGTGAAACTTGAAGCTTTGATAAAAGAGAGTTTGGACAGTCTTGCGACGGCGACACCTGCGACAACGGCGACACCTAAGGGGGATAACAGCTCAACTGTCGCCAGTGTCGCCACTGTCGCCGTCATGGAATGCTCAAATTCCCCAACTGAACAGTCCGAAGATGTCAAAGAAGCGGTCGAGGAAAGAAAGGCGATTCTTGAATATGAGAGCGGCTTAGATAGGTCTAGTGCTGAGAAGGTAGCCGAGCTCTTTGAAGCCTTCTACTCCCACATCTTTGGTGAAGCGAAAAGAACACACTGCTGTTATCCACGCTCAGGGCGGTATTGCACAGAAGGCCAGCGGCTGAAGGATGCTTACTATCTGGCTGTCAGGCAGGGCAATTCCCACATACATTGATATCGAATATTAGGAGTTATTGAAATGTCACAAAACGAGCATTTATCTCAAATAGACAAGGGTAAGGGACTGGCTGAGCAACCTAGCTCATTCGATCAGCTCAAACCACAGCAACAGCAATTTGTTCTTGAGCTTCTGAAACACAATTTCAACGCCACAAGAGCAGCCATTGAAGCTGGGTACAGTGAAAAATCGGCAAGATCAAAAGCGTCTCAACTATTAACAATAGTAAACATTCAGGCGGCAATCTCAGAGCAGGTCAAGGCGCAGCAGGAGCGGATTTTGGTAGATGCAGATTATCTCCTGGCGGTGCTCAGAGATGATGTGCAAGCTGATATTGCCGATATTTTTGAAGAAAATGGGAACCTGAAACCCATTAAGGAATGGCCACCTGTCTTTCGTCGTGGATTAGTCACTAGTCTGAAGATTAATGAGATCCAAGTTCGGGGTGATGACGAACAGATAGTTCAAGTAAAAGAGGTCAGGCTCGCTGATCGCACTAGGCTGATAGAGCTTCTCGGCAAGCACAAATCAGTCAGGGCTTTCGAGAAAGAGGCGGATAGTAGTCAGATTCATATCCATATCGAGGGTAAGGATGCGCTGCTCTAACACGAATCGACCTAAATGCGTCAGATAGTTGAACTCAACTGAGGAATAAAAGAAATGACCAAGATACCCAATGTAACATCAATCAAACGGCGTAATGACTCAGGTCAGGCCGCTGTATCTTCCTATAGCCCTGAGGGCGTGACTGCTGGTCTGGATGCTGCGGCAAAATATGCTGAAGATCTGCGAATCAAGCGGGTTAAGAGCCAAGCTAGCAAAGCTGAAGCCGATATGATGATTTATCTTGAAAATCAGAAGACTGCCTATGACGATGATAACGACTATGAAAACATGGAGGAACGTTGGAATAGTGGTGTCACTGAGCGATTTGGTCAACTGGCGAGCACGATCCAGGATTCTGAAGTCAGAGAGGCATTCGTCCAGAAATACAAGCCACGCATCGAGGCTCAGCGCAATGTAATTAAAGACCTTGCTTTGTTCAAAGAAAAGGACCATGACAGGGCTGAGATTACGGAAAAGGCACAAGCGGCACAGGATTCTTTTGCTCGAACGGGTGATCCTGAATATATCAGTATAGGCCTTGGGTTGTTTGAGAACTCAAAGGGATATTCACAAGAAGATATAACAAAACTATCGCAGTCATTCCGTGTTGGGGCCGCTAATGCAAGGCTGGACAGAATTGCTGCAGACAATCCAGAACAAGCTATTGACTACTTAAACTCTGATATTGCAGTGAATAATCTGCCAGAAGGGCAAAGAGCAGAGTTAATCACCCAGTATCAAGGCAAATCAAATGAATACCAGGCAATGAGTATTGTCGATGATTATATGGATCGAGAGTTGTCTATTTCTGCAGGAATGGCCGAAGCTCAGGCTATTGAAAATCCGAGGGTAAGAAAAGCGGTAGAACAGCGATTCAACTACGAAAAGCGTATACAGGAAGCTGCTGAGATTGAATCGCAGGCTGCTATCCACGAAGACTGGTTTGTAAGAATTGGACCTAGAGGTGATGGATCGACCATCGACGAAATACCTATGGAGCAATGGAAGACACTAAGCCCTGCTCAGCAGAAAAACCTCAAGTCATTGCAATTTGATCCACCAAGACCTTATTCAGATCCAGATACGCTTATCAGGTTGTCTAAGCTGGCTCTGACTGCAGAAGTGACAAATGATTGGACTGAATACAACCAATATCTATTGGAAAACTCCAGTATGCTTTCTCATAAAGATTTGGTGAGCAATTCTGTAATTCCTCAGAAAGCACAGATCGAAGGATTAACCCCTGAAGTTACATCTGATCTTACTGACATACAAATGATCAAGGCGGCAATGGGCAAAACCTATGAACCAACAAAAGCTGCTGTTCTTCTTGGTGAATTTGGCAAATGGAAGCTGCTACAAAGGTCTTATGGTCATGAGCCAACAGATAGCGAGAAAATGAAGACCATCGATCGCTTCTTGTTGACCTATGACGATGAGAGCTGGGGCAGTGATCCTTACTACGAATTAACGACAGAGGAGCTCTACACAAACTTTACGGAACTGAAAGAGGATAAGCCAGAACGGTATCGGTACATTATGGCGCAGCTCACGAAGCGGAATATATTACCAACAGATGATTTAGTAATGATGCTGATGCGAGACGAGGTGTCAGATATCGATATAGAAAAGTGGCTCGGGATTCTTAAATATGAGCCTGGTGATCTATTACCGCACGAAAAAATAAAAAGATAGGCTCTACGTTACTGATGTTGCAAAGAAAACCCCTACTGGTATCTCGGTGCAGCAGAACTCTGATTTATCAGAGGGTACTCCATCGCCGTCAGTAGGGGTTTGATCTATGAGTTTATGTAAGATAATGCGTGGTGTAAAGGATGGTGATGAGTGGGCTCTCAGTGTTCGGAGAATTCCCGCTACTCAGGGATATTGGTAGTGAGATCGGTGGATTCAGGAACGGTTTAACACTTGCGTAATTTACTGAGATTTTCAGTAATGCGCTCACTCAGGTCGGTCATGGTGAGCTAGTCATAATATTGGTAAAATCTATCAATACTATTTAGTAAATAGTATTTATTTATACTATGGGCGCAACCAATAGAGCGTTCTATTCATTTGTAAAATGATTACTTCTAATCTAAGGGGTATTGAAAGTAATGTCCTTGCCAATATGGGGGCCATAACATCTAATCCTGTTATCACCATCTATTGCTGCGATGGTAAATAGATTGGCAACAGCCTTTGAGAACTCAACATCTCTATCACCCTTTGTATCCATATCATAACCGTTTCTTATGAAATGATTGTGCATAAAAAATGAGTTTATTTCAGATGAGTGATCATGCTGAGAATGGTACTCTAGTTCTCTGAATTTATTAATGATTTTTGCGCATTTATCTTGTGAGTTCTCAAGCAGACTAGATCTATAGTACAACGTAATGACTATGTCATCCTCACCAGGATACTCTTTACGAAAATCAGGCATAACAAGGGAATGCACTATGCCTAAATCGCTAGCGACGTACTTTGACTTAATATACTGCTCTAGCCGATATATACCTAAATCGTACATTGATGCTGGCTCAGTACGTAGTTTGTTAAGTGTGGATTGATTATCGCAGAATGAGATTGAAGGCCATAAAATTATTATGATTAAGAAAAATCTAGTTGCCATCCTGTATTCCTTTTTGCAGTCTTCCTAAGTGCTAGATTTAACAGCCGATAAACAAAGGCCCGACAGCTTTTACCCAGGTTAGAAGCCCGGGGTGCTGGCGAGCCTTGTAGGGATAGGAAGATCCTGAATCCCTAATGAAATCTTATGTGTAGACCGAACGAAAAGCAAAAGAAATAAAAATCAAACAAAAAAACAATAAGTTACTAGTGAAAACAATAGATATGAAATATATGGAGAGAGTATAAGTGACAAACAAGCGCTCTGACGGGAAGCCGAAAAAAGAGCTACCCTCTGAAAAAGTACATTCTGAAACATCATTGTATAAGACAGAAGAGTATTACAATCAATACGCACCGGATCTCGATCCGTTCACAGATCAGCAAGTGGAGGAGATCCTTCGCAGGCGAGCAGAAAGAAAAGCTAAAGAATCTGAAGGTCGATCTACTGAGCAGGTAGATCCTAAAGGACCATCACCAGGAACAGAAGAGTAATACGATCAGTATTGCGCCGGGCATCGATCCAATGACTCCAGAGGAGTCGCAAGAGATCCTGGGGAGTATATAGGAAAGGGAGGGCTTAAAAACCAAATGTAGCGATAAGGAAAAAAAGAAGGACAAAAAAGAAAACCCCGCATGGAATACGACCGTCCGGCTCCAATTGCCATGGGTGGTTCAGACCACGAGGGGTTCACTGAGAGAGTAGCTACAGGCCAAGAGCTTGTCAACGGGCTCATGGCTGATTACCGATTTCGAAGTAGACTCAGCGCAGACCACCGGGAGTATCGGCGGCGGTAGTCCTAGTGTTTCTGAGCCTCCCTCAGAACAGGGCGCTAAGTCTAATAACAGCATAAACCAAAAAGAAAAGGCCTACCAACATGAACTCGGGTTAGAAGCCCGAGGGGCTGGCAAGCCTTATTAGGGTCAGGTATTCCCTGATCTCCTGTTTAAAGTTTAGGGAAATGGTAAGTGCAAATCAATTGCAACGAGGTCGATATAAAAAAGCCAATAAAAACAGTAGTTAACGATCTACTGGGTCTGTGGCAGCTTGAAAAGTTAGCAGTTTAATGAAGGAGAGATCGAAGTCTATGAGCCAATATTAGAGTTTTATCCATGAGTAAAACGACAAAACCTCTCATGATCTACGACCGTCCGGCTACAATTGCCCTAGGTGGTTCAGTTCACGAGAGGTTCTAAGAGTCTAGTTTAAATTTAGGTATCGGTACTGTCAATGGAAGACTTATTTCAAAGACAACTGGTTGTCACATACGCTGAAGCAGGCAAGATCTTAATGGGAATCAGTGAGCGTACTGTCCGTCGTCTGGTGGCAAAGGGTGATCTACCGTTTATCAAGATTGGTGGGCGAGTGGGTATTCCATATGAAGCTTTGTGTAATTATGTAAGCAGTAAGACACAGTTCGTAGAGAGCAAACAGAGGAGAAAACGATATCTAACCGCAGACCAGATAGCCCATACTGGTGGATCACGTACACTGATAACACCGGCAGACAGACTTGCCGAATTAGTAAAACTAGCGACATCAAAAAAGCAAAAGGCCTAGCGCTTGATATTTCAAACGACAACTCTATAATTTAGATACTACTAAACTTACAGCGGTTCCCGCACCCGTCAGATTTGCGGTTTTTTTGTGCCTGTAACCAGGTGCTAGCGATTTCCTATGACGGGATAATAGGGCCGAATACAAGACCTTCGGGAAATAAGCCCAGCCGCCTGTAAGCGGTAGTTGAGTCCCGTCACCCTCACTTGGTGGCACTACTAAACTTACAGGAGGTCATCATGACCAGATCTTGCCATAATCAAGCTTCACTTGACCAAGCGCTCTTGAATGCCCAGCAGCAATTATTCGAGACACAGTCTCTATTGACCGTACTCTACACATCAACCTTTGATCTTGATGTGACCCCATACGGGGAGCCTATGGACCAGGCCGCATGGAGTGATGTCATGGTCATTCTTCGTCGTGGTGTGCAATCTGCTAATGAACAGATTGAGCCATTTTGCACAAAGGCTAGAGAAAGGGTACGGAATGTAGCAGAATCGAAGGAGCAACAGAAATGACACTGGAAGAACTCGAACTAATGCAACGATCCTTAAATGGCATTAACGGTATTAGTGAGGTTCTGGATTTCATGCGGTTGTACCAAAAGGACCGAGCAACAAGGGAGCGAAACCCAGATGTGGCGCATTACATTCATGTGAACAGTATTGATCTCAGGCTTCGTGATGCACTTTCTACATTGTCAACGTTAGCGTGTAGTGAGGCCATAAATATCAATATTGAGAATCTTATGGAGGAGAGTGAGTCATGACAGAAGTAATCCAGCTATCAGACTTTAGGTGTGGGTCCGCCAGGCAAAGGATTAAACCGGCTAAAAAGAAAACTTCTCGACCTCAGAATGCGATATCAAAAGCTGATAAAGCAGAACTCGACGAACGTATAAAGGCAATCACACGTCGCTTCAGACATCCGGAATTGGCTAAACAAAATATTACTCGTGACATTAGGGAGAGCTGCGGTGTAGGTAGGTATTACCACATAACGCCAAGTCAAATGACCAGCTATATTTCTGAGCTGGATAGCAAAGAGTATAAGGCTTATGTGTTTGCACGCTTGCGATATGTGTTTTCCAACTGGAGCGACGGCAATCTCGAAACTGTTTTTGTTGATTGTGACTTTGACATCGATCGGTTTATAGATCGGGTTGTTGATTAGTTCTGAAACTAAGAATATGAGGCCAAGGAAGGCCTGATAATTTTAAGAAAAAAGACAGAGCTTGAAATCTAACACAAGGGAATTATTTTGACTGTACATTAAAATCAGAGATTTGATTTTCTATATAAATTAATATGAGATGTAAAAAATGAATCAAGAAGATGCAACAAACCTCATGGTCCAATGGCTCCGAGATCCGAATCATGGTGATTACGGCTCTTATGGATATGATATATATATTCCTAACCTTCTGCGTGGGTTTTTAATACAAGAGTATAGAAATGATCAGCAAGCATTGGAAATGAAGATACGTGAACTCATTCCAGTTTTCTATGCCTCAGGCTGGGAATTATGCCGTCGAGGAATTCTGCGGCCTGGCGTGAACAAATACCACGCGCAATCTACAGAAGAAGGCAGTGCAGGTGCTGGGTATTCAATCACTCCATTCGGAGCGCAATGGTTAGAAGAGGCTGACTATGATAATTGGGTTCCAACAGAACCAGGTCGCTTCGCTGAGATGTTGGCTGAATATCGAGATCGTTTTGGTATCGGATTTCATCAGCGAAGCCAAGAGGCTATTAAATGTTATGGCGCCCATGCCTATGTAGCCTGTGCGGCTATGTGTGGAGCTGCTGCTGAATCTGTTATTTTGGCAGCGGCAATTCATAAAACAAATGAAGATAGAGTATTATCGCAGTATAAATCAGCTAGTGGGCGAAAAAGAATTGAAAATCTTCTAGTCGGCCAGGCTAGGAGTCAACTCAAAGACGAATATGCAGGGTATTCTGTATTACTTCGTTACTGGCGAGATGAGTCAGCCCATGGAACACAATCCAGCGTCCAAGATAATGAGGCTTATACCTCTTTAGCACTATTGCTTAGATTGTGTAAGTTCATAAGTGATCATTGGTTAGAGTTAACGCAGTAACATTGCTACGGCTATTAAAAAATTAAAGCTTCTCGCAGTACAGGAGTGCAATATTCGTAGGGCGAGTTTCAATATCACCGCCACCATCTATAGTAACACTGTGATTATGTTCGCCAGCTGGCTCAGTAGGGCCGCGAGACTCGCGATTATCGTTGTTTCCATATTTGGTTCTAAAACCGGTCTGCCCAGAATTTTTATGTATATGACGCCCATTCGTGGTTGTAAATCCAGAGAAACCTTTTTGTGGCAGTGCTGTTGCCGATTCTTGGATGCTACCAGGTTTTCTAATCCCGTCAGGATCTACTTTCTTGATCCCGTTGTCTATGCCTCTGATAAACCGGCCATAAGCTGGCTTATATTCTTGCCATCCAGATGGGCATCTCGTTCCATTGAATGCTATAACCGCACCTATGAACTGTTGTGTAAGGAAATCAGACAACCCTGTATTGTTTTCCGGCGAGCTAAGTTCGATAGCTTTTGTTACTTCGCTTCTTAGTAGATTTAGATCATTCTCAACTGTACGCTTTATTCCTACTTGAAAGTCATAAATTGTATATGAGAAAGCAATAGTCATAATAAAAAGGAAAGCAATAGTAGAAAACAATGACAATTTGTAAAACTTTAGTTTTTCTTCTGGGCTATTCATAGGATTTTCCAGAGACATATGAAAAGAGTATGATCATAAAACTTGAAAGGAAAGCAAATATCGCAATCGAAAAAACAAATGCTAAGGCCTCAACACCCTGTACTTTAACCGCAGTTATTAGAATTATTGACGATACATCTAGGGAAATGGCTACAAGAAGCAGTTTGTTCCATATGCGATTAGAATCATTTAGTGATCCAAGTTGAGAGAATTCTAAAGTTATAAAAATAAGTAACATCGATACGACAAGAGTGGCACTCAGGCCAGCAAGTGGAGAGTTCATAAGCTCTATTAAACTTGCCGTAATTGAAACAACGAAAGGAATAAAAAAGATCATTGCAACTACACCCCATGTATCTAAGAAGTGCTGAGGCGAAAATACTTTCTGTACAAGTCTATGATTAGCTGCTTGAACGAAAGCAGCAATTGATTGGATTAGATATCCAAATAATAAAACCACCGATACAACCAAAACGACACTACTAATTACCTCCATTATTATTCTCCATTAGAGCCCGGCTTTGTTTTTATCCTTTAGTTATAGAGTTATATTGATGATGCTAGTAATTTCTTCTATTACATGAAAAATTATAAGAATTCCTGATTAGTTTAGATGCCCTAGTTGTGAAGGTTGCCGCATATTCAAACATTGGCAGAATAGAATAGCAGAATTATACTGGATTGCGGTAACACTGCTCATTATCAAGATATGGCTATATACTGAATTTCAATAGAAAATTCTTCTTACAAATATCCAGCCAACCCCGTCACATTGAATACAGCGTTTGCTAGAAATTCGCCCTACGGCGTTACATGAGGAACACTCTTCCCAGTCTTCCTCTTTTAGTGCGCTTCCATAGGCACCATTGCAACGTTTTCCATTATATGTAGCACTGCATCTCTCATTGATTCTGCAAGCATTAAATGTTGTTTCTCCACAAATGGTGCAACTTCCAACAGGCATATTACGTTTGTCATTCATGAAAAGTACTCCTAAGTACTTGAGTCACTAAGGGGATATCAACATGAGTACGATAATCAATGAGTTCGCTTACTCAGCAATGATGTCATTTCGCTGGTTTAAAGGATGGCTGTTAATGACAAGGGGTAGGTTTATGTGTGGGGTGGGTAACCACAGAAGAAAGGCCAAACAAGAATCATTCGGGCTGAAGGTGGGGTATCACCTTTGTTTTCAAGGATACTCTAATAGCAGATTTCTGTGGGTGAGCTTTACGCCGGTAGAAATTGCTACCCTATTTGCTACCCCAAACCAAAAAGGCCTACACCGTTACAGTGTAAGCCTTTGATTTAATTGGCTCCCCGGGACAGGCTCGAACTGCCGACCTAGTGATTAACAGTCACCCGCTCTACCGACTGAGCTACCGGGGAATTGTTCAAGAGGGGCGCATAATAATGAGACTGAGCCCTAGCGTCAATAGTTTATCGATAAAAAGTACAATCAATGGTCACATTTAATGGGGGCATCCCCAGCACCCCGCTCAGAAATGCGGATACGACCTACGTTATTGACGATCAATGCTTTGGGTTTGATTCGTTCCTTGGGATCACAGAAGGAGAGCGTCAGGTTGTAGCCGCTGGGGCGGCCGTCTCCATGGTAGACCACCCGTTTACGGTGCTGGCTTGAGCGGATCGTCAGCTCCGCATGTTCAGGCAGCAGGTATTTCGCCAGGATCGGCTCGTCAGGGCCCAGAATTCCATCCCGCTGGCTGTCTTCGAAGATGATCAGTCCATCACTCCAGATCGCCTCTTGCCTGCAGTGCTCCCCACCTGAGGTTGGGCAGAGGATGATGTGCTGCTCCTGCTGTATGGCCTGGCTTCTGGCCAGGTAGAAGTGAGTGAGAAAGCCGTTGAGACTGGTTGATTGTTCGTTCCTTATGGAAAGGGTCGACAGGAACGGCACGCCGAGTGCGATGAGGATCGTCAGCACCGTCAGGGCAACAATCATTTCAATCAGGGTTAAGCCGTAATTTCGATACGCACAGGTAAGAGATGAATATCTCATGGGACTCCCTCCTTGGAGTAGCTGTAGGGTGCATCCTGCACCCATTGTGTTTCAGGCCGGATCGGTGATCCGGCCGGTATGCAAGCTGATTAGCCTTTGAGAACGCCTTCGATGCGATCCAGCGCCTGTTCCAGCTTATCCTTGCTGGTGGCGATGGAGATGCGCACATGGCCGGCAAGACCGAAGGCGGTACCGGGCACCAGGGCGACGCCGCCCTCTGAAATCAGATACTCGGACAGTTCCAGGTCATTGTTTACCCCATCGATGCCGGCCAGGGCCTCTTCGACTTTGGGAAAACAGTAGAAGGTGCCGTCACTGGGCAGACAGTCGATGCCGGGCATGCTGTTGAGTCGCTCGACCACGTAGTCGTGGCGCTCTTTGAAGGCGGTCAGCATCTCGGCGATACAGGCCTGAGGTCCCTCCAGCGCCGCCTGCGCCGCCACCTGCGATATGGAGGTGGGATTGGAGGTGCTCTGGGACTGGATCTTTTTCATCGCCTTGATGATCTCAGCCGGCCCGCCCGCATAACCGATACGCCAGCCGGTCATGGAGTAGGCTTTGGATACCCCGTTGAGCACCAGGGTGCGATCCTTCAGTTCCGGGCAGGCATTCAGAATGTTGACGAAGCTGTTGCCGGGCCAGAGGATATGCTCATACATATCATCTGTAGCGATGATGATGCGTGGGTGCTCCTTGAGAACCTCGCCCAGGGCGGCCAGCTCCTCTTTGGTGTAGGCCATGCCGGTGGGGTTGGAGGGGCTGTTGATGACAAACAGCTTGGTCTTATCGGTGATCGCCGCGGCCAGCTGCTGGGCGGTGATCTTGAAATTCTGCGCCGCACCGGCCGAGACCAGTACGGGTACACCACCGGCCAGGATCGACATATCGGGATAGGATACCCAGTAGGGTGCCGGGATGATCACCTCATCGCCTGGATCGAGAATCGCCTGGGCCAGATTGTAGAAGCTCTGTTTGCCACCGCAGGAGACCAGGATCTGATCCATCGCATAGTCAAAGCCGTTGTCCCGCTGAAACTTGTCGATGATCGCTTGCTTCAGACCGGGCGTGCCGTCTACTGCAGTATATTTGGTGAAGCCATCGTTGATCGCCTCAATGGCGGCCTTCTTGATATGCTCGGGGGTGTCGAAATCGGGTTCACCTGCGCCCAGTCCAATGACATCCTTGCCGGCGGCGCGCATCTCCGCTGCACGGGCTGTGACTGCGAGAGTCGGTGAGGGTTTTACGGCTTTTACGCGGCTTGATAGTTGTGAATTCATGGCGGTTATTGATCCCAGCTGCTCAAACATCAGCCCAATGGATGACCATTGGATTTGTTAATGAAAGACATCCATTATGCCCTCAACCCGGTCGATCGAGGTAGTATGATTTCGATGTCCGGATGCCATAATAGCCAATTAATTGACGATGAAGAATCCCTAAATGAGTAAAGCGTTTAAATTAAGCTCAAAATTCTCTCCCTCAGGGGACCAGCCAGCGGCGATCGAACAGTTGGTGGAGGGGCTGGGAGACGGTGAGGCCGGGATGACCCTGCTGGGTGTGACCGGCTCGGGGAAGACCTTCAGTGTCGCCAATGTAATTCAACAGGTGCAGCGGCCAACCCTGGTGCTGGCGCCCAACAAGACCCTGGCAGCCCAGCTCTACGGCGAGTTCAAAGAGTTTTTTCCCGACAACGCAGTGGAGTATTTTGTCTCCTACTACGACTACTATCAGCCGGAAGCCTACGTACCGGCCTCCGATACCTTCATCGAGAAGGATGCCTCGATCAACGACCATATCGAGCAGATGCGGTTGTCGGCCACCAAGGCGCTGCTGGAACGGGAGGATACCATCATCGTCGCCACCGTCTCATCGATCTACGGTCTCGGCGATCCCCGCTCCTATCTGGGCATGATGCTGCATCTGAGTCGCGGTGAACTGATCGATCAACGGTCCATTCTGCGTCGTCTGGCCGAACTGCAGTACAAACGTAATGATGTGGAGTTGCACCGGGCAACCTTCCGGGTCAGAGGGGAGGTGATCGACATCTACCCGGCGGAATCCGATTCAGAAGCGGTACGGATTGAACTGTTCGATGACGAGATCGAACAGCTCTCGGTATTCGATCCGTTGACCGGCGAGGTGCTGCGGAAGGTGCCACGCTATTCGATCTTTCCCAAGAGCCACTATGTCACCCCGAGGGAGACGCTGTTGGAGGCGGTGGATCAGATCAAGGTTGAACTGAACGAGCGACTGACCCAGCTTGAGTCGGCACACAAACTGGTGGAGGCTCAGCGGCTCGGGCAGCGTACCCGTTTCGATATCGAAATGATTACTGAGCTGGGCTACTGCTCGGGGATCGAAAACTACTCCCGCTATCTCTCCGGCCGGTCGGCCGGTGAACCGCCACCAACCCTGTTCGACTATCTGCCGGATAACTCTCTGCTGGTGGTGGATGAGAGCCATGTCACCATTCCTCAGCTTGGCGGGATGTTCCGGGGTGACCGCTCGCGCAAAGAGACCCTGGTGGAGTATGGCTTTCGCCTGCCGTCTGCCCTGGACAATCGACCTTTGAAATTTGAGGAGTTTGAGCACCGGTCACCACAGACCATCTATGTCAGTGCCACACCCAGGGATTATGAGATCGACCGCTCCGGCGCCATCGTCGAACAGGTGGTCAGGCCAACTGGATTGGTCGATCCGGAAGTGGAGGTGCGTCCCGCCAGCAGCCAGGTGGATGATCTGTTGTCTGAGATCCGACTGCGGGTTGCGCAAAAGGAGCGGGTGCTGGTGACCACACTGACCAAGCGCATGGCGGAGGATCTGACCGACTACCTGGGGGATCATGATGTCAGGGTGCGCTATCTGCACTCCGACATCGACACCGTGGAACGGGTCGAGATCATTCGTGATCTGCGACTGGGAGAGTTCGATGTGCTGGTGGGCATCAACCTGCTGCGGGAGGGGTTGGATATGCCAGAGGTCTCGCTGGTGGCGATACTGGATGCGGACAAGGAGGGCTTTTTACGCTCGGAAGGTTCTCTGATCCAGACCATCGGCCGGGCGGCGCGTAATGCCAATGGCAAAGCGATTCTCTATGCCGACCAGGTGACGGGGTCCATGCGCCGGGCAATCGATGAGACAGAGCGGCGCCGAGTCAAACAACAGCAGTATAACGAGGCCAACGGCATTACCCCGCAGACCATTCTTAAATCCATCGCCGACATCATGGAGGGTGCCTATCCCGGTGCGCAGATGAACGCCAAAGGCTACGCGAAAGTGGCGGATCAGGAGGCGGAATATGCGCAGATGAGCCCCAAACAGATGGCGAAACGGGTGCAGCAGCTGGAGGAGCAGATGTACCGGCATGCCCAGGATCTGGAGTTCGAGGAGGCGGCCAGAATTCGGGATCAGATCAAAGGTCTTCAGCAGAAAGGGTTGATTGCCTGACAATTTCCATGCCGATGGTGGGTCTCTGAAGGCGGTTCAGCCGATACCCGCATTCATCGCTTGCTGAGGTGAAAAACCATTACTCCAGGGGAGTTGCTGTGGAGCAGCACGGGCAGGGTGTCGAATTCATAATACTTACAATTGATATATTTTTTATAGATAGTTAGCGAAAGCCTTTAAAAATTCAGGTGTTATTCTAGAATAGAATAAATCTAAACTATATTTAGTACTGGCGTAACCCAAGGTCGACTATGGCAGATATTGAGGCAATGCTCCATGATATAGAGGCGGAGGCGAACTACGCTTGTCGCATGACAGGCCGTAATACGCTTAACGACCACGTTCTCGATGCAATGAGCCGGGTGCCCCGGAAGCGTTTCGTGCGAAAGAACTTCCGCCCTTATGCCTATGAAAACAGTCCCCTGCCGATCGGCAAGGGGCAGACAATCTCCCAACCCTTTATCGTTGCCCTGATGACCGATCTGGTTGCCCCCAAAAGCGATGACAAGGTGCTGGAAGTGGGTACCGGTTCCGGTTATCAGACTGCGGTACTGGCCGAGATGGTGGATCAACTCTACACCATCGAGATTATTCCGAAACTGGCCGAACGATCCCAGCGACTGCTGGAGAAACAGGGTTACAACAACATCAATTATCGAGTTGGCAACGGCTATTTCGGTTGGCCGGAAGAGGCGCCTTTCGATGCCATCATGGTGACAGCGGCTGCGGAAGAGATTCCCCAACCACTGATCGATCAGTTGGCTCCTGGCGGTCGCCTGGTACTGCCGGTCGGCAAGCGCCACTACACCCAGGATCTGATCTTGCTGCAAAAGGATCATTCAGGTGAGGTGCACACGTCAAACCTGCTGCCGGTCACTTTTGTACCCCTGACCGGAGAACGATAGACGCGCCTCAATCAGGTTGTTGCCTTGAGGCTTGCAATCTTCATGGGGCTGCCTGTATGATTCGCACCTTTCAGGCGCGTAGCTCAGTTGGTTAGAGCGCTACCTTGACATGGTAGAGGTCGTTGGTTCGACTCCAATCGCGCCTACCAAATTAAATCAAGCACTTATGGTTCGCCCAGAGTGCTTTTTTTATGCAAAAAAGGCTCTGGGCTGAAAAATGCGTGCAGCCACTGGAGCAAAAGTATTTATTAAGACTGATGTGGCCTTAGGCAGGCGCTGCTGCCTAAGGCCACCATTTTCTTACCCGTCAGCTTAGTTATCAGCTTAGCTATTCGAATAATCGTTACAACTCAGTCTTCAACTTCCTCATAACCGGTAATCATGGCCTTTACATCAGCCCCTGGAGGATCGCTCATGGTAATTGCCAGGTAGAGGTGGGCAACCAGGAAGGTGAGCATGAGGAACGCGGCACCGGTGTGTATCAATGCAATCGCTCCAAGCGGTAACCACTCCAATCCGATACCACCCAGGTCCCCATAGAATAGATAGAGCAATCCGCTGATCCAGATAGCCGGCCCGATGAACAGGTGGAGACCGAGATAGGCTGACCTTTGTAATGGGTTATGCTTATGGCTGCGGTCTTTGTGGAAGGGGTGTCCCTTGCCCTGAAAGATCTCAAAAGCGTAGTACTTGACCATCGCCAGTATGCGCTCCATCGGCGATGGGATGTATTGCTTCCACTCCCCTGTGGTCAGGTGCCAAAACCAAGCGAAGGCCCACAAACCAATCAGGGTCCAGGCAGCAAAGCGGTGAATCTCAGCGGCCTGTTCCCAGCCTAACAGGGTAAAGGTGCCGTGTATCTCAAATCCGGTTATCAACATGAGGATAACCAGTGCGGCTTGGGACCAGTGCCAGAACCGTTCAAAGCCGGCATAGAGTTTTACCATTGCCATCAGCTGCTCCTCCCCTTTTTGGAAACCATCCGTCCAAGACCATGTACCGTGACACCACCAAATGTGCCTAGTACCATCAACCATCCAATCAGGTCCAGGGTTTCGTTCCTGTCCCTTCCCGGCATGTAAAAACCACCGACACCGGCCAATCGGCCATTACGGTCATGACAATCAACACATCCCAGGGCGTTCTCCTTAGGCGCCACCATGTGAGTGACGGGCCAAAAATATTCGGTCTCTACAAATCCATATTCTCCGCTGAACTCCTTACCCCTCGCCATCAGACCAGCCTTCAGGGCTCTGCCCCAATCAAAGCTCTTCCAGAAAGCGTCCGGATCCTTACCGAATAGATGCGGTACAGCGAGGATTTTGTTCTTGCTGTCATAGGGCTGTTTGCCACGCATTACTTTGAAAGGCCAGATTCGGGAGTCAGGATCCTCGTAGCTGCCTTGGATCCGATTGATCGGTACCACGCCACTATCGTCTACTTGCTCACCAAACAACGTGTAACGCACATCACCGTCAAACCAGAAGTACTCCGGTACCACATTCTCTTCCCAGGTAAAGTCACCCTTCTTGAAGTGGTAAACTGCGTAGCCATCCTCCTTTTTTACCAGCGGTTTGCCATTGGCGTCCTTTCTACCGGCAGTGGACCAATCCCACCACATCTTGGTCTTGCGGCCACCACGAGCAAACTCTGGAACGTGGCAGGTGACACAGGCTACCTTATCGGTATGGCTGTTGAGTTTTGGATTCGCCTCTTCGCCGTGTGCTTCACTGCCATGGCAGGACTCACAGGTGGCACGATTCTGATCCGGTTGCCCTGGAATCACCACGCCCCGTTCATCCGCTGGTTTTGGTGCATAGCGGCTACCGGCAATCTCATGGCCGCCCGTCGTATGACAAGTCTGGCAACTGAAATTCAGTCCTTCACTATCCATATGCACATCGGTAGCCCGGTTTGGCTTGTGCATGGAAGAGTCGAGGTGACCGTGCTTGACGCCGTCTCCGCCACCACCGTAGAAGTGGCAGGCGCCGCAATTACTCCGGCCTGGCTTGCCAACTTTCTGTGCGATCAACTGCAAATCGGGGGGCTGACGAAGCTTGCCCTTTTTCGGTGGCCACTTCTTTGGTTCATAGTTGGGATGACCTGCACCGGTAGGAAATTTCTTATAGGTCCCGGTGGTATCATGACAAACCAGGCAGTCCACATTTTGTTCTGAGCTGAGATCGAAGCTGTCGTCTTTCCAGCCGTAACCTATATGGCAACTGGTACAACGCGGCCAATTGGTAGCCGTGGCAACACAAAAATTATTGAGTACGTTCTTCTTACCAAGCGTCTGGCCAGTGAGTTGGTTTTCAAAAGCCCATGTCCAGTGCGTGGTTTTGTGCAGTTGTTTGGCCGCTTCGGTGTGACAAGAGAGACAAGCTTTGGTGACTTCCGGACCTGTCTCGAACTCCTCTTGGAGCTGTTCGAATTTACTGTGATCCGCTGTTGATTGAGTATCTTCAGCCCATATTGGGCCAACACACAAAAACAGCACGGCAGATAATAGCCATCTCAAACATGACTGTAAGCTTTTCATGAATACCCCCTGGGATACATTGAGGCAGACCGGCCAAACAGCTGATGGCGGTCATGAATCATGAAACTGCTTAGGATTATGTTGTCGCTTAGCTGTCAGGTTATTGTTATTTCAGACCTGCTTCTTTGTATTTATAGTCGATATTTTTTCACCTGTGACGTTCAATTATTGAGTTTTGTCAATGAAAGGTGAATGATGGCTCAGCTGGCATGAAGATCTATGCTCGTCATCTGGTACAAGCCACCAAAAAAGAGTCGTTTCTTGATACCTGCCTGCTGTCTGTCCAGCCTGGCCCAATTCTCAATATCCTTGGACCAGAAGTTTTCGGCGTAAGGCTCTAGCAGTTTAAATACGCCTTTCATGAGATAGCGCATGGGATTCCAGATGGCTGGCAGGTGGTAATCAACAAATACGATGCGACCGCCTTTGGCGGTAACCCGAACGGCCTCAGCAATGGTCGCCAGACGAACAGTTTCAGGCTGTTCATGTAACAGAAAGAAGACAACGGTGTTATCAAACTCGCCATCCTGAAAATCCATCTTGCTGGAATCTTGTTGATGCAGCTTGACCTGGCCATGGTTGCCAAGCTTATTGTGCGTATTGTCCAGCTGGACTGGTGCCACATCGATGACGTCGAGTGTGGCGCCAGGCATCAGCTGTTGCGCCAGGCGCGGGGTGAAATCACCGTAAACACAGGCGACCTGCAGGGTTTTGCCTTCAATGGAGTGTCCAAGTTTCTCGAGTACGGCATCTCTGAGAATATTGAAATTGCCCCACAGGATCAGGTTGACCAGCCACTGCCGTTCAAAGAAGCGTACTGCCCTGGGGTGTAAATAGGCCCACCAGTACGCTTTTTCCAAATATGAAGGTATTTTTTTGTCACGATTGCTAGCGGGGGCCGTCAATCTACTTGAATCCACTGTAGATGATCTCTGCATTTCTTGTTATTCACTGGTTCATTGAATCCGAAAGCTCAAGCATATGTCAAAAAAACCCATCAGGTTAACCCTTTTATTTGTGATGGTTTAAGGGTGTCTCATGTTCTCAGAGCCATATGCGAGAATCTGGTGCTATATCTGCTACTAAAACTAGAAATGCTATGAACCATGTTGCTGACAGCATGTTAGAAAATATGCGTAGCTCTGAGATCACCACATTGGTTTGTAGCTACCTTGACATGGTAGAGGTCGTAAGTTCGACTCCAATTGCGCCTACCAATTAAATCAAGGACTTATGGTCAGGCATAAGTGCTTTTTTTGGCGTTAAGCATTGGATCGAGAGTTTGAGGTACGGATAGTTTAGGATAATCTCACCAGGGATACTGGATTGACAATGCTGGTCGAAGCCCGTCAATTTAGGCAATATTCCAAGGTTCATCTGTCCATGGGTCCATAACAGGTGCCCACCCGAATAATGTGGTCGCGGAGTGTGTCTGGTAGATAGCTGGGGCTAAGGACAAACAATCACCATTAAAAATTGAGTTGATTGTAGACAGATTCAGCCATCGGACGTAGCTGATCCTTTCTCATATCACCGGCGATTGCGTATTCGATGGCATCATCAACCCAGTAGAACACCGATACCTCATTTTGTTTGGCATAATGGAATGCACTGCTGTTTCCAGTTGAGTGGCAGGCGTAGAGAATGATGCGCTGACCATGTTCGTCTTCGTACATCAGTAAGGCGCCAGGACCATCATCGGATGAAATCAATCTTCCACCAAGCAGTTGCATATTGTGGGATTCCAAACGGGGTATGATGATTTGACGTCCCATGCGTTTGCTCAGCCAGCTGACCAGGTGATCCTGTTCGTTAGCGGAAACTTCAACCGGATGGCGAACCTCGGGAGCATATACAGCGTAGGCCATAGCGGCTTCGGTCACCACATGGTCGAGCTCTTTCTCAGCCGTCACCGGCACCAGGGTTTGATTCAAGCCGAGATAAAAGCCGGAAAACAGTCCGATTGCCAGCAGGATCAAGGCTGCAGCCATCTGCTTTACGATCGGCCAGTATTTGTGGCGAGGTCTTGTCTGGAGTAGTGCCGGTGGTATGGGTTCCTCGAGCATTGGATCATAGAGCTGTTTGAGTAGGCTGTTGATCTGCTGGTACTCATCAACCTGGCGACACGCCTCTGGATTTTTCGTCAGATGGTTTTCGACACTTTCTGCCGTGGCACTGTCGAGTTGATTGTCCACATAGGCATGCAGTTTTTCCTGTTCCGGTGTGAGGGTCTGTTTCATTTGATACGCCTCAATTTTGCTGGCTCTTCACCACGCAGTATCTGGCGCAGAGCTTCCCGTGCCCGATGCAGGCGGGACATCACGGTACCCGTCGCGATATTCAGTACCTGTGCCACCTCTTCATAACGCATGCCTTCAACGCAGACCAGCATCAGGATCTCACGCTGATCATCGCTGAGTTTGCTCAATGCGCGCTCCAGGTCACGTATCTGTATCATGCCTTCCTGCCCTGACTGCTTATGATCAGCGGTCTCAGACTGTTCTAGGGACTCCCAAGTCGTGCTGGGACGTCTGCCACGCAGGTTGCTGACATGGAGATTGTGCATGATGGTGAACAGCCAGGCGCGTAGATTGGTGTTGCTCTTCCATTGGTGCATCCGACTCAAGGCGCGGTCAAGACAGTCCTGCACCAGGTCATCACTCTGGTGCGGATCCCGGGTCAGGGATCGGGCGTAACGTCGCAGATGCGGAATGTTGTCGATTAGTAATTTGGAAAAATGGTCCGCCATAGATTCATTATAATCAGCTCATTGTACAAACATTACTCGGTTTTGGGTGATTTCGTCACCACCTCGGGTTCCCACACAGACTGATCAGCTCGAAATGCTCAGTGGTATGTTTAGCCGATAGGATCCATTCTGACAAACCAACCCTCATGAGTGGCCTAACTGATGCATCAAATATGTTCCAATTTCATGTTTTACCAACACTATTTTCGTAATGTTGGTGAAGCTACTAGTGATATTAACGGTAAATTATGGGAAATATTCCATGAATTGTCAGTGGGCGGCCCTCAGCCGCCCACATCATCCATCCTCAATCCTCGAATTCCACCTCATCGGCGCTACCGTTTCCAGGTTCATCATCCTTGATTTTTACCAGTGAACCCAGGGACAGGCTGTTGTAGAAACTTTCAGCGCTTATCGGTGAATCATTGATGTCTTCAAACTGGGTGGATGCGGAAGTGAAGAATGTCACCCCCAGAATGGTAATCGAGCTGTTGGCTGTAAAATCTTCAACCGGCCCCTGCAAAACCAGGTCGTCGGCATCATCACGTCTGAGTTCGGTCAGTACCACTTGGCTGCTGCCATCCAGCAAACCTCGTACTTCGATGAAATCACCACTGGCCAGGTCAGTGAGTGAGAGGGATTCTACCGCTTTGGTCTTGTCCTCCATGCGTGTCCGGTTGTCGACGAAGACGGTAACACTACCGCTGCTCAGTCTCAGCGTAATCGAGTTATCCTCGCTGGATACACCATCCACATGGGCATCGATTTCAATATCTGTACCGCCCCCACCGCGTGCCTCAATGGTTAATGCCTCGAGTGTTCCTTCCACAATCGGTCCCTCGGCTTCAACCTTGATGCCGTTGGCTAATGTCAGGCTGGCCGGTGAGAAAACAGCGGTGGAGGCATCAACGGTTCTGCCTGAGATTCTGAAATTCGAGTCGTCGACATAATCGGTGATGATACCTTCCAGGCTGACCTTACTGATACTGTCATCCAGCGCGGCATCTTCATGGGCTACGCGGGTCGCTTGGATTTCATCATTTGTGCCGAGTGTGCCTTTGACCTCGACCAGGTCCCCATCAGAGAGGGTGCCTGTCAAACGGCTGAGGT
Organism: Candidatus Thiodiazotropha sp. 'RUGA'; assembly: GCA_016842065.1. Taxonomy (GTDB): domain Bacteria; phylum Pseudomonadota; class Gammaproteobacteria; order Chromatiales; family Chromatiaceae; genus Thiodiazotropha. The sequence goes on from JAEPDS010000012.1 coordinate 23,255, forward strand.
CGGTGCTGATACCGTCGGGGTCGTAATGGATGGTAATCCCGTTAATTTGAAAGCTTTCTGCAGTACTGTTGCTGACCGTTCCCTTCAACTCGATTTCACTCACACCAGCGGTAAAACGCTCTTTGTTTTCGAGAAATGTAGCATTCAGAACCAGTGAGCCATCATAGAATCCGCTGACCTCAACAAGGTCACCATTGGCCAGGCTGTCGAATGTCGTGTCGTGAAAACTGGTGCCGACCCTGTCAACGGTTACGCTAACGCCCAGTAGTGTGAAGGTTTTGGTTTGACCATCCGAATCGCTAACAAGATTGGCAACCGGCCCCTGTAACTCATTGTCAAATACGATGCTGCTGGCGTTGCCTGTATTGTCATCGTTCAAGGTGGCAGTTACGGTAACCACCATGCCCAGCCTGAGATCGCTCTCGGCGCCTGGACTGTCATCGACCGTGAATTCAGTTGAATTGGTATGATAGCGAACACCGTTGACATAGACACTGCCAAATCCGGTGATCGCACCCCTGGCGGTTATCGAGGAATCACTTGTGCTACTGCTTCCACCACCACCACCGCCACCACAGGCGGTGAGGGTTAGGCAGGATATCAACAGCGGATAAAGGATTTTTGGTTTTAGGCTCGATCGCATGGTCTCGGCTCCTGTTTGAATCTTGGTTTTTAACTTTGCAGGTCAGAAATTCGGGGAGTGGTTCATATTGACCCTCAGTTAGATAAACGCCATGAATGGGAAAATATTCCCAAAACTTATTTTGTGTTATTTAAATAAACACTATCTTGTTGATTTTGATGAGATTAAATAGGTAATCAGGCAGTGGTGTAGGGCACTTTCAGGACAACTGGCGTATCGGGTAGTTTCAATGGACTGACCTGTCCGGAATGAGGAAAGGATTTTACTGTCTGAGATAACCGCAGAACGTGGTGGTGGATTGTGTCCGGACTGTTTACGAGATCCTGCCAACCCTTGCACCATTGACATCACTGATGAGTCGGAATTGGCGACAAATCTGCGAAAAAGAGGCGGGGATTGGTTCTGCGTCCCTGCAATTGATCTGACCGGCACTCATGCTATGTACTGCAAGCCGCAATGTAGCGTAGCGTTACAAATCACTGGTATTGAGCAAGTCCGGAGTAGCCTTCGTCTTCGGCTAACCCGGCAGGCCTGAAAACCTCAACCTTGCGAAAGAACTGATCGACCAGATAGATGCGTCCATCCTCATCAACATCGATGCCTGCCGGCAGCATGTACTTGGCCGGTCCTGCCGTTTCGGAACGCGTACCAAGATATAGCAGCAACTCCCCATTTGGGGTGAAGATCTGAAAATTTCCAAATGCGGCATCGACAACGTAAATATTCCCTGCGTTATCGGAGGCAATTCCTTTGGGGCGCGAGAATTGACCCAAGTGTCTTCCCGGTGTCCCCCAGCTGCGGATGTTTTCACCCTGTTGGTCGATCACCTGCACCCGGAAGTTACCGCCATCGGTGACGTAGAGGTGGTTGTTTTGACCTACAGCGACATCTCTGGGGAGATTGAATTCACCGGATTTTGTACCGCGACTACCAAGGGTGCGCAGGTGTGATCGACTGTGTGTATCGTATACCGCAACACGATGCCGTTTCGATTTAACCCCACCGATATCAACCACAAAGACGGTACTGCCGTCGCCACTGACTTCAACGCCGCTTGGTCGGTCCATCTCATTGGAAAGATCAATGTCGTAACGCCATTTACCGTTGCGATCGTAGAGCATTACCTTTTTTAAATGAATATCGCACACATAGAGATTTCCCTGGTTATCTGTAGCAACTCCCAATGGCTTGAACAAGTCGCTGGCATCTCCACTGTCACCAATGATGATGGATTCACCCGAGACAAAATCGAGAGCAAACACAACCCGATGTACAGTATCACTGATAAACAGTCGTCCCTGGTGAACGGCGATATCGAAAGGTTTGGCAAAAGCGTAGCCATCACGCTGGTCGGCGCCGGTGAGAATACTCTTCAGGCGTGACATTTTGTCTGCGAGTTTGACCGCACCTGTGCCAAATATCGTTCTTTCATAATAGTAACGGGGTTGATCAGGTGGTGCCGGAAAGGCGATGGGTTTCGGTTTTTTCGTTTCAGGACTACCAGCGCATCCTGCGATCAGTATTAGGATTACAAAAGGAAGGATTGCTTTCGAACCCTTTACTATAAGATCATTGTATGAGCGTGTGTTGAGTTTATATCTCATCGATAGTACCAATTAATAACTGTGATGAAGCTGATTAAACGATTACATCAATACCTGAACCTGTTGTGGTTGATGCTGTTTTCCGCATTAGGCTGTCTCCAGGTCACTGCATCCGAGCTAACAGATGCTGCCATTGATACCGATCAGAATGGGTATCTGCAAAAAGGGCGTGATATCTACAATTTTCACTGCTACTTCTGCCATGGCTATGCGGGAGACGCCCAGACCCTGGCGGCCAAATTCCTCAATCCGCCTCCCAGAGATTTCACTGCTTCAGATCCCAACGAGCTGACCCGTGAGCGTATGCAGCATTCCATACGTGACGGTCGTCCTGACACTGCCATGAAACCTTTCAAAGGTATTCTTACGGACCAGGAGATAGAGGCGGTTACCCGGTATGTGCGCGCTGCATTCATCGTCGGTAAGCTACCGAATACCCGCTATCATACAGTTGAAAACGGTTGGTACGATCATCAGCGTTTTCGTAACAGCTACCCCTTTGCCACCGGTGAGATTCCCCTGGACACGCCGGTCGGCTCCTTGAGCGAAAATCAGCAGCAGGGGCTGAGGGTCTACCTCAGTAGCTGTATCAGCTGTCATGACAGGTCTCAGGTTGACGATCCAACCGTCACCTGGGAATCGGTCGCCATCTCCTATCCAAGACTTGGATTTAAGACGGGTGACAGTCTGCTGCCACCCGATGCCCAATCCGGCGCCAGCCCTTTTGCCAAACACGATATTGCACCCTCCATTTCCGATTTGACCTCCACTGAGCAACTCGGCGAGACACTATTCCAGCAGAACTGTGCCTTTTGCCACGCTGCAGACGGTACAGGTAAAAACTGGATCGGCACTTTTCTAAGACCCCATCCGCGGGATTTGACCGATCCAAAGATCATGACCAATTTGAGCAGCGAGCAAATCAAATTGGTTATACGCAACGGTCTCGTAGGTACATCGATGCCGGCCTGGAAATCGGTGCTGACCGATGCACAGATCGATGCGCTAGTTCATTATATTCATCGTGCATTTCACCCACTGGCCGGGTTAGCTGATTGAGTTCTGGATGCGCCAGGCCGGATGAACACTTGGTATACATACTCCACGATATCAGCGATCTGCTGTGCCGATAGCACCTTTTCCCATGCTGGCATATCAGTTCCCCGAGTCCCTTCGGCGATGGCGGTGTAAAGTCTCGGCCTGTTCAAGGTGTGGCGCGCCGCATCGTGTTGAAAATTTCGTGGTTTGGGTAGAATGAAATAGGCGCGGGGACCCTTGCCGTCACCCTTGACGCCATGGCAGGCAGCACAATTCTGCAGGTAATACCGTTGTCCTCTGGATGCATCGCCTGAGAGATCCTGGTCAAGTTGTTTTTCCATCTCTTGTGCAATTTTTATGTTGATATCTTCAATCTTATCTGTTTGCTTGCCACGTTCTGACATGAAAGCCTGTCTTACGTAGTTGACCACCTGTGATATGTCATGATCACTCAATTGAGATGCAAAGCCTGGCATCGCTGTATCGGCCTTACCGTATCGCACTACTTTCAACATGTGATCAAGGGAGAGTTGCTCGGCAGTTCCAGGAACTGTGAAGTTTCTCGGTGGCGGCTTGAGATTGGTTAGTGTCCAACGGGCACCGCTGCCATCGTCACCGTGACAGACAGAACAGTTTTCAGCATACAGGCGCCGACCCTGTTCACCCTCTTCAACTGTTGTTGGCCGCATCATGGTGATGGTTATGTAATCAACGATTCCTATTATCTGTTCGCTTGTTAGCTGATTTTTCCAGCCTACCATGGCAGTACCGGGGCGGCCTTCTGTTATTGAGTTGATCATGCGATCACGGTTCAACTCAACCGCTGACTGAGGAGAGGAAAAATCTCTTGGTGGCGGGATCATGCTGCCACGTGCGCGGCTCTTCCCATCTCCCCGGTCACCGTGACAGACAGAACAGTATTCTGCATAGAGCCCGGCTGCATCTACCACTTTTCCCATTGCAAGAGAGTGGGCAGACAGCAGGGTTAGAAAAAGTACTACAACAATTCTTTGTCTCATCTTGATATAAACGTTTCGCAAAGAAGATTATTCACAACGCATCAAAACATTCATTGCAAAAAACGAACCAGGCATTGTTCGAGGTGATTGCTCCTTGATATGTCCGTAAAAATGAAGAAATCAAACTGTTTTGGATAGCGTCGGCCATCACGGGAAATTAGTGATTATCAATTTTCGGAATCTATTCCGGGAAATGAGAAAAATTTCACGCCATTTACGCCGTGCAAATCGCAGGTTTCATCTTTAATCCCCTGAAAGTAATGACTAATCGAATGATTGGCGCAGTTATTGCTGCCTCAAGGTACGTTTTGTGGGAATCATGTTGAATCAGAATTATGGGGAGGAGTAATGAACTACAGACTCATCTTAATCGGCATCGTATCGATGCTGCTATTCGCAGCCAACAGCCACGCGGCTGTACGGGGAAGTGATCATGACCTGTCGGCTGGAGGTACAGCGCAAGCAACTACTTCCGCCACCACCGAGGTCTGTGTTTTCTGTCATACACCTCATGGCTCCAACACCGCTGTCAGTGCGCCCTTGTGGAACAAAGCGAGTCCTGCAACCGCCTACACGCGCTACTCTGATCTGGGGACCGCAACCCTCGATGGGTCAGAAGTTACCGTCGGATCAGTATCCCTGGCGTGTCTATCCTGTCATGACGGGACCCAGGCTATGGATGTGGTTGTCAATGCGCCTGGTTCCGGTGGCTGGACAGCAGCAGGAGCGGAACTCGATGCGGTTGCCATTTCAGCGATGGCAAACACAGGCGGTGCACCCATTCCCATGTTGGGTACCGATCTGAGAAATGACCATCCGATCAGTATTGCCTATGCCGGTGGTGGTTGTGGTGTGGGTGTTGATCCCTGCACACCTTCCACGGGTGCAACTGCCGACACTGACTTCAATGATGCACAGCACGCCACCATTAATGGCAACAGTCAGTGGTGGATCGATGTGGCCTCATTCGATAGCACGGGTGATGGTATCCGCGATGCGACAGGTACCGCTGACACCCGTGAAAAATCTGACATGATTCTCTATACCCGGGACTTCACCGGTGTTGATGGACCATCTGTGGAGTGCGGGAGTTGTCATGATCCCCATGAAGATAGCGCACGACCAGTCAGCTTTCTGCGTATTGCCAATACAAACAGTGATGTCTGTCTGGCATGTCACATCAAGTGATGCCAGCTAGTCATGAGTAACATAGATCACAGAAGTGGGCTAGGTGTGGGGGCGGTGGTAACCGCCGGAGAATTGCAATGGCGGTTATCCTCAGCCCCGTGTTTTGCAGAGTCTCAGGGCGATCACTCCCGTGGTCTGACAGTGATCATCGTCCTGCTGATGCTGACTATCGGTCTTTTTCCAGGTTCAGTGCATACAGCGGAGGGTGAGAGTAAAGCTGATCAGGTTTTTGCCACCGTGAATGGTGAATCCATTCAGTTATCTACCTATCGCTCTATTCTGCATATGGGGGCGCGACAACGGTTTTACCATGGTCAGCCCCCTGCGGAGGAACTCAAGGCCTACAGGAAGGAGGTAGGGGAGCAGTTGGTGGAAGAGATGGTGCTTCACCAGGAAGCACTGCGGCGTGGAATCGAAGCCAACTCAGAACGTGTCAAACATGAAGTGGAAAAAAATATCAAACGCTTGCAAACACAAACCGGGTGGCAGGACGCAAAAAATAAAATGTTGCCCATTCTGCAAGAGGGATTGGCGCGAAACGACAGGATCAGGCAACTTCAGGATCAGTTCAGGAGTGAGGTAACGCTGCCTGACGAAACTGAATTGGAAACTTTTTATCAAGCCAATCTCGATAAGTTCACATCACCACCACAGACACGCATTTCAATGATTTTACTCAAGGTGCCACCCTGGGGAGGCGCCGACCAATGGCGCACAAAGCGAGATGAGCTTACGCAGATAAAACATAAAATAACTAAGGGAATGGAATTTAGTGAGGCTGCGAAGCGTTATTCCAATGATGGTTCAGCCAGCAGTGGTGGCGACATGGGCTATCTGCATCAGGGAATGCTTGGGACGCAAGCTGAACAAGCAATCTCCAAACTGGGGATCGGTGAAATTTCGGATCCGATAACCCTGCTGGAAGGGGTTGCTCTGTTTCACCTGATTGAAAGATCGGATGCGCGTATAAATCCATTGGAACAGGTTCGTCAACGCGCTGTAGATCTGTTGATGAGAGAGCGTCGTGAAACTGTTGTTTCAGAGCAGAAAAGACGCTTACGCATTAAAGCGGATATCCATTATTTGGTCCCTGATTACTATGAACAACGGCAGGAGGTGAGGGGCCGTAGTAATAAGAACAAATCTTGATCGGGAACATCGTAAAGCGATGGCCGAGTCCAGGTGATGAAAAAAGGTGGGCTGTTGATCTTGTTTACGGGAACACTCATTACGACGACCGGGGAGGTTCATACTACTGAATTTAATCAGTCAGGTGCCATTCTATCCGGTAGTTTAGGAATGCGATTCCGCGAAGTGATTCCTGATTCCGGCAAGTCATCCTTTCATCGTGCTTACACCGGTGAGGTGATGGCGCGAAACCACATCTGGATGCCCTGGTTTGGGAATTGGAAAGGGAGATTGTTATCGAGTTGGGAGAATAAGGAAAATGGTCGTGAGACTGAAAATCAAATTCTCTCTGGTGCGGCTGAAGTCAATCTGTTTCATTTGAGTAAGTTTCCGTTTTCCGCATTTGTTGATGTCAAGGACAGTCGAATCGATGACAGTGAACAACTCGAACCTGGTCGAGAGGAACGACTGACTCGCTTAGGCTTGCGTCAATCCTATTCACCGGAATTGGGTGGTATGAACGCCACCCTCAATTTATTTCATGACGATCGCAAGGATTTACTGACTGGCGATACAGAAAAGAGTACACGTGGAATAGTAAGCGGTTATATGCATCGGGGCTCTCATCGCATAACGACACTCATGGTGGCGAATGATCGGAGCAGGAGCCTGGTTACGGATCGTCATAAGGATTGGCAGTCGGATCTGACACATAGCTACAATCCGATGAGTAATTTCAGCTTGATCACAAGTCTCGGTGTCAGTGGAAGTGATACCGAAGATATTTTGGGAGAGAGTGAGTCATCTCAGAAAAGAGTGGCTACAAACTTGATGTGGAGAGCAACAACACTGCCAGTGACATTACGTAGCGACATTTATTTCAAGTCGCTTGATACCAGCTCGGCTTCCAACATAGATAAAGAGGAGAATGAGACAAGAGGTAATCTCTCATTGACCTATCTGCCGTATGATCGTTGGCGAATACGAGGTAGATTGGGGGTACTGGTACGTTCAGGTGATGTTGATGAAGAACGCTATATTCAATCAATCACCACAGATTATACATCGAAAGTAAGTCCTCTAGGAGCATTTACTTACGGTTATGGTATTGGGACAGGATTCTCGAATGAGATTAATACCGATGACGAAGATGAATGGATCGGTCAGGCAAGCTTTTCTCATAATCTAAATCGCACCTGGCAATATGACTGGTTTGGACCAATCGGTGCATCATTTACGTTTGGCCAGGATTTGAGTTATGAAAACTCTTCTCTTGAAGAGGATCTTGGGACATTGGTTAATAGAATCTCCTACAGTTTGAGTTCGATCGGCGAGGATCGGTCAACAAATCTCAATCTTGTACTCTACGACTCCCGTAATTCCGGGCGCAACGATTTTGTTACCCAGAATGTAAGTGTCAATGCAATACATAACCAACGGCTTTCCCGATATTCTGATTTCGGCATCACCTATAATGTCAATTTCACAAAGCAGCGGGGGGATAATTCTACTGTTGATGACGATGATTTTTTTGATGTGGATAAACAATTTCGAAACGACGATACAGAATACAGCAGTCTGGAAGTATTCTTTCACAGCAATCGCTTGTTCAAGGTTCGAAATCTTCGCTTTGCCAGTCGTCTCAGAGCCTCCAGCAGATCTCTCTATCTGGACGATATGGATGAGGATCATGGTAGTGAATATTTCTGGGAGAATCGGATTGACTACACCATCGGTAAACTCGATATCGATTTTCGAACAACCTGGGTTGAACGGCCTTCTGTGGAAAACGGAGGCACCAAGACCATTACCTTGAATGTGCGACGACTGTTCTAATGATTGACCCTGTAGATAGCTATTCCAATTTGGAGGTGCAAGTGATGCGGATAAAAAATCAAATGGTATTGTTCTTGTTTTCAATACTGTTGATATTCGCATTCATCGTCGATGACGCAAGTGCGGAGTATGGGGATGTGGTGATCAATAATTATTCTGATGAAGCCGGTATGAGACCGGTAGTTTTTCCCCATTGGTTTCACAGGATACGTTTCCGTTGCAAGGTGTGCCATGCCGATCTGGGATTCAAGTTCCAAGCCGGTGGTAACGACATTACCATGCTTAAGATAATCGATGGCGAATACTGTGGCGCTTGTCATAATGGCGACATCGCCTGGTCGGTGGAAAATTGCAATATCTGCCACTCGGCAACACCTGGTATCAATACCCAGGTACATGAAAGCACTCTGCAAAAACTGATTGCGCCAGAAGCGGCTAAATGATGGAGTTGAAGTAATGACGAACACCTGTGCAAGATTGCTTCTAATACTGAGTCTTACTCATGTTATGCCGGTATTTTCGGCCGATATCTCTCCAGTAGGCAAAGTCAATGTCGATGATGTGGCAACTGATTCGAAAGCGGATTCTGCGGCGATGTCTGCTGCTGACAATGTCAAGAAAGATAGTGAAATTATTTCTACGGACGAGAAAGAGTCAGGTAAAGAAAAGGAATCACAGGAAGCACGATCAAACGTCAAACAGATTCCGCTTGATGATAAAGCTCAGGAACAGCCAACTAATACAGATGGTTTAGCAGTCATGTCGCAGAAGAAACTGGCCTATAAGCGTAGCCCAAACAGTTTCAATCGCCTGATGAAGCCGCCGTCTAAACGAAATCCACCACCAGCTAAAGATGGTATACACGATCCTGATAATGACGGTACATATGTCCTACAACCACCCAAAGACTCGTTCAGTCAACTGAGTAAGTCGAATTCAGGGAATCGTGTGGATTGGGTTGCGGCCCTGCAAAAAGGAGAAATTAATCCACGTTATGATCGTCTTGATCCCGAAAAAGTGCCGATCATCCTCGACTTGAATATCGTACGTGAAGTCAAAGGCAGTATGCCTGATGTGGTTTATCCACATAAACAACATACAGAGTGGCTGGATTGTTCAAACTGTCATCCAGCAATTTTTATCCCCATGAAAGGGGCTAACAATATCAGCATGGCTTCGATTCTATTGGGTGAAAAATGCGGTGTATGTCATGGCAAAGTCGCATTTCCGGTTTCGGAATGCAGAAAGTGCCACTCCAAGAATAAATCGGAGTAGTGAATGTACTTGCGCAGCATGATGATCAGTGTAAAGGTGGTTACAATACTATCCATGCCTGCAACTATTCATGCTGAAGTTGATTCTGAGAAACAGGGCGCTGACCTTATTAAGCGCAAAGCGCAACTCGGATACCAGATGCTGGATCAACTCGATACAGATAAGGCGAAACAGCTGAAAGCAACTCTAACAAAAATGGTATCACCATCGAATGTTAAAAGCATAGATTTACATCTGCAAAGTATGGACAGGCTATTGGCTCAGATAGCAGAGCTCTACAGACAACGACATGACCGCAAAACACTACAGAAGCAACTAGAAAAATCACGATATATCCAAAGCCGTGAGGAGATAATGACTCTGGTGGAAACATTTGAACATAGCGCCAAAAAAAAGCAGAGCGAAGTGGATTCGTTTCCACTGATTAACCAGGACTTTGTTGATCAACTGGCGCACGCTGAGTCTCTTGCAGACGCAGGTGACTACAGTCAAGCAATTACCGTTTTGAGTAAGGCAAAAAACAAGGTGATTCAAGCGATAGCCATGATCAATAAAAATCGCACAATAGAGTACAAGCTTGTATTTGAGTCTGTAGCAGAAGAGTACGAATATGAGTTGCGCCGTTATGCCAGTCAGAAAATGTTACTGCAACTTGCGATTCACGAAAAAAAACCGGATTCAGGTAGAGTGCAAAAGATAGAACAAGACCTGGCAATTGCTGACGCTCTACACCTGGAGGCACGTACTCATGCACAATTGGAACGGTATCATGAGGCCTTGAGCAGTCAGGAGATGGCTGTCGGTAAACTTAACTCAGTTTTACGACTGATGGGCTACTTCTTTTAACACAAGAGGATAACGTTATGCGGTGCCTCGGCATAAAATCGCTTATTAACATAATTATATTTACATTGATATCAATATCAATGATCTATGCTGAGGAAAACAAAAAACCGAAATTCTCTCTTGAACGCCAAGCTGTCGAGAGCCGGCTCAACAATGTTGAAAGGCTTATCTACCAATCTTCCGGTGCGCGACGAGTTGCTGGCGGAAGTGATCAGGCAAAAGCCTTACAGGAGCAAGCAGCCAACCATTTCGAAAAAGCTCAACTCTACTTCAAGTCAAGTAATATGCAGCTGGCCAATGATGAACTACAGCAGGCAACGCTGATCATGTTCCAGGCAATCAGACTGGTGGGTACAGGGGAGGTAGGTGAAAGTAAACTGAAGAGTGATTATCAAAAAAAGCGTAATAGTCTCCAGGCATTACTAGAAGCGTTACAACGTGTTGCTGTTGAAAAACAGTCGCCAAGCCCTGAAACGGACAAGATTATTCAGTATGCGGAAGCGGCGGACAAACTTGCAGCAGAGGGTAATATTAAGCAGGCGCAACAGCAACTGAATATTGCCTACGATACAGTTAAGCAAGAAGTGGAAAAACTACGCTCAGGCGATACCCTGGTACGTACGCTGAAATTTGCCAGCAGTGAAGAGGAGTATGTTTACGAACTCGATCGTAATGATACCCACTTCATGTTGGTAAAGTTGTTACTTGAAGACCGAAACATAAATTCAAAAACTCAGGTGGCAGTTGATCAGTTACTCTTACAAGCCCGTCAACTACGTTCTCAGGCAGAAGAGGACTCAGAAGGAGGTGATTTCGAAGAGGGGATAAAAAAGCTGGAACAATCCACCAGTCAGATCGTACGTGCTATCAGACGTGCGGGTGTCTATATTCCTGGATAGGCTTTTGAAATATAGAGCAAAACTCTTACACAACCACGGCTCCGTTTTTGTGATGCTGATGGTAGTGATGTGTTGTGGAGCGGCTCACAGCGATACGCCGGTGTGGAAATCGATTTCCGATGACGGGATTCACGATCCTGATAATCCTGCAATTTCTCTCTTGCAGGAGCCGGTCACAGCACTCTCTATACTGCCGTTTGATACTGCCGGCAACCAGGTGCTTTGGGTTAGAGCGCTACAGGAGGGCTATATCGATCCAAGGACAAATATATATCCCGATACCAACATCAAAGTACTTGATCTCGATATCATCATGCCCCGTACAGGTTCTGCCAAATATGTTCGTTTTCCCCATCGTGCACATACCGAGTGGCTCGATTGCAGTAACTGTCACGATGCCATCTTCAAGGCTAAGGCCGGCGCCACTCCGGTCACGATGCTAAAGATTTTATCTGGAGAGTATTGTGGACGATGTCATGGTGCAGTTGCCTTTCCACTGACTGAATGCGATCGCTGTCATAGCGTAAGCAGTGCAACTCAGCCTGGTGTGGTCAAGGGGCAATGATCAATCATGGTATTGGTAGTAATAATTCGATGGTGGCTGTTGCTTGCAGCCCTGATGGTGACAACCATGGCCAGTGCGGAATATGCTGATGTCATTCTCAATCGTTATGCAGAAAAGGAGGGCATGCGGCCAGTCATCTTTCCGCACTGGTTTCATAGAATTCGCTTCCGTTGCAAGGTCTGTCATAACGAATTGGGGTTTGAGATGCGAGTGGGAGCCAACGATGTCACCATGAGCGATATCATCGACGGTCGCTTCTGTGGTATGTGCCACAACGGTGAAGTCGCCTGGTCTGTAGAAAACTGCGATCTCTGTCATTCAGGTAAGAACGGGCTTAAAAGTGGCATATTCGGTGGTCATCAGACTGGAGGGCCTGGCCATTGGTAGCCTCGAGATAGCATGAAATATCCAAGCTTACTTCTTATGCTGTGTTTGCTGCAGGCCTGTACGGAGGCGCCGAAACGTCTCTACCTGAATCAAACTGATGGAGAGGTAGCGGAGCAGCTCGAAGTGTGGCCAAGAAATGGTGATGTACCGCGCTATGCCTACGCGGGTGAGTTGACTGGGCAGAATAATTTTCGAACTTCACCGGACCATGAAGCCAGCCGCACACTGAAAATACTTTCCTGGCTTGTCGGTCTCGATCCGACGCGAGCCGAGAAGCCTGTAATCCTACAACGTCCCCAGGGTGGAGTTGTCGATGAACAGGGAAGGATCTATGTCAGCGATGTCAGCCGCCAGGCGGTTTTTGTCTTTGATCCTCTTTTGGGTGAACTGCATGTCTGGGAGTGGGCTGATAGATCAAAACGATTCCGTTCCCCGGTCGGTTTGGCGATTCGTAAGGATGGGGAAGTATTGGTGGCGGATTCCGAACTTGGACAGGTTGTACGTCTTTCAGCGGATGGCAAACCACAGGGTGTTTTCGGTTATGGCGATCTGCAGCGCCCGACGGGGATTGCACTGGATCATGACAGCGGGCGGGTTTATGTTGCTGATACGCGAGCCAATGACATCAAAATCTATGATCAGCATGGAGAACTGATCGATAAATTCGGCCAGGCCGGCGATCAGGCCGGGCAGCTCAATGCGCCTACCTATATTACTGTCTCAGAGGGGCGTGTTTATGTTACCGATACCCTGAATGCACGAATTCAAGTCTTCGATACCCAGGGGCGCTGGCTGCAGCTGATCGGTGAACGGGGACACTATATCGGCAACCTAAATCGTCCCAAGGGTATCGCAGTGAGTCAGGACGGCTTGCTCTATGTCGTTGAATCCTACTACGACTCCCTGCTTGTGTTTGATCGGAATGGAGAATTTCTGATGCCGATCGGTGGCCCTGGAAGTCAGCCCGGTGAATTCATGTTGCCAGCAGGCGTCTGGCTTGACGACCATGGCCGAGTCTATGTATCCGACATGCTTAATGGCAGGATCTCAATTTTTCAGTTTCTGGGAGCGGACCAATGAGGCGGGATCTACTGTTGGCCTGCCTTCTGTCTGTTGTCTCCGGCGATCTCAACGCCGAACGAATCTCGGACATCCGCAACACCAAACACAATCTCTCGATCAGCGGGCCTGGGCCGGTTAGAGCGACCAGCGAATCCGAGGTTTGCGTCTTCTGTCATACGCCCCATGGGGCTTCGGACATACCTGCCGCACCACTCTGGAATCGGGCGCTTTCCGGAGCCACTTACACACCCTACACCTCCACCTCCATCGATGCCCAGGACACCACGGCAGAGCCGGGTGGCAGCTCCAAACTCTGTCTCTCATGTCATGACGGCACGCTCGCGATCGGCGCCGTCAACGTTGCAAATGGACAGGCCAACGCCAGTATCTCTCTGCAGGGCACAGCAGCCGGTGGCACCATTCCTGACGGCAGCGGTGCATTGAGTGGATTTACTCGCCGCATCGGTGTGGACCTGACCAACGACCATCCGATCTCATTCACCTATGACAGTGCACTGGCGCTGGCCGATGGTGAATTGCGGGATCCTGCCATTGAATCCCATATCGCAACCCGGGCGCCAGGCCAAAATCCCAAACCTTCGGTGCCCCTGGAATCGGATCGTCTTGAGTGTGTCAGTTGCCATGATCCCCATATACGGGATACCGATCCTAACAAAAACATTAAATTCCTCAGACTCAATCGTTTTCAGGAAGGCATACCGGGCAGCAGCTTTTCCGAGATCAATGATATCGTCTGCCTGGCCTGTCATGATAAATTGGCACAGCGCTGGGCGGACTCCGCCCATGCGGATCCGTCAGTCGCGGATGAGACCTATAAAACCGGGCCGGCGGATTTGAGGGAGTTTCCGTCCGGGATCGCCGTCTGGCAGGCCTCCTGCCTCAACTGCCATGACACTCATACCGTGCAGGGATCGCGACGTCTCTTGAGGGAGGGTAGCGATGCCCTCGGAGGGCCAACACAGCCCAGACTCGGTGGGGCCGCCGCTATTGAGAGTACCTGCTACCAGTGCCATACCAACGATGCCTCATCAGTGCTGAATTTCTCGCTTGAGGTGCCCAACATCGAGGATGATTTCTCCCTGGCCAGACATATGCCGATCAGCAGTCTCGATCAGGCCGCTGGTGTTGAGGTGCACGATATCGCTGATGCGGATTTCAGCGAAAATCCACTTCTCCTCGGCAAGGGTGATCTCAATAACCGACATGCGGAATGTACCGATTGCCACAATCCTCACCGATTACAGCGCAATACCCTGTTCAATGCCAGCGGTTCCAATCAGACCGGTACTCACGAACATGGCGCTGCCCATTCCAATATCGCTTCGGGAGTATTGCGTGGTACAACCGGTGTCGAGCCGGTCTACGGCTCAGCCGGTTTTTTTGATCTGCCCTTGAGCTATACCCTCAAACGTGGCGATGGTGGTGATGGCGCAAGCGATCTGGCGATCAGCCCATGGGTCACCCGGGAATATCAGATCTGCCTCAAATGTCACTCCGATTACGGCTACGATGACAACAATCTCTATCCAATCGGTAACCGTCCGGCCTTGGGTGATTCCATCGGTACGACTACCCCCGGCACCAATGGTCTGACCCAGTACACCAATCAAGCCAGAGAGTTTCAGGCCCCGATCGCCCATCAGGGATCGGGTACACCCGGGGACAGTGGTGCAGACACTGACTATCTGACCAATAACCAGCGTTCCTGGCATCCGGTGATTGCAGCTACGGGTCGAAGTGGATTGCAACGCAACCAGGGTGATAACGACATCTCGAGTAACTGGGTGCCGCCGTTCGATGACGCTGTGGGCAGTCAGACCATGTACTGCAGCGACTGCCATGGATCAACTACCGCCGCGGGTACCGTGGTGCCGGATGGTGGCGATAACGGTAAGCCCTGGGGCCCACATGGTTCAAACCATAACTTTATCCTTAAGGGTGACTGGTCAGCCGACACCGGTACCGGGCGTCCCCAGGACCTCTGTTTTAAATGTCACGACTACGCTGTCTACGCCGGCGGCGATCGTGGAGTTGACAGTGGTTTTGGACGTGGTGATAACCTCCATGCTGACCACTTCGAGCGCATCACCGGCAACCGGGTGAAATGCATGTGGTGTCATGTGGCCGTACCTCACGGTTGGAAGAACAAGGGACTGCTGGTCAATCTCAATGATGTTGGTCCCGAGGCCGGACTGCCGCCTGGCACCGAAGTACCGATTCAGTCCAATGCAGAGGTCTATAGCCAGGAACCTTACTATTTCAATGCCAAGCTCAAGGTCATCAACTTTGCCCAGTCGGGAGATTGGCGCCCGGACAACTGCGGCTCTGCCAGCAGCAATCCGGATGTCGGCCGGGACTGGATGGGGGCGGTATGCCAGAATCCACCCTGACTACCAAACTGGATGGCCGCGAGCAGATTGGCAACTGCCGTCATATGAGAAACCGCAGTAGAGTCTGGCTACGCGGCCTGGCATCACTGCGAATTACCGGAATTGTTCTGCTACTACTGGGCGCAGGAGGAGTGGTCGCGTCCACTCAAAGCCAGAACAGTCAATGGTTGATTGTTGCTTCGCTTTCGCTGCTCGTCATCAATCTGAGCGCCGCACTGGTTAGCAATCCACTGTTTCGCTTGAAACCCGCCCTGTTCGGCATGCATATCGGCCTGTTGTTACTGGCGTTATCCCTGGCCTACGGTCATTTGAGCCGCTTCCGTGGCCATTTCGAAATCACCGAAGGTCAGGGTTTTGATCCGCATCAGGTGATTGTCGACCGCCAGGGTCTGCTGGCTCACGAGCTGCCGCTCGAAGACGCCTTCAGGCAAGGGGAGGTACGGATAAACTATGCCCCGGGGATGGTGCGCAGGGATACAAACAGTCGATTGTTATTGGCTGATGGCAAGACGTCGATCGCAACCGATGGACAACCCGCGGTAATCGAAGAGAATCGTTTCTATGTCACCCATAACAAGGGCTTTTCAGCTGTGGTCAGCTGGTGGCCGGCTGGTGGAGACACGGCCAGTATCGGCACTCTCCATTTCCCCTCCTACCCTAGACTCGCACCGATGCAGCAGCTCTCCTGGACGGCACCTGATGGCACAGAGTTGAGTATCGAGCTCGAACCGAAGCGCATACCGCAAGACGAAAACTGGACCCTGAGTCACAGCATGTCGGAAGCGTTACTGCTGGTTACCCAGGAAGGAAATACGACGAGGCTTGGACCGGGTGAGAGTATCCGTCTGGAAGGTGGTGTCTGTCGTTTCGAGGGTATTCGGATGTGGATCGGATACCGAATCTTCCATGACCCGAGTCTCTACTGGTGTTTTGCATCAGCCATGGTGGTCGTCTGCTGTCTAGCCTGGCACATGGCAGGGCGCTATCTGCGAAAATCCAAACGCAACACGATTCTGGCAGACGCCGGGAGGGTAAAGCTATGAGCGATTACAACCTATGGTTCTATCTCGCGGCGATTAGCTATCACCTGCTGGCTGTTTTATCGATTCAGGAACTGATCGATCGATGCAACGACTACAGTCGTTGGATCGGAGGCTTGGTTGTGACAGGGACTCTGTTTGTCACGATAGCCATCGCCTGGCGTTGGCTGAGTTATGGTCAGGGTCCCTTTCTGACCATGCATGAGATCCTGATCAGTAGTCTGTTCAGCCTGTCTCTTATCTATGGGTTGGCCTATGTTTTCGTGCCAATTACCCGCATCGGTGCACCATTCGCCTCACTTACCATGCTGTTGCTGTTCTATTGGGCTGTAAAGAGCGACCCTGGTATCAGGCTTTTACCTCCGACCTATGAAACGCCTTGGCTCTGGGTGCATGTCATTTTTGGGAAGCTTTTTCTTGGATCCTGTCTGCTCGCAACCAGCATTGGTATATGGCTGCTCACGCCAGTAAAGCGTTTCGTCCGCTCTGTACGTTATCTGTGGGTGCCACAGCAACTTGAACGGCAAGTATGGATATGGCTCTCGATAGCCTTTCTGTTTCACACTGTGATGCTGATCGCGGGTGCAGTCTGGGCGCAGGATGCCTGGGGACGCTATTGGGATTGGGACCCCCTTGAAACCTGGGCCTTTATCACCTGGCTCTGCATGGCGATAACCCTGCACATGCGTTCAGTCTTTCCGCCCGGACCGCGCGCGCTTTCAATGCTGGCAATGGGAGTGTTCGTTCTGGCCTTTCTGACATTTTTCGGGGTGCCGTTCATCAGTGTCAACCCCCATCAGGGGGCAGTATGAGAGTAATTAAGGATCTGCGCATGAGGGTAGCCGTCCTGGTTATCCTGACGACCCTGATGGTGGCTCTGCTGATCCGGGGTGAAATTACCCCGCCAACTGCTAAAGTTGAAATGGAGCGGGTGACTCTCGATGAGACGGAGAAACACCCGATTCACGAGCTATTCCTGAACGCGGTGGGTTTACTACACACGCGACAGTTCGAACCGGCGGCACGTTCTTTCAGCAAGCTTACGGAACTGGCGCCCTGGATGCCGGAAGCGGAAGTCAATCTGGCTTTTGCCTTGATGGGTTTGGGGCAGTATGCCGAGGCGCAACGTCACTTTCATCGCGCACTCGAACTGAATGATCGTCAGCTAAACGCCTACTATGGCCTCGCGATTTCCATGGAACATCAGGGTGATCTGGCTTCGGCATTGGGTGCGATGCGCGTTTATGTGCATCTGGCATCGGATGACGATCCCCATAGGCGCAAGGCATGGGCGGCCATCTGGGAGTGGCAGGATCTAAGCGATAATGGAGAAAAGGTGATCGAATGAGTAGACGATTCCTGAGCTTCACCCTTTTGAGTTTGGTCGGCATGACGGCGGTTACGATCATGTTGATCGCCGTCTTCAGAGATATCAACCAGACGACTCTGGAGGGGCATTTTCATGAACACAACGTGTTACTGGCCCGTATCCTGCGTAACGATCTGATGGATGAAAGATTACCCAGAACGTTTTTAAGTGGAGCGGATGGCAACGAAGATTCCCGGCTGATCTCACTGTTTGAAACAAACCTGAAACAGTATTTAAAGGATCTGCATGTTGCAAAGATCAAGATTTTTGATCTGGGAGGAATCACCATCTATTCATCAACTCCGGGAGAAGCTGGCCGGGATGCAAGCAGAAACCCTGGCGTGTTTGGTGCGCTGAATGGTCTCAGTTCGGGGAGTATGGTCTATCGGGACAAGATCAACAGCTTCGACGGTATGATCGAAAAGCGCAATCTTTATCAGCAGTATATCCCCATACACGGTTTGATGGATGATCGTATCGAGGGGGTCTTTGAAATCTATTCCGATGTCACACCATTCCTGCGAGCCGTAACAGAGACAGAGCGGAAGTTTCTTGTCGGATTATTGGTTGTACTGGGTACCTTCCTGTTGGCGCAGATCTGGCTCTATCATCGAACAGACTCTGCCTTGGTCAAAGAACAGGCACAGACCGCGCAATATCTTCGCCAGCTGGAAGATCACCGTACGGACCTGGAATCGCGGGTAGAAGCGCGCACCGAAGAGCTCGAGTCATCACACTATTTTCTGCAATCGGTCATCGATGGCATTGCCAACCCATTATTCGTCATCAAGAAGGATCTGGAAATCTCGCTGATGAATAAGGCGGCTAAGGGTTTGATCAATGTGAATACACCCAAGGAGAAAATGACCTACTGCTACCAGATATCCCACCGTCGCGATACGCCTTGTAGCGGAATTGAGCACCCCTGTTCCTTCCAGGAAGTTATGCGCAGTCAATCGACTGCCACTGTGCAGCACAAACACTATGATGCAGATGATAATCCAATCATCGTCGATGTGATATCGACACCTCTCTATGATAGAAAAGGTGAATTGCAGGGGATCATCGAAGTGCAGCATGATGTCAGTGAACTTGTTCATGCGAAACAGAATCTGGCGCAGAGTGAAGCCAGACTGCAAGCCATTCTCGACCATATACCCGATGCCATTTTTACCCTCGACACCAGCGGACGGGTGGAATCCGCCAATATGGCTGCATTGGGCATGTTCAACTACCCACAAGGGGAGATCATCGGCAAAAGTTTTGAATCGCTCTTTTCAGAAGAACGTGAGGTTTTGCTCAGAAGCACAAATCAGGGTGAAAGTGAGTATTGTGCTCAAAAGCAGGGTGACAAGCTCTTTCCAGTCGACCTCTGGGTGGGTGATTTACAGTTCGGACAGGAAAAACGGTTGGTTGCGGTGGTCAGGGACATCAGCGAGAACAAAAAAGCAGCTCAAGAGTTGGAGCGTACCAGGCAGCAGTACTATCACCAGGAAAAAATGGCAGCTATCGGTCAGTTGGCTGCCGGCATCCTGCACGAGGTGGGTAATCCGATTGCCGCCATTGCAGGGGCTGCGGATGATATGCGCTCCGCCAGTGGATGGAAGGGACAACAGAGTGGTGAACCGATCGACTTTCCAAAAGTTGTCAGCCGTAATCTACAGATGATCGAAGAGCACACCGAACGGCTCTCAAAGATAACCCGTGATATTGCGGATTTTGCCTCACCTAGAATTCGCAATCGGGAATTGACCGACATCAACGGTTTGATCAGGAGCACAACCCGACTCCTGAGTTACGACCACCGTTACCGAAAGATGGAAATCAAACAGACTTTCGACAATCAACTCCCTGCCGTGGAAGCGGTACCGGATCAGATAACACAGGTATTGGTGAACCTGATAATCAACGGACTGGATGCCTGCAATACCGATGATCAACAACCAAGGGTTGAAGTCATTACACGTGTTGTTAAGAACGGTATCGAGATAGAGATAAAGGACAATGGCATCGGTATGGATGAGCAGACCTTGGAACACGCGCTGGAGCCATTTTTTACTACCAAAGAGCCGGGTAAGGGAACAGGACTGGGTCTTTCATTGTGCAATTCAATTGTGAGCGAACATCAGGGCAAACTGCATATTGAAAGCCATCCCGGAACAGGTTCATCTGCAATTGTCTTCCTCCCCGTAAATGAAGTATTTTCAGAGAACAATGTCTAGGAGCGCGGCATGAAACAGATGCATGTTCTGGTGGTTGATGATGAAGCTGCCATCCGCCAGGTTTTGGCTGCACAGTTGACGCGTGCAGGACATACGGTTGAGCAGGCGGATTGTGGAGAGAGGGCATTGAAGGTCCTGCAAACCTCAGATCTTGATGTCTGTATCTGTGATTTGCGATTACCCGATCTGGATGGGATTGAAGTCATCAGACGTTGTCGTGCAAAAGAGATGGATATAGCTTTCCTGATGATCACCGCTTTTGCATCGGTCGATACCGCTATAGAGGCAATGAAGCTTGGCGCCTACGACTATCTGATGAAACCAGTCCAGTTGGAAGATGTATTGATCCGTTTGGAACATATCGCCGATGTAGCGCGTCTGCGCGATGAGAACCGCTATTTACGAAAAATTGTGGAAACGGATGCCAGTTCGGATGCCTTGGGGTTGTCTGCTCCGATGCAAGAGATACAAACCTTGATAAAAAAAGTGTCTCGAACTGACGGGACTGTTTTCATAACAGGTGAAAGTGGTACTGGAAAGAGCCATGTTGCCAGGACAATCCACAATGAGAGCAATCGACATACCCGAACCATGGTGACTGTTAATTGTGGTGCGATCCCAAAAGAGTTATTGGAGAGCGAACTTTTTGGTCACATCAAAGGCGCTTTTACCGGTGCGGACAGAAACAAAAAGGGACTCTTCCGGGAGGCGGATGGCGGTACGCTGTTTCTGGATGAAATTGGTGAATTGCCGCTCGCTTTGCAGGTAAAGCTGTTGCATGTCATTGAGGAGAAAGAGGTCAGGCCAGTGGGTGCTGAACAATCGAGAAGAGTTGATGTACGTATTATAGCGGCAACCAACAGAAATATTACTGAAATGATGCAGACTGGAGAGTTTCGGGAGGATCTCTATTACCGTTTGAATGTGCTCCATATCACTCTGCCGCCTTTGCGCAGTCGCCAAGAGGATATACCACTCTATATTGAGTATTTCCTCAATTCGGAGATCGCAAGACTTGGGCTGGAGGGAAGTTACAGCATAGATCCCGAGGTAGAGGAGCAACTGCTTAAATACAAATGGCCCGGAAACCTCAGAGAATTGCAAAACGTGATTGCCCGGATGCTGGTCCTTGCCGAAGAGTATACCATCAATATGGGGGACCTGCCGTCTCATGTGACTCGTTATGAACACAACGACGGCAAATACGAGATCAGCAAAACATTTGGCTCATTGAGAGAGCAGGTAAAACAATTTGAAATCGGTGTGATAAAAAAATCGATCGATGCTGCTAAAAACGATCGAGCACTTGCTGCAAGAGCTCTCGATATCAGCCTTTCTACCCTCTATCGGAAGTTGGAGGAAAGGTAGTGTGCATCCCTAACCCGTAAAGCTGCAATTAACCATACGATCTGAAGCTATGCTCAAGAACACCCTTAAACCCATACATTTACTACTGGCGCTTACCCTGCCACTGATATGCTATGCCGATCCACAGGCGGATTATCAGAGCGGTTTGGAGGCTTATCAGCGCGAAGACCTGATCACTGCAATCGAAGCGTTGAGGAGTGCTGCGGATAGTGGCCATGGCAAAGCACAAAGTCTACTCGGTTATGTATTCGATATTGCCGAAGAGAACCTGCAGGCACAACATTATTATCAATTGGCTGCAGAGCAGGGTGAGGCTGAGGGTGCCTATGGTCTTGGAACCCTGTACGCCACCGGGCAGGGTGTTACACAAGATCATGAACAAGCGGTTAAGTGGTATCAACGAGCTGCTGAGGCCGGTCATCTGATGGCCATAGATGCTCTGGTTACTGCTTATTTGGACGGTGGGTTGTCGCTGAGCAAAGATCGCCGGAAGGCGATTCTGCTGTTGGAGCGTGCCGTGGAACTAGGGCATTCACCATCCCTGCAACGCTTGAAATCGATCAAGGACGAATCGGGTATTTGACCACCTTGTGACAACAGAAGAGATACACACCCGGCAATTCCAATATGAATAGATTAATTAAATACCAACTCACTAGCTTGCTTGTCTTTTCAATACTCGCAATGACATTTACGCCACCTGCAATGAGTGATGCCTCAAACAGTGATGCTGAATCTGCGACACCAGCTGAAAGCAGTCGCGTCGAGGTTCTGGAGCGTTATGAAATCGGTGAAAATGTCTACGCTAGGGCCCTTGCTGTGGAGCCCAAAACCAACAGCCTGTGGGTCGGTACATCAGCGGGGGTACATGAAATCGACCTGGGGGATCAATCGATTCGAAACACATTTACACGCGAGCACGGATTGGCGAACGAATACGTGTTTGCGATCGGCATAGACCGGGGCGGCAATAAATGGTTTGGTACGAATGCGGGAGGTATGTCCCGCTATCGGGATGGTGAGTGGAAGACCTGGTTTCCCATGCAGGGTCTTGCCGATTATTGGGTCTATGCATTTGCTTGGCAAACGGATGGCACACAGTGGATAGGAACCTGGGCTGGCGCAAACAGTCTTGATCCACAAACAGGTGAGATGAAAACCTACCTTAGAGAGCTGGTGAACGAGTGGGTATATGGTATAGCCGTCGATTCGAAAAACCGGGTCTGGTTCGGAACCGAAGGTGGCATAAGTCGTTTTGACGGTCAATCTTGGGAGTCCTGGGATCATGCAGACGGTCTGGGTGAAAAGAACAGCGAGAAGAAACCTTTCAGCCGCAATACGGGACTCGGCACTCGAAGTCGTCATGATCTGGGAGTGCTCAGTGGCGGTGAAGCGACCTATAACCCCAACTATGTATTCTGCGTTTTGATTGATTCCCGGGACGAGCTCTGGGCTGGCACCTGGGGTGGTGGCCTCTCACACTTTGATGGTGTTGAGTGGACAAACTATACCGCTGAAGATGGCCTTGCAGGAGACATTGTCTACTCTATGGCACTGGAATCCAACGGCGTGCTCTGGGTCGGTACAAATGGGGGTTTATCACGATTTGATGGAACCAATTGGGAAAACTATGGGCATCGTGAAGGCTTAAGTGACCTGAATGTCTACGCCGTTGTCGTTACGCCTGAGGGAGAGGTTTGGGCAGGCACCAAGGGGGCAGTAGTCAGGCTGGGTAAAACCAAGGGTGACGGGTAAATGAAAATGATGAATAAGAAACTGCTTTATGCCGGTATTGGTCTAATGGCCGTTGCAACTGCCTATTGGGCTGGCACACAAAATATACCATCTGCCGAACAACAACCGAAGCTGGAGCAGGTTGGCATGGAGACGACACCTCAACAACAAACCGCTACAACCTCCGATGTTGAGCATGCTCAGCCAAACACTCCAGCAGTGAATGCGGTTTCGAAGCAACACCTGCCGACTACTCCAAACCAAGCACAAGTCATCGAGGATAAAGGGATGCGCTTCGCCCACTTCAGAGTCGGTAACAGTAACGTCAAGGCGATGCTGGATGATGGAGATATATTGTGGGTGGGAACCTCTGGCGGAGTTATTCGTTACGATAAGGCCAAGGATGAACACAGATTGTTCGATGTTCGCTCAGGATTGCTTTCGAACGGTATCTTTCATCTGAGTAAATATGGACGGAAACTAGCGGTTGGTACCTATGGTGGAGGACTCTCGCTACTCGATCCAGAGACAGAAGTTTGGGAGAACTACAACATTCAACATGGATTGGCCGATGCGTTCATCTATGATTTGCTGGAGATGGAAAACGGCGATGTATGGATTGCCACCTGGTCAGGTGCAAACAGAGTAATCGGGGGTGAATTCGATAATCGATCGGCATGGCAGACATTCACAGTGGAAAATACTAAAGGAGGCCTGCCCAACGATTGGGTCTATGCGGTGGCGAAAGGTTCAGATAACGAGGTGTGGATGGCAACGGAAGGGGGACTGGCCAGATACAAGGGTGGAAATTGGAAAAACTGGAAACATGAAGATGGGCTCGGTGCACCATATGACTTGGTAAAAGATCAGATTGAGTTCGATCGGGATCCTGCAAAAGAGTCGAGTCATCATGCGCGACAGAAGGTTGAAATGGGTCTTCAGAGTATCGATGTCGCATACAATCCCAACTACATTGTTTCTCTTCATGTCACACCGCAAGGCATTGTTTGGTGTGGAACCTGGGGTGGTGGCCTGGCCCGGTTCGATGGAGAGGTGTGGAGTTATTTTACCGCCAATGACGGTTTACCGGCCAATCATATCTTTATGCTGGAGCCAGCAGAGAACGGGGATTTATGGATTGGCACCAGCAATGGCTTGAGCAGGTTTAATGGTAAATCATTCGATACGCTCACCACTCATGACGGCCTGTTTGCAAATAATGTGTTTTCCTTGGCGATGGAAACAAATGGGACACTATGGGTAGGCAGTTTCGGTGGAGTTTCCAAGCTACAGAACGGTAAGTTATAAGTATGCAGAGCAAACTCTCGAAGTGTGATAGAGAGCTTGGTGAGTCTGTTTCGTATTTAAACGGGCTGGTTGGCATTGGATGTGTCTAACTATTGTACAGGAATTGTGCTCGACAGGCTCAAGATACCCCCGTGTAAGCTGCTTTCTTTCTTCACTGACTGCTTCGTAAGTCTTTGTAGTCATTAGATTACTTATTTAGAAATTAAAACCCTACTGAATGTCGATATATTTTACACAGGGTTCAATTGGTGTGATCTAAGTTATTGATTCTTAGTGTTGGCACGGGAAGTGCATATAGTCATGCAACAGGGTCTTGCCCTTCACTAGTTTTAAAGCTTGGGAGCTATCATGAAGAAGTTGTTTGGTTTGTTTTTGGCTGCATGTCTCGGTATTTCGACAAATGCCAGTGCACTCATTATCAATAACGGTTCTTACACCACCGTCAATGATCTGGACTGGTTGGATCTTACCTTCACCGAGAACCGTACGGTAGAGCAGGCACTGCTGGAAAATCCTGACTATACACTTGCTACTGCCAGTCAGTTCTGGTCCATGTGGTCTGAGTTCGATACAGCTGGCGACAGCGTGCTGTTCGGTCAAACCGCAAGCTCTGTCTCCACAAGCGGTAATACCGAAATTTTCACCGCAACCGGTTCCAGCTGGTACAACAACCCATTCTTCTTTCTCTTCGGTGTTACCTATGAGGAAGTTTCAGGTACCAACAACATGCGCGGTTCCTTAGGCTTCGTGGATGATGAGGTGGGTGGTCTGTCACTCGCCGGTCTGCTGGTTGTGGATAGCACCACCAACGACAGCGCCTATATCAGTGACATGTTCTACAACCCGAATGAAGTGGATGATGATTTCGGCAGCTTCCTGGTCAGAAACCACAGCTCTTCCAATGTACCAGAGCCTTCTGCGCTGCTGCTGCTGAGCACCGGGCTGATTGGTTTCGGTGTCATGCGCAGACGTCAAGCCAAAAGCTAAAACATCTGAGCAACCCATGCTGAAAAAGCACTCAGGATTTTCCTGAGTGCTTTTTTCATTTTCAGACCCTCAATAACAGTGAGTTCTCAAGGAAAGCTGATCCTCCAGAAATCGATGTAACCTCTCCCTCGGTTGCCCAGATCCTTGACCTGCAGAATCCATTCCCCATCAGAAGGTAGTTCCGCCAGTTCGAGGTGATAGGTTTCGAACAGATCAACACCACTGCCGCCAAATCCCTTCAAACTGTGTTTAACTCCACTGGGATCGATCAGCGTGACGGAGATCTCCCGAATCGATTGATGGACGATACCGACTTCGACTTGGATGCTTTCAGAGGCACCGGCCCGGTCCACAAGGATTGGACTCAGAGTGCCCTGTAGACTCGATTGTGGAATCTCATAATCCTCGTTATTGCTGTATGTCTCGCCACTACCGGGCTCAGGGTCGTGCAGCTGATAGTCGGCAACAAGATTGAGATCCGAGAAGGCAGTGTAGCCATGCAGCATCACGTAGTATCTGCCGGCCGGGGCGGGTCTGATGACACACGCCTCATCATTTCCATACAGATAGGGGCGGCAGTCGAACAGATCCAGGTCGGGTTTGGCTTCATGTCGCACATAGAGGTCTGCATCACCAATGCCGGCGTAGCTCTGCAGGGACAGACTGTTGACGCCGGGTGGGACATCAATGGCGAAAAAGTGTTGACTCTCCAACTCGCCATTCAGACCGGTCTGCGGGATACCATCCTCCAGCCTCGTTACACCGGGTTCATCGGTGGTCAGCATCTCTACAGCGGCACGGGCATCCAGAATACCTTGGCCGCAACCCGGACAGGCATTCGGAAACGGCCGGGCACTGCGCCTCAGGATGTCGGACACCTCATCCGGTGTGATGCGGGGATTAATGCCGTAGAGCAGGGCGGCGACACCACTCACATGAGGGGTGGACATACTGGTGCCACTCATCAGCCGATAGCTTTCGCTGCCAGGACCGATGACGCCGTCGTTATGGGTCGACAGGATGCTGGTGCCTGGTGCAGCTAAATCGACAACAGCTCCGAAATTGGAAAAACCGGCGAGCGCACCATCCTCATCGGTTGCGGCAACGGTAATCACCCCTGGGCAGTTGGCCGGCGCGAACCCTGAACTCTCTTCACTGTCGTTGCCCGCCGCGACGACGATGGTGGCGCCTCTCTGGCGTGCGATATTGATTGCTTCCAAAGCGGTTTCCGGGCAGCTGTCCGATCGCCCGCCGAGACTCATGTTGATGACTTTCGCCGGATTGGCATTGGTTGGTACTCCAGCCACCTCGGCACCGGCCGCCCAGACAATCCCGTCTGTGATATCCGACAGATAGCCACCGCATCGACCCAAAACTCTCACCGGGACAACCTTCGCCTGATAGGCGACCCCGGCAACCCCCAGGGCATTGTCGGTAACCGCGCTGACCGTCCCGGCAACATGGGAGCCGTGCCAGTCACTGATGTACTCATTGCAACTTGGGGCGTAGTTGCCGGGGTCGGTGGCATCCCCATCGCGACCATCCCCATCATTGGCGGTAAATGCATCGCTTACCATGTCATAGCCGGGTAGAAGATTGGCATTCAGATCCGAGTGTGGCTGGTAACCGCTATCGATGACAGCCACCACTGTTGTTTCACCCCGGGCCAGGTCCCAGGCCAGTGGCAGGTTGATGCCGCCGGCCTGCTGGAAGTAGTGCCACTGCTCACTGTATCTGGGATCATTCGGGGTGAGTTGCGCTGTCATGATCAGATCCGGTTCCGCATATTCGATCTGAGGTTGCCGGGTGATGTCAGCCGTCAGTGTCTGCATATCCTCAAGTGGGATCTGACGACTCAGTTGGATCACATGAGCACCACTGAATGTCTCTCTGACAACGCTTGATGATACACCGGTAAAGGCCGCCACCAGATTGGCCAGATTCTGAGGGTCGGTCTCGTCAGCCTCGCTCGGTTTAAATTTGATGATAAGCCGGTCAGTGGTGATATCGTAGGCTCGATCATTTGTTGATGGAGCAATCGAGGGATCGATCAGCTCTCCTGCAGTCGAGTTGGAGAAGACAAAAACAGACAGTGTCAGAAGACCAGCCTGACGGGTCAAATAAATCAATCTTCTTATTTTCATAGGTACTCCATGTATTTTAATTCCATAGCATTGTTGATTGGCCAGTCACGTGAGTAAGCGGAGCCACGGACTGGCCGCTCTCGATAATTTAATGAAGCACGAAGAAGTGATGGGAGTGCGGGTTGCTAACAGAAAACGATAATTTGAACACCACTGTATCGCTGAACTTCAATCTCAGCTTGAGGCCGCAGTAAGTGCAACGATTTCGATCGGTAAGCCAAGCATCCATGACTTGTTCAGAGCTTCCTTGATAATGGATAGATCGTCGTAAAAGTTAACGAACACCTTTCCTGTACCCAATTGCAAACTGTTTTATTTGAATGGGTTCAACTGAATAGTGAGAAGGCGGTTACAGTATACTGAACTCTCTTTTAGAGAGGTAGTACAAGTGTGATCGAAATGCGAGTTTTTTGGCAATCGGCTAACCGGATCTGCAAATGATCAAGGTTTAGAAGATAGCTGTAACTCTATATCGCTTAACTTCCAAGTCACAGTTCTCCTGAAAACTTAAGAATGGATGCTCTAATGGGCTAATCTTAGTGGTTTTCGCAACTGTGTATGAAGAGAGTTGCAGGGGGGCGAACTCGGAGTCCCATGGAGGAGCATAGCGACGAAAACCCAGACCTGCTTAGCATGTAATGGTCCGTCTCTTTGTTTCCCAATGATACTTAACGAGTATGGTCTTCGATCTCCGAGTAGGCCTCGACGGAAATGCGCTTAGCCAGTTTCCTCATATCGTCCATTTGTTCGGGGTTCGCATTTCCCCAAAACTTTGTCCAAGCCTCGTAGGACTCCCACTTGGCTATGGTTATTACCTCCATTTCATTTTTATGCCCCTTGAGCATGAAGCTGCCCAGAGCGCCTGGAACGGATGTATGAATTCGGTTCGTTGTGGTACGCCAGGTTTTTTTGAATGCTTCAAAATTCTCCGGTGCCACTTCCCAACGATAAATCACTCGGAACACTCGTTACTCCGAAGGCCACTAATTGGTTTAACACATAATAGGACATTGTTTGACTAAACACTCGCCGCAGCGGCGAATGCCGGATTCCAGAATACAGTGCTCACAAACTGATTGCCTGGAGGCGTGGTTTTGAATTATGTTTATTACTTTAACCTATCCGGAATCTCACGACTGCCGTTCAGAAGAATAGGCCTCTCGCCTTGATTTCGGTTAAGCCATTCATTATCGGTCTCAGGTATAAAACAGTTTCCAGTTGGATAGGCATTTTATCACTTCAACCCTTGAGAATCAGGCAGAGATCAGCTGAATCAATGAGTCGTCGAATCAAGCGTGAACAAAAAACCATCGGTGCCATGATGGTGATCTATTGCCGGG
Source organism: Candidatus Thiodiazotropha sp. 'RUGA' (assembly GCA_016842065.1). Lineage (GTDB taxonomy): Bacteria > Pseudomonadota > Gammaproteobacteria > Chromatiales > Chromatiaceae > Thiodiazotropha. The sequence goes on from JAEPDS010000012.1 coordinate 52,668, forward strand.
ACAAGCACGCTACGGATGGCACGCTCTGTGAGGCGTGTGAGAAGCTCCTGGATTACGCGGAACGGCGCTTGGAGTCCTGTCCATTCGAGGACCAGAAACCGGCCTGCAATCACTGCACCGTCCACTGTTATTCTAAGCAGATGCGTACCCAGGTGCAGGATGTGATGCGCTATGCTGGCCCCAGGATGCTGCTGCGCCATCCACTGTTGAGTCTCTACCATCTGCTGGACAAATTTCGCAAAGTCCCCCAGCTGCCGAAAGGTAAGAAATAGCGCTGAATCTTCATGGATTCGATTCGGCCACTCTGTCGCTAGGCCTCTACAGGCGTGCTGAAATCGACACAAAATTTCATGAATCGGCTTCACTCGCCATATTACAATTTTCTCTCCATCATGTTTCCGTAACAATTACCGGGCTAGAATGGGTTTTAAAACCGGTTAGGATGAGTTTACAGGATAAGGTTTTGAAAGATTGCTGGCCTTTGCTGAGCAGAGAGTGACTCAGGTAGTCGTTTTCCTGGATTCTGGCATTCGCCAGGATGAGTTAGAGAGATCCACGTTGCGAGCCAGCAATCAGAGAATCGATCAATAATAAAAGAGGAGCATGGCATGAGCGGGCAACAGCCAGATCTGCTGAGCGGACAACGGGCCATCGTTACCGGCGCCAATTCCGGTATCGGGGAAGCGGTGGCCAAGGGTTTGGCCGGGGCCGGTGCGAAAGTGGCGGTCAACTATGTGGTCAACGAGCCGGAAGCCCAAAGGGTGGTCGAGGAGATCGATCAGCTCGGCGGAGAGGCGATGGCGGTCTATGCCGACGTCAGCAACGAAGCGGATGTGGAAAGGATGTTCGAGCAGGTCATCGAGGCTTGGCAGAGTGTGGATATTCTGGTCAACAACGCCGGTATCCAGCGGGATGCGGCCTTTGTCGATATGAGCCTCGATCAATGGAACAAGGTCATGGATGTCAATCTGACCGGCCAGTTTCTCTGCACCCGGGCCGCCGCCCGGGAGTTCCTGCGACGTGGTGTGGATCAGACTCTCTCGTGTGCCGCCGGCAAGGTGATCTGCATGTCCTCGGTGCATGAGGTGATCCCCTGGGCCGGTCATGTCAATTACGCTGCCTCCAAAGGTGGGGTGATGATGTTCATGCAGAGTGTGGCTCAGGAGCTCGCTCATCAGAAGATCCGGGTCAATGGGATTGCGCCGGGAGCGATCAAAACACCAATCAATCGTTCTGCCTGGGAGACACCGGAGGCGGCCGCCTCGCTGTTGGAATTGATTCCCTATGAGCGTATCGGTGATCCGGATGATATCGCCAAGGCAACCGTCTGGCTCGCTTCGGATCAGTCCGACTATGTGACCGGCACAACCCTGTTCGTCGATGGCGGCATGACCCTCTATCCGGGATTCCGAGAGGGCGGTTGATATGTCCGATCTGGTCTGTTTCGGGCGTGACATTTGCGGCGATCTGGCTCAGGCGGAGCGTCGAGAGTGGTGGCTCACCAATGGTCTAGGTGGTTACGCCGGGGGCACCATTGCCGGTACCCTGACCAGACGCTACCACGGCCTGCTGATTGCGCCCTTGCATGGGGCGATGGACCGGCAGCTGCTGATGGCCAAGGCGGATGCCACCCTGGACCTGGCTGGCAGAGAGTGGCCTCTGTTTACCAATCGTTGGTACGGGGATGTGGTGGAGCCAGCCGGATATCGGAATATCGAGCAGTTCCGTCTGCAGGGGCGGATGCCTGTCTGGCGTTTCGCCTGCGCCGATCGCATCGTGGAGATGCGGATCTGGATGGTGGCGGGGGAACATACCACCTATGTGGCATACCGCTGCAGTGGCGGTGGCGACGAAGCGGCCAGGCTCAGGCTGAAGCTGCTGATGAACCATCGTGACCACCATGGCAACATGCCGGTAACGGGCACTACCGCCGCGCTCAAACAGAGAGACAGCCGACTGGAAATCGAATGGCCGGAGGGGGGGCGACTCTATCTGCATTCCACCCCGGCGGAGATGGAACCCAGACAGGATTGGCACGAAGGCTTTCAATTGAAACAGGAGGCGGAGCGCGGCCTTGCCGACATCGACAACAACCTCTCTCTGGGGCAACTGATCTTTAGCCTGCAGGAGAATGAATGGGTTGGTTTTGCAGTCACCCTGAATGACCAGCTGCAGTTCGATCTACCCGCTGCGATGCAGAGTTTTCTGGATCGGGACAAGAGCCTGAGTCAACCTCCATCAGAAGGTGTCAGGGAACCCGATTGGGTAGCGCAAATGCGTCTATCGGCAGACAGCTTCCTGATCAAAAGAGTACTGCCCTCAGGCGAACTGGGCGATTCGATTATCGCCGGATATCCCTGGTTTGGTGATTGGGGCAGAGACACCATGATCTCCCTTGCCGGACTGACCCTGGCCGTCGGTCGCCTGGAGAGCGCCCGCTCCATACTGTTGAGCTATGCCAAGCTGGTGGATCAGGGACAGCTGCCCAACCGCTTCACCGATCGGGGTGAAACCGCGGAGTACAACACGGTGGATGCGGCACTCTGGTACTTCGATGCCTGGCACGCCTATCTCGAAGCCAGTGACGATCTGGATAGTCTGCAGCAGATCTATCCGGTACTGCAGAGCATCATCGAGTGGCACATCAAGGGCACCCGATACGGCATCGGTATGGATCCCCAGGATCATCTGCTGCGCGCCGGGGAGGCCGGGGTTCAGTTGACCTGGATGGATGCGAAGGTTGGCAACTGGGTGGTGACACCGCGTACCGGCAAGGCCGTGGAGATCAATGCGCTTTGGTACAACGCCTTGATGATCATGGCAGGATTCGCTGAACGCCTGGGTGAGTCGGCTGCGGACTATGCTGAACTGGCTGATGCGGTGAAAGCCAGCTTCAAGCGCTTTTCCCATCCCGAGGGTGAGGGCCTGTTCGATGTGTTGGATGGGCCGAATGGTGACGATTCCAGTCTACGTCCCAACCAGATTCTGGCGGTGAGTCTGTCTCACTCACCACTGGATCCCGAACAACAGAAACAGGTGGTGGAGATCTGTTCCCGTGAGTTACTCACTTCCCATGGGTTGCGTTCCCTGAGCCCACGTCACAAAGACTACGCCCATCGTTACAAGGGTGGCGTTGCGGATCGGGATGGGGCCTACCATCAGGGCACGGTGTGGGCCTGGTTGCTGGGCCACTATGCCTGGGCAGAGTATCGGGTGCGTGGTGATGCAGTGGCGGCACAACAGCGCCTGGAACCCTTGGGAGATCATCTGAAGGATGCGGGGCTTGGTCATGTCAGCGAGATTTTCGATGCAGACCCACCCCATCAACCCAGAGGGGCGCCGGCACAGGCCTGGTCCGTGGCAACCATCCTGGTGGTCTGGCAACGACTGCAGCAGATCATCAACGGGCAGTGAACGCCTTTACTAATCCTCAACACAATTGGCAGGAGCGGGGATGAACGACCGACAACTCAATGAAGAGCAACTGCGCCTGCAACAACAGCGCAAGGGGGAAGTGGATTGGAATCTGTGGGGGCCCTACCTCTCAGAACGGGCCTGGGGAACCGTCCGTGAGGACTACAGCCCCGCAGGCACCGCCTGGGAGTATTTCGATCACGATCAGGCCAGATCCAGGGCCTACCGCTGGAATGAGGATGGTCTTGGCGGGATCAGTGATGAGAAGCAGCGTCTCTGTTTTGCTCTTGGATTATGGAACGGGGTGGATCCGATTCTGAAAGAGCGTGCCTTTGGCCTCACCGGCAACCAGGGCAACCGGGGTGAGGATGTGAAAGAGTACTACTTCTACACCGATGCGACTCCCAGCCACAGCTGGTTAAGATATCTCTACAAATACCCCCAGGCCGAATATCCCTACTCTAGACTGGTGGAAGAGAACCGCCACCGGGACAGACTCGATCCCCCCTTCAATCTGCTCGACAGCGGTGCCTTTGACGAGAACCGCTATTGGGATGTCTCTGTCATCTACGCCAAGGCCGAGGCTGATCAGATTCATATCCGTATTACTGTTCAAAACCACGCTGAACAGAGTGCGCAGCTACATCTGCTTCCCCAGCTCTGGTTTCGCAACGACTGGTCCTGGGGGGAAGAGAGCAACAAGCCTTCAATAGAAAAGCACGACAGTGGCCAGGCAGCCAACTGGTGTGTTCAGGCATCTCACCAGGAACTTGGGGATTACCATCTTTATGGTGAACAGCAGGCGGAACTTCTGTTCACCGAAAATGAAACCAATACACAAAAGCTATGGGGAGTCGCACCACAGACACCCTATGTAAAAGATGCCTTTCACCGTTTGATCATCGATGGTGAAGAGGCGACGGTCAATCCGCAACAACAGGGGACCAAATTCGTTGCCTTGTATCGACTCGAAGTTCCCGCTGGGGAATCGAGAAACATCGATCTGGTATTGAGCAAACAGCCGTTGGCAGAACCCTTCGCTGAAACAGAACGCCTCATCGCTACGCGTCGCGGTGAGGCGGATGTCTTTTACGATGAGCTGCTGCCGGAGGGAGGACCAGAGGACCACCGCATCATGCGGCAGGCATTGGCGGGGATGATCTGGGGCAAACAGTTTTTCCATTTCGACGTCTATCGTTGGCTGCATGGGGATCAACACCAGCCACCCGATACGCGCAAGCTGGGTCGTAATCACCAATGGCGACATCTCAGGGCGGCGGACATTCTCTCCATGCCCGACGCTTGGGAGTACCCCTGGTTCGCTGCCTGGGATCTCGCCTTTCACTGTGTGGCACTGGCGCTGGTGGATGTGGAGTTCGCCAAGCAGCAGATCGAAGTGTTGCTGGGAGAGAACTATCTGCACCCCAACGGACAGATCCCGGCCTATGAGTGGTCCTTCAGCGATGTCAATCCACCGGTCCACGCCTGGGGAGCGCTAAAGGTCTACCGGGCGGAACGGATCCAACAGGGCAGGGGAGATAAAAACTATCTGCAACGGGTCTTCCACAAACTGCTACTCAACTACGCCTGGTGGATCAACCGTAAGGACATACATGGCCAGAATCTGTTTGAAGGGGGATTTCTGGGGCTTGATAATATCTCTGTCTATGACCGGTCCAGACCACTGCCACCCGGTTATACCCTGAAACAGGCAGATGCCACCGGCTGGATGGCCATGTTTGCCCTCAACATGACGGTGATGGCATTGGAACTGGCCATCGATGACCCTGACTATGAGAACATCGCAATCCAGTGTTACGAACAGTTTCTGGCGATCGCCAAAGCAATCAGCGGCGGCGATGAGCATGGCCCCTCTTTGTGGGATAGGGAGGCGGGATTCTTCAAGGACCTGCTGATCACCCCCTACGGAACCTACCACCGGATCGATGTCTACTCCTGGGTTGGTCTGATCCCCATGTTCGCTACGGAAGTGGTGGATAAACGCTTACTGGAGAACGTCCCCAGATTCAGAGAGATGTTGAAGGTCCACAAAAAGGGGCTGTTTCAGGGCAGCTATGTCTGCGCCTGCCCGGATTGGGAAAATGATCAAGGTGAACATCTACTGGCACTGGTCGACCACTCCATGCTGCCGCGAATTCTCAACCGATTATTGAATGAGGATGAGTTTCTCTCCTCCTATGGTGTACGCAGTCTGAGCAAACTGCATGAACACTATCGGGATCTGGGTAAACTGCCGGGCATCGGTCACATCGGTATCCACTATGCGCCAGGAGAGTCAGAGAGCCATCTGTTTGGTGGTAACTCCAACTGGCGTGGCCCTGTGTGGATACCGACCAATTACGCATTGATACAGGCAATCGAAAAGTTTCACCGGTTTCTCGGTGATGGTTTCAAGTATGAAGTTCCAGCACTCTCGGATGAACCTCTGACACTGCGTGACATCGCCACGCTAATCTCAGAGCGCCTGGTCAATCTCTACAGGCGGGATGGGGATGAACGGGTGCCTGCACTAAGACGTGACAGCCCATTCCAAACCGAAGAGGCTTGGCGCGATCTCAGTCTGTTTTATGAATACTTTCACGCTGAAACAGGGCAGGGACTCGGTGCCGCACACCAGACTGGCTGGACAGGATTGTTGGCCAATCTGGTAATGCGCCGTTATCGCAAGGATATACCGGTGTTTTTGGGTGAGGATGAGTCAGTTGGGTAGAGAATTGCATCTGAAGCTGAGGCTAATTAAGTAGTGTGTTTTCTTTCGCTCATTCATCTTAAACTTACTGCCATCCCATAACCTCCATACAGTATGGTGATAGCTGACTAATCCTTAGTTGATTAAATGATGATTGAAAACTAAGACTTAAAAAAAACAGCTCGAGATGGCCAGAATGATTGTCAGGAGTTCAAATAGGCAGGGACTCTCCCCTTGTGGGAGAGTGGCTTTCGTCATGATGTTGGGAAGCTTGAAAGTTGATTGGACAGCAGCTGGTCAAACGCTCTTCAAGGCAAACAGTGCTGCGCCATAAGCCGCTTCTTGTTGAACCGCACGGATTACCGGCACTCCTAATTGTTGTTCCCGCATCTGCCGCCAAGGTTCATTAACAGCGCCACCACCAATCGAGAAAATCCGTTTAGGCTTGGGTGCTCCAAGCTCCTGTAATCGGTCATATCCTTGTTGTTCGATTTTAGCGATACCTTCGAGAATTGCCTGGAAGAATAAGCGGTCACTTTTCGGCCTGGGGCTTAATCTGGGTGCTAGGTCTGGATCGTTAATCGGGAACCGCTCTCCGGCTGATACCAGAGGGTAGTAGTCAAGGCCGGTGGGTAGATCAACCTGCATTGCAGCGGTTAATCCAGGGAGTTCATCGGGTTTGAAGTAGTGACGCAACACAGCGCCACCACAGTTGGATGCACCACCCACCAACCACCGGTCCCCGAGACGATGGCTGTATATACCATATCGTGAGTCGAAAACCGGTTTATCCGAGAGAATCTTCAACACCAGTGTGCTGCCAAGAGATGTGACCGCGTCACCGATCTCATTCACACCGGATGCCAGGCAGGCTGCGTTGCTGTCCGTTGTACCAGCCACTACAGTAATTCCACTTTTCAACCCGGTTGCCTGGGCCGCTTCCGTACTCAATTGCCCAACCGCTGTACCGCAGGGGTGAACCTGGGGTAAGCAGTTGGTATCGAAATTAAGACTGTTGATCCACTCCGGCCATTGCCGAGCGATTGGGTCGTACCCCAATTTCAGTGCATTGTTCTCATCACTGAGGCGGTAGTTTCCAGTCAGACGCCCCACAATCCAATCGGCCTGGTGTAGGGCGCAATAGCTGTCGGTTTTCAGATTGCGACTGAGGTGCAACAGCTTTGCCAGACTGGAGCTGGCGCTCAATACCGGGCTACCTTCTGGTGCGACTTGTTTCAGCAGTTCCAAGCTGTCACGGCTGCGACTGTCGTTGTACATCAGGGCCGGGGTGATCGGCGTGCCCAGGTGATCGGTCAACAACAGGGTTGAGGAGGTGCCATCCACGGCGATCGCATCTACTGGTTTGTTACCGATCTTTGCAACGGTTTCCTGTAACAGTTCGGTGACCGCGTGCCACCAATCCTGCGGGTTTTGCTGCTGCTCGCCTTTCGCGGGCGAAACAGAATCCGGCAACGCTCGGGTCAGGGTGGAGACCACTTCGGCATGCTCGTCGATTGCGATCACCCGGCAACCCGAGGTGCCCAGATCGATGCCTATGCAGAGTCCCATGATCCTGTCCCGGTGTTGCTGGTTATAGTCAGGGCAGGGTGACCGGTACCGGTGGCTGCCAGTCTTCCGCTCTGTGGTCTGCAACCACGGTGGTATAGATGCCACCGCGAACGTTGAATTCGGCAGTCAGTCGCATATAGCGGGGTTGGGTGGCAGCCACCAGATCCGCCAGAATCTCATTGGTGACTGCCTCGTGAAAAGCCCCCTGATCACGGAATGACCAGATGTACATCTTCAGGGCTTTGAGTTCGACGCATAGCTTCTCAGGAACATACTCCAGAGTCATTTCAGCAAAATCGGGCTGGCCGGTTTTTGGGCAGAGGCAGGTAAATTCAGGGATGTTGATGCGGATCGTATAGTCCCTTTCCGGTTGAGGATTTTCGAAAGTTTCCAGATCTTTGCTTGGTTGGCTGGGCATGGTTTCACAGTCTCGTCAGTAAAATGGCGATGAATTATACGTGAGCCTGTGCCCAGTCTGAAGTATTTCCTTTATAAGCTTGAAAAAACAGTAAGTTATAAAAAAGAGTTCAGGTACAAATTTTTGCTTTTGTCCCCTGTAACATTGCCCCTCTTTGGTGTATCTTAGCGGCCCATGCGTCTGGAGAAAATCAAGCTCGCCGGGTTTAAATCATTCGTCGATCCAACCACTGTACCGATTCCGAGTAATCTTGTCGGCGTCGTTGGACCGAATGGTTGCGGCAAATCCAATGTTATCGATGCGGTCCGCTGGGTGATGGGTGAAAGCTCAGCAAAAATGCTGCGTGGCGAATCGATGGCGGATGTTATATTTAACGGCTCGTCAGCCCGTAAACCTGTCGGCGCGGCTACCATCGAACTGCTTTTCGATAATGCGGAAGGGCGGGCCGGTGGTCAGTATGCCCAGTACAACCAAATATCGGTCAAACGTCAGGTCTCCCGAGACGGTCAATCCCTCTACTATTTAAACGGGGTACGTTGCCGTCGTCGTGATATCACCGATCTCTTCTTAGGCACCGGTCTGGGGCCACGCAGCTACTCGATCATCGAGCAGGGCATGATCTCCCGTCTGATCGAAGCGCGTCCGGAAGATCTGCGGACCTTCCTCGAAGAGGCGGCCGGTATCTCCAAATATAAGGAGCGTCGTCGCGAAACCGAGAACCGCATCCGTCATACCCGGGAGAATCTGGAGCGCCTTACCGACCTGCGGGATGAGGTGGCAAAACAGCTGCAGCATCTGCAACGGCAGGCAGCAACCGCAGAAAAGTATCAAACCCTGAAGCAGGAAGAGCGGCAGACCAAGGCGGAGTTGCTGGCACTGCGCTGGCGCACCCTGGACCAGGATCTGCAACAGCGGGAGCGCAACATCGCTGAGCTGCAGAACCATCTGGAAGCAGCCCTGGCGGAGCAGCGCAAGCTGGAGTCGGTGATCGAAGAGGATCGGGAGAAGCACACCGAAGCCAACGATCTGTTCAATGAGGTACAGGGGCGGTTTTACAGTCTCGGCGCGGAGATCAGCGGTCTAGAGCAGGCGATCCAGTTTGCCCGGGATACCCAGAAACAACAGCATCAGGATCTGGAGCAGGTCGAACAGGCCTTTCAGGAGTCGGAGGCCCATCGGGCGCAGGATGAGTCACGCCTGAATGAGCTGAATCACAATTTGCAGACCGAAGAGCCCCAGCTGATGGAGGCGAGGGAGGATGAGCATAAGCTCTCCGAAGCCCTCAATCAGGCCGAGCAGGCGATGCAGAGCTGGCAGGCGGAGTGGGAGCAGTTCAATCAACAGGCGGCGGAACCCGCTCAGACCGCACAGGTGGAGCGCACCCGGATCAACCATCTTGAGCAGCAGGGCAGCAACCTGGAGCGCCGCCTGCAGCGATTCGATGAAGAGCTTTCACGCCTCGATGACAGCCGTCTGCTGGGTGAGATCGGCGAACTGGAATCGGAGGAGTCGGGCCAGAAAGAGTCGGTGGATATCCTGCACAATCAGTTGAGTGAGATGGTCGATCAGATCAATCAGCAGCGGGAGCTCAACAATCAGCAGGCGAATCAACTCGATCAGGCTCGGGCGGAACTGCAGTCGAACAAAGGTCGTCAGGCCTCCTTGGAGGCGCTGCAGCAGGCCGCCCTGGGTGAGGCGGAAAGCGATATCGCGGAGTGGCTGGAGCGAACCCAGTTGCAGTCGGCCCAGCGGCTGGCGCAACAGATCAAAGTCACCCCACGCTGGCAACAGGCGGTTGAGGTGGTGCTCGGTTTTCATCTACAGGCGGTCTGCATCGATAATCTCGATCAACTGAATGATGCATTGCCTGAGTTGCAGAAAGGCACCCTGACCCTGTGGGAAGGCAGTGCGGCTAGCACAGCCGAACCCCATGGAGATGATCTTGCCACCCAGATCGAAGCGCCCTGGAGCCTGCAGAATCTGCTGGCTGGAGTGCGGATGGTGGATGATCTGCCGACCGCGCTGCATCGTCGTCACAGTCTCAATCCGGGCGAGTCACTGATCACCCCCGAGGGAGTCTGGCTGGGTCGCAACTGGTTGAGAATCACCCGCGAGTCGGATGAGCGGGCCGGTGTACTGGGTCGGGAGGAGGAGCTGCGCATCCTGAAACAGACTCTGCAAGAGCAACAGCTGCAGGTGGACGAATTGACCGAACAGCTGGAGCAGGGGCGTGAGCGGCTGAAACATCTGGAGCAGGAGCGGGAGCAGTCCCAAGCCAGCTACAACCAACTCAACCGGGCCCTCTCCGAGGTGCGTTCCAACCTGAGCAGTAAGCGGACCCGCGCCGACCATCTGCGCCAGCGCCGGGAGCAGTTGCAGCAGGAGCAGCAGGAGATCGCCGAGCAGATTGAAAATGACCATCTGTTGATGGAAGAGACCCGGCAGCGCCTGCATCTGGCTCTGGAAGCGATCGAGACTCTGGGCTCCCGACGGGAGACCCTGGTGCAGCGTCGCGATGAACTGAGAACCCAGGTCAGCGAGGCGAGAGAGAAGCTCAACCAGCAGCGAACGGCTACCCACCAGCGGGAGCTGCAAGTCGAATCGATGCGCACCGTACACACCTCGCTGACCCAGAATCTGCAACGGGCCCGCAGTCAGCTGGAGCAGTTGACTCAGCGCCGCGATGAGTTGAAGCAGAGCCTGGAAAACGCTGACGCGCCGATGCAGCAGCAGCTACAGGATCTGAATGTCAAACTGGAAGCCCGCAGCAGTGTCGAGCAGGAGCTGAACCAGGTCCGCCAGGGACTGGAGGATGTGGATGGCCAGCTGCGTGAGAAGGAGCAGCAACGGCATCAGGCCGAGCAGCGGGTGCAGCAGCGTCGGGACAAGTTGAATCAGGCCCAACTGCAGAACCAGGAAGTCTCAGTCAGACGCAACACCCTGCAGGAGCAGCTGGACGAAGGGGGACTGGTTGCAGAAGAGCTGTTCAAGACCATGCCGGAAGAGGCCAGCGAATCGGTATGGCAGCAGAAGGTGGAGACACTGGCGAACCGGATCCAGCGACTCGGGCCGATCAATCTGGCGGCCATCGACGAGTTTCAGGAGCAGTCCGAACGTCTCAAATATCTTGAAGAGCAGCATGCGGATATCACCTGTTCCCTTGAGACCTTGGAAAATGCCATTCGCAAGATCGATCGGGAGACGCGAACCCGTTTCAAAGAGACCTTCGATAAGGTCAATTCCGGTATCAAGGATCTGTTTCCCCGGTTGTTCGGTGGCGGTCACGCCTATCTTGAACTGACCGGTGAAGATCTGCTGGATACCGGCGTCACCGTGATGGCGCGTCCGCCGGGCAAACGCAACGCCAGCATCCACCTGCTCTCAGGTGGTGAAAAGGCACTCACGGCAGTAGCCCTGGTATTCTCCATATTCCAGCTCAATCCGGCACCTTTCTGTATGCTCGATGAGGTGGATGCGCCATTGGACGATGCCAATGTGGGTCGCTTTTGCGAGATGGTGAAATCGATGTCGGATCAGGTACAATTCATCTTTATTACCCATAATAAGATCACCATGGAAATTGCTAACCAACTCTCTGGTGTCACCATGCATGAACCGGGTGTCTCACGTTTGGTAACTGTCGATGTGGAGGAGGCGGCTCAGCTGGCCGCTTTGTAAACTCATGGATGCCACAACCCTGCGTATCGTTCTGTTACTGCTTGGTCTGGTATTTCTGGCCGCCATCTACTTCTATGAAACCAACCGCCGCAAACGGGAGATGTCCCAGGCGCGACGTCGGGTTGTACCTGAATTCAAAGAGCCTGAAATCACTCCCCCTGCAGAGAATGAGCCTGTCATTGGTGACGAGGTGACGATGGAGCACTCGGAGAACCTCCACCACCAGGAGGAGGACACCTGGGCCCAGTGGGAGGAAGAGGATACGGAGCAGCTCAACGAAGAGTTTCCCGACTCGGAACCCATGCGTGCCGATGATGAGGTCACCTCGGACCTGGAGATGCGGGCCGACGACAGCTTCGAGACCCCGGAGCAGCAGGAACTGTTCGGATTCAGTGCTCAGGAAGAGTCGCCGGTGGATGTGCCGAAGCTGATCATCCAGATCAATCTGAAGGCCAAGAAAGCTCCTTTCAACGGTCTGGATATTCAGCAAGCGATGAGCGAGACCGGTATGGTGATGGGCAGCCTGCCGATCTATCACCGGCTCAGTAGTGACAGCCGGCAGGCCCCCCAATTCAATCTGGCGAGTATGGTCGAGCCGGGTACCTTTCCCACCGAGGATGTGGAGCAGTTCACCACACCGGGGCTGACCCTGTTCACCCAACTACCGGTGCCTGGCGACAGTATGGCAGTCTTCTCCGACCTGTTGTTTACCGCCGAGCGCCTGGCGGCCCTTCTGGACGGTGAGCTGCAGGATGATACCCACAGTGCTCTGACCAAGCAGACCATCGAACACCTGCGCGGCCAGATCATAGAGCATCGTCGACAGGTTCAACTGGCCAGGAGTAAAGGTTGAACCCCAGCCAGGAGATCCTCTCCCGGATCGAAGTTTTGCGTCAACAGATCAACGATCACAACCGACGCTACTACGTCTTTGACGACCCAGTGATTCCCGATGCGGAGTATGACCGGCTGATGCGGGAGCTGCAGTCTCTTGAGGCAGAGCACCCTGAGCTGATCACTCCCGATTCACCAACCCAGCGTGTGGGTGACAAGCCGTTGGATGGTTTCGATGAGGTGCTCCATCGAGTGCCGATGCTCTCCCTTGACAATGCGTTCGATGATGACGAGATGAGGGATTTTGAACGTCGCATCAAAGACCGTTTGAAACTGGCTGAGTCGGAACAGATCAACTATCTGGCCGAACCCAAGCTGGATGGCCTGGCGGTGAGTCTGCGCTATGAGCAGGGAAGTCTGCTCTTGGGGGCCACCCGTGGCGATGGCAGCCAGGGTGAGGATGTGACCAGTAACGTGCGCACCATTCAGGCGATTCCGCTGAAGCTTCAGGGCGACGATTGGCCCGATGTGCTTGAAGTGCGGGGCGAGGTATTCATGCCGAAAGCCGGCTTTGAAAACCTCAATGAACGGGCGCGTAAAGCCGATGAGAAGACCTTTGTGAATCCACGCAATGCCGCCGCCGGATCGCTGCGGCAGCTGGATCCCCGAATTACCGCACAAAGGCCGCTGACCTTTCTCGCTTACGGCTTTGGTGAAGTCTCACCGGAACCTACCGAACGGAATCTCAGCGACCGGATCAACGCACTGAGATCCCTTGGCATTCCTACCTCACCGCTGATGGCGGTGACAGAAGGCATCCAGGGCTGTATCGACTACTTCCGGCAACTGGAAACAGAGCGTGATGATCTCCCTTACGACATCGACGGGGTGGTTTTCAAAGTCGATGATCTGGAGCGGCAATCCCAGTTGGGTTTTGTCTCCCGTGCTCCCCGTTGGGCCGTGGCTTACAAGTTTCCAGCCCAGGAGGAGCTGACCCAGGTGGAGGCCATAGAGTTTCAAGTGGGCAGAACCGGTGCTGTCACCCCGGTAGCACGATTACAGCCTGTTTTTGTCGGCGGTGTCACGCTAAGCAACGCCACCCTGCACAACATGGATGAGGTAAGGCGCAAGGATGTGAGGGTAGGGGATACGGTGGTGGTGCGAAGGGCCGGTGACGTGATTCCTGAAGTTGTCAGTGTGATTCTGGAAAAGCGTCCCGCCTCCAGTCAATCCGTGGATCTGCCGGAACGTTGTCCGGTGTGCGATTCCGAAGTGATAATCGCCGAAGGCGAGGCGGTGGCCCGTTGCTCCGGTGGTCTCTTCTGCCCGGCTCAGCGTAAGGAGGCGATCAAACACTTTGCCTCACGCAAGGCGATGGATATCGAAGGGTTGGGTGACAAACTGGTGGAGCAGTTGGTGGAACTGGAGATGGTCGGAACCCCGGCAGATCTCTATTCGCTGAACCTGGACCAGCTCAGTGGACTTGAGCGGATGGCGGAGAAATCGGCGCAAAATCTGCTCGATGCCCTGGCCAAAAGCAAGCAGACAAGCCTCAACCGTTTTCTCTACGGACTGGGTATCCGGGAAGTGGGGGAGTCGACAGCTCAGTCCCTGGCGCAACAGTTTCTTACCCTCAAAGCGATCGAGGATGCGGATGAGGAGTCTCTGCAAGAGACCCCGGATGTGGGGCCGATCGTTGCTGCACACATCGTCTCCTTCTTTCGTCAATCCCATAACCGGGCAGTCATCGATGAGCTGCTGCAGGCCGGCATCGCGTGGCCGGAGGTGGCGCGGGTAGAGACAGCGGCTTCGTCCCTGGCGGGCAAAACAGTCGTTATTACCGGCACCCTGAGTCGGCCCAGGGATGAGTTCAAACAGATCCTGCTGGCCCAGGGGGCGAAAGTCACCGGCAGTGTCTCAAGCAAGACCGATTATCTGTTGGCTGGTGAAGCGGCAGGCTCAAAACTGGCCAAGGCAGAGAAGCTGGGGGTCACTGTACTCGATGAGGCGGCCTTGGCAGCCCTATTGAATCAGGTCGAATAACGCCTCTGCCCAGGCGTTTTATTGGCTGCTCCCACGTGTTAGTTTTACGCAATGTATGGGATCCATCTGCTCGATTTGCCTCCAGCCCACTATTCGTAGGGCTGTCAGGAACGGAATTGAGCAGAGCGTTCTCAAGTATCAAAAGTCTTAGTGGTATGTCTTATGAATGAACAATCGAATCAGGAACGGGAGATCATGATGGTGATGCGTAAGCTGCTCACCACCATCGTGCGTGAAGTCACCCCGGAGTCGAAGAGCCTCAAACACCCCTTGTCAGAGAAGACGATCCAGGATATTCGCTACTGTCTTGGGTTGATCACTGCACGGGAGAAAGAGCTTGCCGATGAAGGTGGCCGTACCGCCCAGGAGCGCCCCTATTTTGTCGATGAGCCCCCACAGACCAAGGTTGTGCCGATTACCAATATCGGAAAAGCCGGCAAGGAGCCAGAGGAGGAGTAGTTTGCGGTGGGAGATCTCATCCCCAGCCTGAAGGCCGGGGATGATGGTTTAGAGGGATCTACTTCTGTTCAGCTGGAGCGGCGGTGTCTCCGCTCTCTTCTTCAGCACTTGCCTCAGCGGCACTCTCAGACTGCTGCGAGGATGCCATTGAAGCATCCTGTTGGGCATCCGGTGCCTGCTTGGCATTCTTCTCATTGAAGACCAATTTAGCGGAATCACGCAGTCCCTGCATGTAATCGGTGAGGGCCTTCTGCTGCAGCGCGGTTTGGATTTTACCCTTGACGCTTTCCAGCGTGGGCGCCGGGCTCTGACGGCTGTCTTCCAAAAGGATTACATGCCAGCCGAACTGGGTCTGTACCGGTGCGGCGGTGTATTTACCCTTTTCCATGCCGGTCAGGGCTTGGGCGAAAGGCTCCACCATCTGTGCGGCATCGAACCAGCCCAGGTCGCCGCCATCTTTGCCGGTCGGCCCGGTTGAGTGTTGCTTGGCCAGTTCGGCGAAGTCACTGCCACCATCCAGCTGGGTGATCAGGTTTTTGGCTTCCTCTTCCTCCTTCACCAGGATGTGTCTCGCCTTATACTCGGTATTCGACTGGCTGGCATACTCGGCGTCGTAGATCTGCTGAATCTCCTCATCGGTGGGCTGATGCTTGGTGGCATGCTCCTGGATCGCAACCTGGGTCAGCAATTTGGCTTTGAGCAATTCAAGAGAAGCGGAAACATCCTCGCGCTCAGCCAGGCCAGCCTCTTCTGCTGCCTGAGAGACGATCAGGATGTTGGCCAGCTCATTGAGGACGCCCATCTGCATTTCTGCCGAGGTCTTGGCGTCCGGTACGCCACGCATGCGGTCCTGGAAGTAGAGGCTGTACATGGCCCGGGTGACCGGTTTGCCATTCACCGTCAACAGGGTGTTGACGTCCATATCCGCTGCATCGCTTTCTGTCTTCGCCGGCAGGGTGGCTGAACGTTGGCTGTCATTGGCTGCAACCGCTGTAGTCTGTTCCGTAGACTGATTACAGCCGCTCAAGAGTCCAGCGCTGCAGAGTGCAGCCAGAATGATCTGTTTGTTCATCATTGATCTTACCTTGTGGTGATTAATACTTATTGGTGTGTTAACAGGCCCTAGTTGGGCAACACTTTCTTAAAGGGTTTGACGGTTACTCGTGCATAGACACCTGATTTGATATAGGGGTCCTCATCCGCCCAGGATTTGGCGCTCTCCAGGCTGTCGAATTCGGCAACGATCAGGCTGCCGGTAAATCCGGCCGGGCCTGGATCCTCCGCATCCACCGAAGGGTGGGGGCCTGCCAGTACGAGTCTTCCCTCGTTCTGTAACTGTTGCAGTCGTTGTACATGGTCCGGACGGATTTTCAGACGCTGTTCCAGACTATCTTCCCGGTCTTCAGCGATGATCGCGTAGAGCACTCAATTCTCCTCGGTTTCAGGTTCAGGTTCGCGCATATGGCGTGCCAGATAGAAGGCTTGCAGAATCACAAAGCCCAGAGTCAGCCCCATCATGCCGAACAGTTTGAAGTTTACCCAGCTCTCTTCCAGAGAGTGGGCATCATGACACATCTGCAATTCAATGCCTTGAAACTGTGTGTGACAGTTATCGAAGTCGATTTGTTGCAATCCGCTCAGTTCCATCAGTTGAGCCTCAGCGACGAAAAAGTCATTCGCCACGTAGAGGTTGAGAAAACCCAGTATGATGAAGAATACCCCCCACGCCAGGTTGAGCTTGTTCCAGATGGGATCAGGCACATCGATGGCACTCTCCATCATGCGCTGTACCAGGGGTTTTTTACCGATAAACATGCTGCCGATAAACACCAGTCCGAACAGCCAGTTGATGACGGACGGTTTCCACATGATGAAGGTGCGGTCCTGCAGCAGGATGGTCAGCCCGCCAAACACCACCAGGATCGCCAGGGTGATCAGATGCATCCGTTCCACATGGCCTTTGCGCAGCCAGCCGTAGCCAACCTGAATCACAGAGGCGGCAATCGCAACACCGGTGGCGATATAGATGCCGTAGAGTTTATAGGCGACAAAGAACAGGATGACTGGAAAAAAATCGGCAAGCAGTTTCATTTGGAATCAGTAAGGTAAATTCAGGATGGCGAAGGTTTGGTCAGGGATTGTATAACGATTTAATGTAAGGTTCTGGGTGAACTCCAGAGATTGTAATACTTCTCAACGACTTCGCGTACCTGTTGTGGATAATTCAGGGCTTCCATCTGGCTCATGCCCTCCTTGAAAAATGCCGGAGCCTCTTCCGGTATGTACTCAACGAGTATCTCGAAGGCTCGTTCAATAAGCCCTGGGCGGTGACTTCTTGTTGCAATAATAGCCTGGTTAATCAGAAGGATGCGCCATGGTTCTGAAGTTGATTCCTGTTTTTTTCTGGTTTTCAGTTCAGGCGAAACTGTATTCAGCAACTCCTGCGCCACCTCATAAAGCTGTTCCAGCTCGGCGTTGTCCTGATAGGTGTTGGCAAGTCTGGCCAGTGCATTGACGATCGGCTCCAGGGTTTTGATGTGTCCCAGGTGTCTGCCCAGCCAAAGGGCCAGGGGCAGGGCGAGATCCTCGATCTCCTGGCTCTCTTCGTTGAGCTCCAGCTGCGTCGCCAGTGCGGAGAAATCCATCAACAGGTTGATCCCGTAGTCTCCCAATTCATTCAGTTCGTCTTCAGACAGGGTATTTTCCGATTCGTTCTCTGTCTGCTGGTCAACCAGCTGCAGGATATCGATCAGGCGGAACATGGTTTCGCGCAGTACGGCCGGTGAGCGCTCAGGATCGATCGACTCCTGCATACGCTTCGATTTGATGAGCTCAGTGGTGAGTTCATCAAATCGGCTGCTGATCGAGTTGATGGTCAGATTATCGAATAACATGGGCGTCATTGTATCAGGCTGTTGGAGACTCGTCTGTGAGATGTGGCTGAACTCTGCAGGGTGTCTATTCAACACCGGGTCGAGGCAAATCGATGGAAATTCCTGAACTGGCGATTTTTGTATCCGTAGCGCAGGACAATGGGTACAATCCGCCCCCATGTTTAGCGTATACGACCTACACAGCCACTCTACCGCCTCCGATGGGACCCTCTCCCCGCGGGCTTTGGTGCAGCGTGCCGCTGAGGCCGGGGTCGAAGTCCTGGCGCTGACAGATCACGACACCACAGCGGGTATCGACGAGGCCAGCGAGGCCGCACAGAGCTGTGGTCTGCTACTGATTCCCGGGGTTGAGGTGTCGGTCAGCTGGAACCGCCAGACTGTGCACCTGGTCGGTCTGAATCTGGATCCCCACGATTCCCAGCTGAATGCCGGACTGCAGAAGCTTCGGGATTTCCGCGAGTGGCGTGCCGAAGAGATCGGCAGAAGACTCGACAAGGCGGGGATTTCCGGTGCCTACGAGGGGGCGTCCTCCCTGGCGAAAGGGAATCTGGTGAGTCGTACCCATTTCGCACGGTTTCTTGTCCAATCCGGCATCGTTGAAGATGAGCGCAAAGTTTTTAAGCGATTTCTGGTCAGCGGCAAGCCAGGCCATGTGCCGGGTGAGTGGGCCAGCCTGGAAGAGGCGGTTGGTTGGATTCATGCTGCGGGTGGGCAGGCTGTGATCGCCCATCCAGCCCGCTACAGGATGACCCGCAGCAAATTGCGTCAGTTGTTGAAGCAGTTTGTCGCTTTGCAGGGGGATGGCCTGGAAGTGGTATCCGGCAGCCATAGCCGGGATGACTACGTCAACATGGCAAAGCACGCCAAGGATTTTGATCTGATGGCCTCTGCCGGATCTGATTTTCACTGCCCGGAGAATCCCTGGATCGAGCTGGGCCGATTGCCCAGGCTGCCGGAGGGTTGCAAGCCGGTGTGGCAGCGTTGGAATCTCTCTGCGCAGACCGAACCGCGGAGCCAGCTGGGCTGATCGGGAACTATCATGGCGCAGTTTTTTCAGATCCATCCGGAAAATCCCCAGATCCGACTGATCCGACAGGCGGTCAGCATCATTCAGGGTGGGGGTCTGGTGATCTATCCCACCGATTCCAGTTATGCGCTGGGTTGTCATATCGGCGACAAAGGGGCGATGGAGCGGATTCGACGAATCCGTAAGGTGGATGACGCGCACAATTTTACCCTGGTCTGCCGGGATCTGACTGAGATCTCCCACTATGCCAAGATCGACAACCAGGACTACCGGTTGCTGAAAAACCTGACCCCTGGACCCTATACCTTCATCCATAAGGCAACCAAGCAGGTTCCCCGGCGGCTGATGCACCCGAAGCGTAAAACCATCGGAATTCGGGTGCCTGACAATGAGATCGTACGGGCGCTGCTGCAGGAGCTGGGCGAGCCGATCATGAGCACCACTCTGATCCTGCCCGGAGAGGAGATGCCGTTGACCGACCCCTATGAGATGCGCGATCTGCTGGATCACCAGGTGGATCTGATCATCGATGGTGGGTATTGCGGCTATGAAGCCACCACGGTGGTGGTGATGACCGATCATCAGCCTGAGGTTGTGCGCGCCGGTAAAGGCGACACATCCCTGTTCGAGGTATAATTTTCCGATGGAAGGCCTGAGTCTGATTCAAAAACTGGCAATCTTTGTCTTGCCGATGATATTCGCCATCACGGTGCACGAGGCGGCGCACGGCTGGGTGGCCAAGCTTCTGGGTGACAAGACCGCAGAGATGCTGGGGCGGGTGACCCTCAATCCGATCAAGCATATCGATCCGGTGGGTACCATCCTGGTTCCACTGGGTGCCTATCTGCTAACCGGCTTCGTGTTCGGTTGGGCCAAGCCGGTGCCGGTCAATTGGAACAATCTGCGTCAACCGAAGCGCGATATGGGGTTGGTGGCGCTGGCCGGTCCGGGCGCCAATCTGCTGATGGCACTGATCTGGGCGCTGATGGTCTACGTCGGGGCGCTGTCGCTCGAGCATTTTGACTGGTTGGGTGTACCGCTGATGCTGATGGGGGTAGCCGGGGTTCTGTTCAACGCCGTACTGATGGCCCTGAATCTGATGCCGATTCCACCGCTGGATGGGGGCCGGGTCGTCTACTCTCTGTTGCCCCCCAAGCAGGCACAGCTCTTCTCCCGGCTTGAGACCTATGGCCTGTTCATTGTATTGATCCTGCTGGTTACCGGCATCCTGGGTTTTCTGCTCTGGCCACTGGTTGGTCTGACGATCAAGATCCTGCCGGCAACCGATCTGGTCACACAACTTATTCCTGTCATTCTCAGTCCCGCAAGGAGTTAGATTTGAATCAGCCATTAAGTGCAAACCGGGTGCTCTCCGGCATGCGTCCTACAGGGCAGCTGCATCTTGGTCACTATCATGGGGTGTTGAAGAACTGGGTCACCCTGCAAGAAGAGTACGACTGCTACTTTTTTGTGGCGGACTGGCATGCGCTGACTACCCACTACGACGATCCCAGCGTCATTCCTGAGAGTATCTGGGACATGGTGATCGACTGGCTTGCAGCCGGTGTGGACAGTGACTCCGCAACCCTGTTTGTACAGTCCCTGGTGCCGGAACATGCGGAGCTGCATCTGCTGCTCTCCATGATCACCCCGCTGGGCTGGCTCGAACGGGTACCCAGTTACAAGGACCAGCAGGAGAAGCTGAAAGAGAAGGACCTGGCGACCTACGGTTTTCTCGGCTACCCCCTGCTGCAGTCGGCGGATATCCTGATCTATCGGGCTGCCCAGGTGCCGGTGGGAGAGGACCAGGTTGCCCATGTGGAGCTGACCCGTGAGGTGGCGCGGCGTTTCAACCATATCTATGGCCGTGGCGCCAACTACGAAGAGGAGGCGGAAGCCGCCCGCAAGAAGATGGGTAAAAAGGCTGCCAAGCAGTATGCCCAACTGAGAAAAGCCTACCAGGAACAGGGCGATGCTGAAGCGCTATTGCGAGGGCAGGAACTGCTGGGCGCGCAACAGAATATCAATATGGAGGAGCGGGAACGCCTGCTGGGCTATCTGGAAGGGAGTGGTCGGGTGATTCTGGCTGAACCTCAGCCGTTGCTGACCAAGGCCTCGAAAATGCCGGGGCTCGATGGGCAGAAGATGTCCAAGTCCTATGCCAATACCATCTCCCTGCGGGAGACTCCAGAACAGGTGGAGAATAAGCTGAAACGCATGCCTACCGATACCAATCGGGTGCGTAGAACCGATCCGGGGGACCCTCGCAAGTGTCCTGTCTGGCAGTTTCATGAGGTCTACTCGGACGTGAAGACCCGGGAGTGGGTTCAGGCAGGCTGTACCAGTGCCGGAATCGGTTGTCTCGAGTGCAAAGCTCCGGTGATTGAAGCGGTTCTGGATGAGCTCAAACCGATGCAGGCCAGAGCGGCCGAATTGGAGGCGCAACCGGAGCGGGTTAGGAGTATCATCGAAGCGGGCTCCGAGAAGGCCAGAGCGGTGGCCCGGGAGACCATGCGGGAAGTCCGTGAGGCCATGTCATTGCAGATTCTGGGATAATCCCCCCGGAATCTCATCAATCAACAGAAGATAATAGTCAGCCATGGAACCGACCGATAATCATCCCCACCACCATCCGGAGCAGGAGGAGATGCCATTTGCCATGGTGATGGGCGAGCCTCTGGCCACCCCGCCCACCGATCTCTATATACCGCCGGATGCCCTGGAGGTGTTTCTGGATGCCTTCGAGGGGCCACTGGATCTGCTGCTCTATCTGATCCGCCGGCAGAATCTGGATATTCTCGATATCCCGATCTCCGAAATCACCGATCAGTATGTCAGTTACATCGAAATGATGAATGAGATGCGGCTCGAACTGGCGGCTGAATATCTGGTCATGGCCGCCATGCTGGCGGAGATCAAATCCCGCATGTTGCTGCCGAGGCCGATCAGTGAGGAGGAGGATGTTGATGACCCCAGGGCTGAGTTGATCCGCCGTCTGCAGGAGTATGAGCGCTACAAGCAGGCCGCCGAGGATCTGGATGGCCTGGAGCACATGACCCGGGATACCTTTCAGGGGCATGCGGAACTGGTTGAACGGCATGTGGAAGTCAGCGAGCCTGATGTGGAACTACGAGAGATCATGCTGGCGCTTGCCGATGTGATGCATCGCGCCGATATGTTCACCAGCCATCGGGTTGAGAAAGAGCCGTTATCGGTGCGTGAGAAGATGTCTCACGTACTGCAGAGTATCGATGGTCAGCAGTTTGTCAGCTTCACCGAATTGTTTGATATCACCGAAGGCCGTTTGGGTGTGGTGGTGACTTTCCTGGCGGTGCTGGAATTGATCAAAGGATCGCTGATCGAGTTGGTGCAGGCGGAAGCCTTTGCCCCGATTCATGTCAAAGCGAAGATTTCATAAGATGACTGAACAGAACAGACTGAAACAGATCATAGAGGCGGCCTTGCTGGCGGCCGGCAAACCTTTGAGCCTGGATGAGATGATCGGACTCTTTGTCGAGTCGGAGCAGCCGGAGAAAAAGAGTCTGCGAGAGGTTTTGGCAGAACTTGCCGAAGACTACGATGGGCGTGGCATCGAGGTAACCGAGGTTGGCAGTGGATTTCGTATCCAGGTGCGTGCAGAGTTTTCACCCTGGGTCTCCAAGCTGTGGGCCGAACGTCCGCCAAAATACTCCAGGGCGCTATTGGAAACTCTGGCATTGATCGCCTACCGTCAACCGATTACCCGTGGTGAAATTGAAGATATCCGTGGTGTCTCCGTGAGCACCAACATCATCAAGACGCTGACCGAAAGAGAGTGGGTCCGGGTGGTGGGCCATCGGGATGTGCCTGGCAAGCCGGCACTCTATGCCACCACCAAAGAGTTTCTCGACTATTTCAACCTGAAGAGTCTGAATGAACTGCCAACCCTGGCGGAGATCCGTGATCTCGATTCAATCAATCGGGAACTGGAGTTACAGGATCCGGACAAGGTGAGTGACGAGCAGCCTGACGGTGAAGCGAAGGCGGCCGAGGGTGGTGAGGAAGATCCCGAGACGCAACAGGATGGTGATGACGCAATCCAAAGCGATGAGATTGAAACGGAATCTGCCGTGAAGGAATCAGAGGCTGAAGCAGAGACAGAGGTTTTCACTGAATCATCCGATGAGACAGACTCATTTGATGATTTGGATAGCGATGAAACGCCGTCTGCAGAGGATGATGCCTCAGATCGGCAGATTGATGTTGATACGGAGCCCATGGACGACGCTGAACAACCTGAAACAGAACCACCTGCTGTGGCCCTGTCCGATGAGGAGCAAACCCAATTGAAGACCGAGATCGATGAGTAGGGAGAAACAGCCTATCGGAGATCGCCTGCAGAAAGTGCTGGCCAACGCAGGTCTGGGTTCACGGCGTGAAATCGAAGGCTGGATCGCTGCGGGACGGGTGGAAGTCAACGGCAAACTGGCTGAACTGGGGCTCCGGGTGCTGCCGGAAGACAGCATCCGGGTCGACGGCCGACCGGTTTCCAAGCGTAAGCTCGAAGCACCGGAGCGGCAAGTGCTGGTCTACAACAAGCCGGAAGGGGAGCTGGTTACCCGAAATGATCCGGAGAACCGTCGTACAGTTTTTCAACGTTTGCCCAGGCTGGAGCGTGGGCGTTGGATTCCGGTCGGCCGGCTGGACATCAATACTTCAGGTCTGCTGCTGTTGACCACGGATGGGGAGCTGGCCAATCAATTGATGCACCCAAGCCAGCAGGTGGAACGGGAGTATGCCGTACGGGTGATGGGTGAAGTCAGCGAGGAGCAACTCCACCAACTGACCCACGGGGTTGAACTGGATGATGGTCCGGCCCGTTTCGAAGAGATTGTTGAGTCTGGTGGCGAGGGGTTCAACCGCTGGTTTCACGTTGTCATCATGGAGGGACGGCAGCGAGAGGTTCGGCGCATGTGGGAAGCGGTTGGCTGTCAGGTCAGTCGGCTCAAGCGGGTGCGCTATGGCAGTGTGATTCTTGAAAGTGCACTTAAGGTCGGACGTTGGCGCTTCCTCAAAGAGAAAGAGATCGAAGAGCTGGCCAACGTATCCGGTGTGAAAACCGAACGACCGAAACAGAGACCCAAAGCCAAAGGTAAGGGCTACCCGCCAAAAGGCGCAAAACCCCGCCAAAGCAGCAAACGAAGCAACACCCGGCAAGCCTCCCGAGAGACAAAGCCTGGTCCCAAGAACAGTCCATGGAAGGGTAAAAAATCCTCGGGTGGACGCTCTCGTTGAAGTCGCTCAAGGCTCGCTTGGAAGAGCTGTTTGAGCAACTTTTCGCACACTATGGTGCACAGAACTGGTGGCCGGCAGAGACTCCTTTTGAGGTGATGCTGGGTGCAGTGCTGACCCAGAATACGGCCTGGGCCAATGTGGAAAAGGCGATCCTCAATTTAAAAAAACTGAGTGAGCTCAATCCGCAAGCGTTGCTTGCCATGCCCCGCGAGTTACTCGCCGAAGCGATCCGGCCATCCGGCTACTTCAACCTGAAAGCGGAACGTGTACAGAATCTCTGCGCTTTGCTGGCGGACAATCGGGAGTTACACAAGCTGGCTGATCTGGAGTTGCGTGGTCAGCTGCTTGGTGTAACGGGTATTGGTCCGGAAACGGCAGACGATATTCTGCTGTATGCCTTTCAACGACCGGTTTTTGTCATCGATGCCTATACCCGCAGACTGTTGGGCAGGATCGGCTGGATCGACGCTGATATCGCTTATGAGGATTTACGCCAGACCATTGAGCAGGCCTTGGCTGGCGATACGGAATACTATAATGAGTTTCATGCGCTGATCGTGATTCATGCCAAAAGGGTCTGTTGCAAACAACCCCGCTGCAGCGATTGTCATCTAAGCACACTCTGCAGTTACCCAGGCAATTGAAGTAGGGGCTTATTCGCCCATCACAACCTGATTGCGACCCTGGTTCTTGGCGGCATAGAGCGCTTCATCGGCACGCTTGAAGAGTGATTCGGAGGTGTCACCTTCATTCATCATGCTGACGCCCAGACTCAGGGTGACCTGTAGATTCTTCAGGGATTCAATCCGCAGACTTTCGATGTTTTCCCGGATTCTCTCGGCCAACAGTTTGGCTCCGGTCTGATCGGTGCCGTTAAGTACCACCACGAACTCTTCACCGCCATAGCGATAGAGGGCATCACTGCTGCGAATGGTCTGTTCTACCGCCTTCGCAACCTGTTGCAACACCAGATCTCCCACCGCATGACCATACTGATCATTGATCCGTTTGAAGAAATCGATATCCATGACAATCAAGGAGAGTTCGCTGTTTTTACGTCGATTGAGTTCGATTTCCCGGCTGAAGTTGGAATCGAAGGCCGTGCGGTTCTTGATGCCTGTGAGGGAGTCTAGAAATGCACTCTCGATGGCCGCCTGATAGAGCAGTGCATTGCGCAGGGGATAGAGTAGGGCGGCGAGAAAATTCTCCACCTGTGCGATTTCAGATTTGTTGTAGCGCTTGCTACGACTTACGGAGACCTGACCGAGATCGGTATCGAGCACCTTCAGATTGTAGCCAAGCTTGTTTCTCTTCTCTTCCTGGCCAAAGTGCAACGCCATTCCATTCGTTGGGGAGAGGTAATCCAGGCTGTCGTAGAGTGCCTGGTTTCCCATCACCTGTGCGAAGAGTTCAATCAGGGTATCCACTTCGAGGGTGGTCTGCAGTTTTCCACTCAGCTCCATGATCAGGCCGAGGGTACCGTCATCATTGACGACGTCGGCTAAACGACCGAGGATGGGGCCGTCGGTGGGAGTGAAGCGGTCATGATGTATGCTGTGGATACCGGTCATTGTATTGCTCACAAAACTTCTGAAATTCGAATTTTAATTTGCGAATAACGTGCCAAAATTAATAAATACAATAAAAACAATAAGATAAGCATGTTAATGTGGGGTGGTGTCAAAATGGCGACGCATTTCAATCGCGTAGAAATTCGCTTGAATTTGAGAAGAGACAAAAAAATGTCACTAAGAATGTGTTTTCCTAAGGTGCTGAATCGTCTCCAATATCGCGAGTAAAACAGACTTGGTGTGGCTGATTTGATGGGAGGAATTCAGTCCGGGGTGGTCTGAATCTGAACAGGTTAGTAAACAACTGATTGAGTGGATATCAATGTTAAGACCAATCGTTATCACAATGATGCTGTTTTCACTAAGCTCATCCCAGGCGGCAGACAATGGGGCCGGATTGGAAGCGGGCATGGTAAATCCGGGGTTTCATGACAAGCCAACCTGGTTCAAAAACTCATTTCTCGATCTGGGCGAGGATATTGAGGAGGCTGCGGAAGAGGGGAAACGGGTCATTCTCTATTTTCACCAGGATGGATGCCCCTACTGCGCCAAGCTGCTGAATGAGAATTTCACCATTAAAAAGATCGTGGAGAAGACCACGGCCGGTTTCCAGCTGATTGGCATCAACATGTGGGGTGATCGCAGCGTCACCGGAATCGATGGCAGTGAGACGACGGAAAAGGCTCTGGCTGAATCCCTGAAAGTGAAATACACCCCAACTCTGCTGTTCCTGGATGAGCAGGGCAGGCGGGTATTGAGACTCAATGGCTACTATCCACCCCATAAATTTGAGCAGGCCCTCGACTATGTGGCCAAGCATGAGGAGAAGAGGCAGTCCTATAGAGACTATCTGAAAAAGCATCAACCGGTGGCTGCCAGCGGCAAACTGCACCGCCAGGCGGATTATCTGCAACCACCACTTGATCTGAGGGCATCGGCTCGCAGTGGGGAGAAGCCGTTGCTGGTTTTGATGGAGATGAAGCAGTGTCCACCCTGCGATGAACTCCACCAGGATATCCTGAAAAGACCGGAGTTGAGTAAAACCCTGCAGGCGTTTGATGTGGCTGTGGTGGATGTCTGGTCATCCGAACGGTTGATTACACCTGCAGGGAAAACCGTGGAATCCACCAAATGGGCACAGCAACTGGGGATTCAATACACCCCGAGTATGCTGCTGTTCGATGCAAAGGGTGAGGAGATCTTCCGATCAGAGGCCTATCTGAGGTCTTTTCACACCCATGCAATACTGGATTATGTCTTGAGTGGCAGCTACCTGAAGCAGGCCAATTTTCAACGCTACGTGCAGGCCAGAGCCGCTGATATGCGGGCCCGCGGAGAGGCTGTGGATCTGATGGAGTAGGGCACACAGCAATAAAGCTGAAATTGTTTTGAAATGGGGCTTCACTCGGAGCGGATTCTAGGGTAGTATTGCGCGTTCAAAATTTGGGGTCGTTAGCTCAGTCGGTAGAGCATCTGACTTTTAATCAGGTGGTCGCAGGTTCGATTCCTGCACGACCCACCATCTTATCCAAAGAGCTAGCTGGGTTAACCTGATACAGCTTTACAGGAAGCCCAGAATGACAAGTGCATTCAATTCGACATCACGGGTGTAATCTCCCGCTGTTTCTTGTGCTTTTCTATCTGGAAACTTCCCATCTGTTGATGGGTAGCTTGATCGTATCACCTGCAAATCAAACCGCTCTGCATCGATGATCTGACATGGGCTTGCCCAATCGCCAGCACTTCAATCTGATTTTCTCATTTGGTCATTCTTGCACATCACTATGATGTCACAGGCTTAACTGCCTGATATCAGATTTCGTCTACTACCACACACTAGGTATCAAGAAAATAGCCTATCATCCGCTATCAAGATAACGTCGAATATAACTGCAATAACCGGGATCTATTGCAAGAGTCAATAAGGAGGTTTTCGGTCATGTCAAGGTCTGGATAACAATGAATACAATTCCCTATAGTGAAGATGATTATGCCAAGGCGTCAGAATATTTACGTTTGGTGATTGCCTTCCTCTCCAAACAAAGCGTCCCCCCCTCACCTCTTAATTTTCGAATCGGATATGACTATGTCACAGGCCGAAACCAGAAGTTGAAAGCCGCGATCAATGCATTGTTGGAAGCGGAACCGGAACTATCAACCGAATCGCTTTGGGAAGCTTATCGAGAGTTCTTCATTCAGGATGATGCGGCATTGGAGAATATACGGCAGGAACTGCAAAACATCATTGCCAATATTCAGAGTGAATTTGAAAGCTCCGGCGGGAATCTTTCCAGTTATGTCAACAAGCTCAGCAGCTTTTCAACAATTCTGAACAGTCCGATCTCCCCTGAGGCAATGTCGATCGAAGTGCAAAAGGTGATTGACGATACCCGCAGCATGGAGCAGTCCCAGCAAAAGATGGAAGCCCAGATGTCCAGTGTGTTGTCTGAAGTGGAGTCACTGCGCAAAGAGTTGCAACAAATCAAAGAAGAATCACTGACGGATCCATTGACCGGTCTTTCCAACCGAAGAGCATTCGATGCAGAGATCGAACATCATATGAGTTTAGCTCAGGAACAGAAAATACCGTTATCGATCATGTTGATCGATATCGACCATTTCAAACTCTTCAATGACACCTATGGCCACCTGGTGGGGGATAAAGTGCTTCGTTTCTTGTCCACAACACTCAAACATTGTCTGAAAGAGAAGGGAATTGCGACCCGATTTGGCGGTGAGGAGTTCGCTGTGATTCTGCCGCAGACGAGCCTGAGTGATGCAGATACCATTGCGGAACAGATTCGACAATCTATCTCCTCGATTGAACTGAAAGACCGGGCCAAGGGTGAGAACTATGGCAATGTCACGGTCTCTATCGGTATCGCCCAGTGTGACATGAATGAACTCTCGGATCAGCTGATTCAACGGGTCGATGAGGCGCTCTATCGTGCCAAAGGTGAGGGCAGGAACCGGGTCGAGCAAGCGGCGTAATCAGTTGATTTCCAGTCCATCGCGCTGAAGGTGCATAGATACCCTTCCCATTTCCACTTTACATGTTTGATGGGATAAATGACTTTTTGGACTGAAAATGGGGCCGAAGCCCCATCTTCAATCGATTCTTTTTCGGTAACTGTAACCAAAAAGTCCCAATAGACCCGATCCAAACAGCAGCAGTGCCGGGGGAATCGGTACAGGTGAGACAGATTCGAGTGTAAGAACTGAGCTAATCACCGAAGAGGCCCCGGTTGAGTCATAGGTCGACTCCAGTGCGCTAATCGGGGAGGTGCCGATTATCCAGTCAACAAAGGAGATTCCACCAGAGTAGATCTGTACAAGATTGTTTGCAGATCCACCAAGAAAGGATACCCAATCATCGGATGGATTGGTTGAGGATGTTATATCGAGACCGCGGTTGTATTCATCTACAAAGCCAGGTCCGTTAAAGTAACCGCCGTCCACTTCACCTAAACCGCCACTGATCAGATCCACATAGAAGTAGTCGATTGTCTCGGTAGCGGTTGTTGAGTCGTTGTAGGCTGTTACTGTTCCGTTATTCGCTCTCCAGGATCCCTGACTGGTGGTGTCCACTAGAAAGGAGTAAGAGATCGAACTACCGATTGCCAAGCCTGCATCGCCAATTGCGCCTGCATTGTCTGAGAAATTATCTGCGATGATTTCGCCAGTGAAGGTGTAAACCGAGGCAGCAGTTGAATAACCACTGATGGTGATCAAAACTAAAAAAAACAGTCCTAGTGATTTCTTCATGAAATTACTCCTATCCATTATCTACCTTCCTGGCGTGTCCATAAACTTTGTCCTGTCGTGCGCAAATTATGCAAATAAGATTGAGATGGCAATGGGCAATACTACCCATATGGAGTAGTTACGCCAGATCACCATTGGATGTGTCAACCAGCCTCTGGCAGTAAAACAATCGTATGAAACTTATGACACTGTGCCATGAAGGGTGGCAGCTTTTTAGCTGAGGGTATGTCGATTTTTTTTACATAAAACACCAAGAATAAAATTCTTGTTACTTAATAACCTGTTTTAGTTAGTAAAAAAATCTAAGGCATGGGAATTGCTCCCTAGCTAATTGTAACTCTGATTCATGCTATGCATGGATTCAATGGATGCAGTAAATATTTTTATAGGGGTAAGCGCATCACTGAATTTCAGGTGGTCGATAGTCAGATTGCTGTGTTCCTATGACAGCCAATTTCAATAACTAAAGATTCAATGTCGTGGGTCGCTACAGGCTACAGAAGCAGATGATAATTTGCTTCACAACGTGTTCGAAAGGGCAAACCCATTGAAAGGTGGGGACGCAAAATCACAGTCTAAGGGTGGCTGAGCCGCCTATGACCGACGGATTACCGAAAACGCGATATGTCTACGGGTAAATTTGTCTGTTGACATATTCAGACCGATACCAAGTGTTGTGCGTCTTGTCGTTTCGAACTCCTATGGGTTGTCAGGGGAAGAATGATGTACACACGGTCCAAAGCACATTTAATTATCCACGGTTTGGTACTGTTGCTCATGACTACGGCATTCAATGCGGTAGCGAGCGATCATTATCATGATGTAATGTCCAACAGTGCGGATCAGCAGAAATGGGTATGCGATTATTCAAGAGGGTACGACGATGTACTCTATCTGCGCTGTGATAACCTGATTAGCCTCTATAATGACCCTTTGATCATGGAAGGGGATTACCAGGATAACTCAACAAAGTTTATTCCCATCTGGCGCAAGCCAAGTAGTCCGCGAGGGGCTGTGAAACTGGTTAAAGCTGTTTTATGTACTCAGCATGCTTCTTGCAGTGTTGAGATGAAATCCCTGTTTGCTGCCAGATAGTCTTTCCGACATAAAGAATACTAGAAATACCAATTCCACTTACCTTTGTAAGTGGGGTTGGTATCATCTGTTCATCTTGTAAACGCCAATCTCTTCATATTCGTTTTTACCCATAGGCTTTAATACAAGAAAATAGCCATCTTTCAATTTTTGAAATGAGAGATCCTTGATAATTGAGTCATGCGTAATAACTACCAGGTTGCCTTTCCCTTCATAACTGCCAATGCGTGTATCCAGCTGTGAAGCAAAACTCTCAGCCTTGTCAGATGGGAGCTTTTCGTTTGATGCCAGGTACTCCACTGCTTCAGCCTGAGCAAATGCCGCCATCGCAGTCTCTTTGGCAAGACAGTGAGGGCTGGATATCACCTGCTGAATATTAATGCCTCTGGATTTGAAGAGTTTACCGACTTTAATGGCTTCCGCCTTACCTTTTGCCGATAAGTTGGCTTTGCTGTTGCATGAGGTATCACGAAGCAGGGCAGTTGTTCTAGCCTGATCATTTTCAAGTGTTGGCGATTTCAGGACCACGACCAGCCCACCATCTTCCAGGTGTGCCCATACTTGGTATAGCAGTCTGATATAACTGACCAAAGCATCGACTTCCTCATTCGTCAGTATGCCTTTCCAGCCCGGCATGTAGTCTCCCTTACCCTCGATAATGTCTTTGGCCAGAGTACTGTTGCTAAAATTATCTGCCTTCTTCGGGTTGGTAAGGTCGACTGGGATCACGCCAATCAGTTTGGTCAAAGCACCATCTCCAATACCTTCTACACCATGACAGATTGAGCAATAACGCTGATAGAGTTCATAGCCGAGTTCCGGGTCACCGGGTAGATCATGTTTGGTGGTACTGAGAAAGCGCAAATAGGCAATCAGTGCTGAGATTTGGCTCTCATTGAGTACCTCTTTCCACTTCGGCATATCCTTGCTGATTTTACCGTGTCTGGATCGCAGCGACTTGGGGACATTCTTATCCCCGGTAATAAAAACCTTCAGACCGTAATCACTCATCGTAGGTACGTAGTCAGTGAGGTCCTCCGGTTCGATCTTCATTTTCTTCGCTAGAGGGCCATAACCTTTGCCATCCATACCGTGACAGATCATGCAGTGTGATATGTAGAGTTTTCTGCCCTCAAACGCAGGGGAGGGGTTGGCAAGTGCTGCAGGAGCAACTGTGATCAGAAGGGTGAAAAAAGCCAATACCTGAGTGACAAGTTTCATAGTTTAACCCCAAGAAGATAGCGTGTGTATCGAGTCAATACTGTCCACCGAAATTAAGTGAAACCAGGTCATCAATAGTCAAAACCATTGTGAACCGTTCCATGGCAGTCCAGCCAACAGCTTCCGCTGTGTACGCCTGCATCCAACCAGGTAGGCTCAAGATAATCACCGGTACCCGTGATTGTTCTGATCTGCCCGCCAATGTTGGATGAGGTGAGGAAATTGATCAGATGTCGATTCGATGCAGACCCGTGGGGATCATGACAATTGATGCATCCCAGATTCTCTGCAACGACGTGTTCAGTATGTGGGAAGGATTGGTCCGTATACAAATTACCCGAATCATGACATTTGAAACAGAGATCGTTTGAGAGCGTTGTAGAGCTATCAGGATTGATATCGTAGGTTTGTGCCAGAATGCCTTGATGGATCGAACCGTGCGGACCGGCAGGCCCCACGCCACCGGCCGCAGGCGATACATTACTGCTGTGGCAGTCGCTGCAATAGATCTGTCCGGTAAATGTGGTTAGCGGTATGTCGGTACGAAGACTGGGTACTTCGCTATTGTTTGAGGGGTCGTTTTCCACGATCGGGTGGTATGACACCAGGGCCGGGTTGCCTGAATTCACTTTGTCACGAATGTTATAAACCCCATCAGCCCTTACCATATTGTTACTGTCTGCGGTTGAACAGCGCTGGTTATCGCAGGCACTTTTTCCCGGTACGCCATGACATTTAAAACAGACTTCATACTCGAACTCCGCTTCTTGCTTAAAATTGCCGTTGGCGTCTATACCCGTGACACCGATCATGCTGCCATTTACAAAAGGTGCCGTTGAGTGACCGCCACCCATCGGATTGGTCGGATTGAACGAGATCATTGGCGCATCACTGAAACTGGCGTGGGGGTTATGGCAATCTTCACACTCCACATGCCAGGGCATCATCAGAGGGTTTTCGGTACGCGCAGAGTGTTCACCATTAAGGGCAATCTCAACCGGATGGTGATAAATCTTCTGCATTTCAGTCTGAATATCGGTCTGCGCGACTGTGCCGTTATGGCAGAGGTAGCAAACATCCTCTTCTATGTCTTTAATCAGTCTTTCCGGTGTAGCTGCATTGTGTGGTGTATGGCAGTTCATACAAGCGTTCGCTTGTACGGTCTGTCCTGTCCATTCTGGCTTTCGTTCAGACCAGGGATTGGTACCTTGGGGTGTGGCTGTTGAGGTCGCATGGGAACTATTCGACCAGATCCAGGCAGTACCTGCACCTTCAGGCCTTGGCATATGGCAGGTTACACATAATTCACCATTAATAGTCGATTTATGCAGAAATGGAGGATGAATGTTCTCATGAGCATCATGGCAAGAGGAGCAGTGAAGCTCATTGTTTCTTAGTGGTAGATCCACATTGTTTGGGTGTACCAGATCAG
Organism: Candidatus Thiodiazotropha sp. 'RUGA'; assembly: GCA_016842065.1. Lineage (GTDB taxonomy): Bacteria > Pseudomonadota > Gammaproteobacteria > Chromatiales > Chromatiaceae > Thiodiazotropha. The sequence goes on from JAEPDS010000012.1 coordinate 86,072, forward strand.
GGTCTGTATTTAAAAGCGTAGGATTATAGATAATGGATACTGGATGATCATCAGATAGATCAGTACCCAATAAGGCCCGGTCAGTGATAAATGTGTTATTTAAATCGGTGATTGTCCCTGGTCTGCCAATCGTACCTAAAGCAATCGTGCCATCATGACAAGAGAGGCAGAGAACTGAAGACGAACTCATAGTGCCTGCATCAGCATGTGTGGTGCTACTGAGATAGTCTATATAGACCCCTGTAGAGGATCTGTTCCATAACGGTGAATCTGGGGCAGAGGCATGTGGGGTATGACAGAAGATGCAGATTCGATCCTCTGTGTTGCTTTTAACCGGGCCAGGACCGGTTGAAGAGAGGTTATGCACCGTCTCAGCAATGCCTGCCAGAGTGATACCGGGAATTGTCGTCAGTAGTAGAATTAGAAGATAGATATTTCGCATATCATTCATCCACCTTCAGGTATTGAAAAACCTGGATGCGTTGATTATAAGAGTCGGCAACAAAAATTTTGTCATTCCATATGGCTAACCCCGTTGGCATCTGGAATTCTCCAGGTTGTCTACCGGTGTTACCAAACTCAAGTAAAAACTCACCTTTTTGTGTAAAAATCTGAACTCTATTTGCCAGTGCATCGGCGATATAGATATGTCCGTCAGAGTCAACCGCGATTCCCTTCGACTGGGTCAGGTAACCGGAAGCGTCTCCCTGCTTGCCGAAGGTTGATCTGTGTTGCCCATCACTATCGAATACTTGAACCCTGAAGTTCATGGTGTCGTTGACAAAGAGTTTCTTATCCGTGGATGCCAGGTGACTTGGATAGTTAAACTCTAGATCATTTTCGCCCCGCTCACCGATTTTAAATAAGTAGTTTCCCACCAGGTCATAGGCAAAGACCTTATGAGCCAATGTGTCTGCAATAAACAATTGTTGCTGGGAAGGACTCAATGACAGGCTGGTGGGGCGTTCCAGTCCGTCGATTGTGTATTGAAGCTGATTGCTGGAATCCAAAACAAATACTTTATTGAGTTTTGAATCAGCAATGAAAAGCCTCTGATTATCAATCGCCACACTGATCGGTGATTCCAGTTGGTTCTCACCGACACGCTCTATTCTGTTGTGGGTCTGCTTGTTGAGATCGTATAGATGTACTGCGGCAGCATCCGGATCTGCTATCGCCAGCCTGTTTTCAAACACTGCCAGTGCATAGGGGCGTGCTAAATTTTGCTCATCAGCACCGGTAAAGAGATCAAGCAATTTGCTGAATATCGATTTTTCTATACCCAGGTCCTGGGCATTACTGAAAGCGGTGATGAACTCTATTCTGGCGGGTTCCGGTGCCGAAGGCCAGACAATCCTTTGCCCCTCTTTTGTGGGCTCAAAAGTTACCGGGCCTGTAGAAGAGCAAGCCGTGAGAAAGAGAGATATTGTCAGTAAGATGAGTCTACTCACAATATCCTCCGCCTCAACGTGATCATCAGTCTATCCTCGTTTGTCTCGGTGGTATCAGTGTTGTCTGAATTGGTCACTTCACGACGATCGTGGTTGTACTTGAAGTCCAGGTCGAGTTTACGATAACGCCATTGAGCAAGAATACCGGCCGTGTAAAATTCATCTTCTTTGCGTCCACCGGCAACCGCAGAGCCCACATCCTCTCTCTTCCAGCCGCTGATGGTCGGTCGGATCGTCAGATTTCTACTCGCTTGCCAGTTTACGATGAAGTCAACGCGATAGAGGTCAGTATCGAGAAAATCCTGCTCTGTAAATGATTGAGTGGCGTTTAAACTCCAATTGATGCTCTGTCCACCTCTACGAACCTTTGGGGTCCAGGAAAACCGCTGATTGAAAGAGTAGGTGGTCGATTCAAAGCCGCCGGTTTCGGTATAACGCCTTTCAGCACCGATTACCGTGTCAATATTGATCGGTTTGAAATGAAACTCAAGATCGGTGTAAGTATTACGGGTATTCTGCAGAAAACTCTCACTTGCTCCGGCGATGAGTTTGTCATCCGATTTACTGTCGCTGTGCGAAAGTCTTACCCAATCGTAATCAATGGTGAAATGGTAGTTGGTGAAGACGGTAGAGAACTCCTGTGTAGGGAGTATTTCCGCGTCGTAACTTACCAGTATGGTATCACCTGAATCGATTCTTCCGCCGGGAACAATCTGCAACTGGGTCAGGTCACCGGAAAGATCGATAATCGTATAGTCGGTATTTTCGTCATATACGGTTATCCCGTCACTATCTGTGACGACGATTGTGCTGGTGATGATAAAGCGTTGTTCAAGCAGGATTGCGCCGGTAAAAGGCACAGATTGACTCTCATCGATAACGTCGATGGTCCCAAGTGTGGAAATCCTGTCTGTCTCCTGGTATGAAGCACGCACACCGGCACTGATGTAAGCGCCCAAAAGCTTGTTTTTGGTATATCGTGCCTCCAGACCTGCTCGCCACTTGTCCTCGTCCAGATCGTCAGATTCCCGTTTATTGAGATTGGCATAGCCCATGGTGTTGAGGTTGTTGTAGAGTCTGTGATGGAGCTCGAATCTGCCGCCGTGCTCTGTGTTTTCTATGGTCTGCTCAGTGGACTGATAGTGATAGGAGGTGCGGCTGTGAAGATTGTCCAGGTGTTGTATCCTGGCACTCTCACTGATCGTCAGGCGTTCATTGGCATTGAAACCTGTGCGGTCCGTATAGTTAAGGTTCGAATCGAGCTGACTGTTTCGTCCCCATAGCAGGTGGTGGGAGATATTTGCTCTGTCCAGCTCGTAATCCTGGTCTCTTGAAATGATCCGATCGTCCAGTTCGTCATGGGTAAGGTGGACACTCAGCTTGCTGCTTCGTCCCTTCAGATTCCAGCTTTTCAAAAGTTCGTCGCGTTCGGTAACCGGATTCGTCAGGCTTGAGCGAAACTCTTCGTCAAGTGTCTTCTCTTCATAAGAGAGGCTCATTGGAAAGGCTGAATTTTTCCAGTTGAGAGTTGCTCGATAAGACTCGATATCGGTGTCGAAACGACTACCGAGTGAGCCGGTATTCAGGCTGGTATTCTTCTGCGCGGATAGATCCAGCCCAAAAGGACCGGGTGTTCCTTGCAGCAGGCTGGTCTGAAGCAGGTAGTTGAACAGTTCACCATCGTATTCCTCAACGGTATCGTCGGTTTCAAGTTCAGTCCAGGTATAGAGTGGTTCGATATCGATGAGAAACCAGGCAATCCTGGGGTCCAGCAGATAGCCCATTTGGGCAATTCTCAAGCCTGCTTGCCACTCTATCTCTTCAGATTCAAATCCATTTCGTGTTTTGGTGCCATCAAATTTCACCACCGCATCCAATTCAGTAGGGTAGAGTACGAAACTACTGTTTGATTCGGCAGCGAGTCTGTCACTCCAAAGAAAAATAGTCGTAGAAAGCAGCCAAACCAATGCCAGCGGCATCATGGATCTTGTCATAACCTCCATGGGAAGCATGATATCTACTGCTCTTCGAGCAGGTGGCAGCGGTTACAATTGGCAAATCCGTCGTCAAAGGCATCTGTGCCATTATGGCAAACAGCGCAGGTCTTACCTTCTTTCATTACATCCTTGTTGATCGTAGTGGTCCCGGTTTTCATCTCAAATAGCGAGTTGTGACAGGCATCACAGCGGTAGTTGAGTCGATGGATCCAATGAGGAAAGATTGATGGTGGGAATGATTTCAGTTTTTCAGGATCACCACCTTCTCGAGTGTATTGAATATCACCAGGGGCTGCGGTCAGTAATGAACCGTATAAGAAAAGACATATTAATGTTGTTGTTAGAACACAAGTGTACTTGCGCATACCTTCACCAATTATTTACCCTGAAAGCACACTACAGAGGTAGTGTCCTATAATTATTCGTCTTCTTCTTCCTCGTCCTCGTCGTCACTGTTGATATGGCAGCGGTCGCATGCTTTCAGAGAGAATGAGACTTTCTTCTTACCGTGACAGGCACCACAGGAAGCACCTTTCTTCATCTCTTTCATCGTTGCGGGATTTCTTCGATAGGGGTAGAGCGTGGGGTTATGGCAGTTCTTGCACCCTAGCCACTCGGTGTGTGCGGAGTGGGGAAAGAAAGCATCGTCTTCCCGCTCTTCACCTGGAATGATGAAATCCCACTGGAAAGCTCTAGCCCACAAGGCACGAGGGTCTTTACCTGGACGTGGGCGTATCATTCCCTGTTTCAGCGCCATGGACCAGTCGACGTTATCTTCTTCGTCTTTGGGTAGGATTTCCTCCACCCTGTCCCACTCTTTGATCGACTCGATCTCTGGTCTTGGGCCGGTATCAACAGGTTGTTGGAAATAACCAGCAGAGAAATTTCCTGATTGGCCTTTTTTCAATCCCTGTGTTTGAGCTTCAATCAGTGCAGTTTGTCGTTTTAATTCCTGCTCAGCCAGCTCTTTGGCCGTCGGTGGCTGGATATCGAAAAAAACCTGCTTGGTCTCAGTACTGCAGGAAGCAATCAGTTGTAAACACGACACAACCAGGATAATGGATATTATCCTGGTTGTGTTGATTGTCTCTCTGTTACCCAAGCGAATCACGTAATGGATATGCTGGATGATTACTTGATATGGCAGGCCAGACAGAGTGCACTGCCGGCATTACTCATACGAAGGAACGGCTCATTGGTATTGTCATGCACCGAATGGCAAGTACCACACTCGACCTGATCCCCGGTTCCACCGAACAACTGAAGACCATTGACCTGGGAATTTACAGCGGCAACAAAATCAGGATCCTGAGTTGCGTTATAGGTCAGTGAGATCGGATGGTCGTTACTCAGGTCTGTACCAAGGCTGTCACCCAGGAAAAAGATACCATCGGGTCCAGTAATACCAGTTGGAAAATTGATCAGCTGATCAGCGGCTACAGTACCATCATGACAGCTGAGGCACGCGAGGGAGACGCCCGCCGGTGAACCGGCAATGGTCATATCCAGCGAGGGACTGCTGTACATGGTGTAGGTGGCCACCGTATCTTGGTGATTCCACAATGGGGTCGTACTGTTTGTGGTACTGGCATTATGGGGCGTGTGGCAGTAAGCGCAGATCTGCGTATTACCGGCCTGAGTCAAAAGTGTCGTCTGACTGCGAAGGTCATGCGACGTGTTTGCAATGTCTGCAATTGTTGATGTGGCTAACAGGGCAAGTGAGGCAAAAATACTAGCCAGGATTGCTGTTTTTCTCATGCCATTCCTCCTTAGCAAGGTCTAGGATGATGCACCAGCTCCATCTTAGTGCTTTACGTTATTACTATTCTTGATTTTGGGTACTTCTACTGCATGTAGCCTTGCTGCCTTGTTGCCCAGCAGTTCTGTGGCTTTCTTAAGGTTCCCTTAAGAAATGGGAAATAAATCCCACATCGTTGATAATATTATGACATCGTTATATTGAGGTCAATGGTTTTAGGGAATCTAATTGCTTTTTTTATTTGAGAGCTATCTGAATAAATATCAAGTAAAACACTTGGTATTTTTTGCTTCTTGCTTATTTTATGACAGCTATTTCAGATCGCTTCGTTGAGGAATTATCAGGGTAAATTATTAAGAATACCTTAAGGATTATTAAGATATAAATAATCTGTGTCGACACAATATGACCAAAATAGAGTTGATGGTAAGCGGTAACTAGCTCGTTTCGTCTCCAATATGAGGGGTGAAGAAACTTTATTCAGTTCTGTTCACTCAGGCTGGCCTAGATACTCAAACATCTGGATACGCTGATTCAATTGATCGGCAACAAAGACTCTATTATTTTTATCCACGTGAGCGCCTGCTGGCAGATAGAAGCCTCCCGGCCCGGTACCTGGCTTACCGACGGTCAGTAGTAGCCGACCTTCCTGGTTGAAGATCTGCATATTGTTGAAGGCGGCATCGATGGCATAGATGTGGCCGTCCAGGTCGACACCAATTCCCTTGAGCCGGCTGAATTGACCTCGCCCGTCCCCAAGGTTACCGAAACCATTCAGATATTTGCCCTGTTGATCAAAAACCTGAATGCGGAAATTCATTGTATCTGCGAGATATATCTGACCCTTTTCATCAATTGTGATATTGGTGGGATAGTTGAATTTTCCTTTCTCTGAACCGCGATCGCCAATGGTAAAATCAACCTCCCCTTTATTATTAAAAACAATAACTTGGTGCTTCTTTGAGTCGACCACATAGAGTTGTTGTGTGGTGTCGTTGAAGGTCAGTCCGACGGGTGAAATGAGGACATCACTGCCACCAAATGCATTGATGAATTGCCCGTCTTTACCGAACATCACGACCCGATGATCTATGACATCGCTGACATAGACGTTGCCGGCCGAATCGGTAGTCACACCGGTCGGTTTTTTCAGCGTTCCTGGCCCATCGGTGCCCAGAAACTCCATGGTTTCGTCGTTGAGGTCGAATACCACAAGTCCGGAAATGCCGGTGTCAGCAACATAAACCCGTCCTTGAGAATCGCTGAAAACCCCATAGGGTTTGACCAGGGCTCGGGACTCCTCCTCCTCTTTTCCAAGAAACCACTCACGAAGCCCCATTCCTTGATTACCACCGAAAGATTCTGAGGATTTCAAGCTGCCAAGATAGCGAATTCTGGGCTTTTCTGGCGGTGCTGGCCAAACAAAATTTCCTGACTCGGCCTGTTGGTCCCGGGTAGAAGGACCTGGGGAAGCACAGCCTGAAACCAGAATGATTATCGATACAAGTACAAGAATCTGTAACAGCAGTCCCTTTTTATTTGTCTGTTGCAAGTGGTAATCACATTCAGGTCTGGATCTCACGTTTTCCTCCAAATAGCTGGAATGACAGCTGCTGTTTTTGTATTAGTGGAGCTGATCGAGTAGGCTAAAATCTATGGTAGCTCAATATTTGTGTTTCAGGAAACCAGGAACAGTAGCCCATGTAAACTGTCTTGGATATAAATACGATTAAAAAAACGATACCTGAAATCGACTAATGGACTCCATCGACGCTGGATTATACTCATTTGAAGAATGAGTTTATGTCTTCGTCGATACCATTCAATCACTCATTAGTGCTTCATCATCAGAGAAAATTATGTCAAACCACAGGCTATTCATTGTCGCGATTATTCTGCTTATCTTTCAATCAGCATCAGTCGCGGAGGTGGGCACCGGCTCCGGCACTGTTGCAGAAGTGATGGATGTTGGGAGTTATACCTATCTTAAGCTTGAAGGGCGCAATGTATGGGTTGCAACCACTCGTCTACCAATAACGGTAGGGGAGAAGATCGCCTACAAGGGCGGTATGGAGATGCGAGATTTCTACAGTAAAACGCTGGATCGATTTTTTGACTCCATTGTATTTGTAGAGAGTATCAGTCGAACTGGTGTAGGTAATATGGAGAGTCTACACCAATCAGTTTCTGGCAAACATGAGGTTGGTGTAAAGTCACTCTCCCAAAGCGATCCTGTCAAATCACCTGTGCCGGGTGAGATTACGCCACTTCCAGATGGTCTGACCGTCGAGAAAATTGTCTCGAATGCTGTGGAATTAGATGAAGAGAGTGTCACCCTCAACGCCAAGGTAATCAAAGTCAACTTGAATATAATGGGCAAGAATTGGATCACATTGCAGGATGGTACAGGTAGAGAACCCAATAACAAATTGATCGCAACCTCTCAGGATGAAATCTCACCGGGAGAGCAGGTTACAGTCGAAGGTGTGGTTAGAAACAATGTCGATATTGGTGCTGGATACAAATATAAGGTGTTACTTGAGCAAGCAAAATTCACATTAAACAAAAATGTACCATAAAGGATAGAGATAAATTTATTAAAGGGTTACATATATTTCAGGCGTTTGGTTAGTTAAATCTTCTTACTGAGTTGATTGATGCGTTAATCAGTTGTCGAAAACTGACAATATAATCTTGTTTCATATAAACAACTGCTTTTTTAAACCGAGTTTGCTGTGGTACGTGGGAAAATCAGTAGCATAGGAATTAAAAGTCTAAAATTAAGTTTCTTAAGTAAGTGATTGAGAACGTCTCATAGGCAACGTGATCGCTGTATTGTCGTAGTTTCCCTATTGGAATTGTGGATCTTAAGAATTAAACACTGTGACAGAATGCACTCCACAATATATAAATAGTGACTAATATACAGCTGTCGTTGTTTTTATATAATTGTTATGTCGTTTAGCCAATCAATACGCCAGCCTTTTAGCATCGCGCTTAGTAGATTCAGTAAGTACGTTTCGAAGATCGATCTCATTCTGGTTGTTACCGGATTCTTGCTGTTGGGTCTACATATCACACTCGATCCAGAACGAATTAAGCAACTGATACCGGAAACCGTTTATCAGTACAGGTTGGCCATGTTCTTTGAACCTGAAGCCGACGATGTGATGATCTCAACATTTCTACCTCAGGGCAGTGATCGTCAGGAAGTACTTGATGAAGAGATTACTGCCCAAAATATGAATTTAGACTTTTCTGAAGATATCAATGGACGATCTGGAGAGTGGAGTGGGGGGGCAGACAGCAAAAGAATCGATTACCGAGCAATGGTGACAACAAAATCGATTCAATATGAGATATCAAAAAACTTAACAATACCCCTACAATATAGCGATGATCTTCAACCTTATCTGCAGCAGACTGCAGATATACCGATAGACCATCCAGAAATCAAACAACTTTGGTCAGAAATCAAACCAGCAAATAGCAGAAATACTTTGGAAGTGGCGACTGCCATATACCAGTATATCAACCAGGAGATAGAAACTGTTCCCTTTAAAGGACTGACGGATTCCTTAACCACCGTGCGATTGAAATCAGCCAGTTGTAACGGTAAGAGCAGACTGTTTGTGAGTCTGGCGCGGCTGAATAACATACCTGCACGACTGGTTGGTGGTGTCATTATGAATCCAGGGCGCAAGAAAACGTCTCATCAATGGCTTGAGTTGTATATAGATACTCACTGGACACCAATCGACCCGACAAATGGTCACTTTGGATTGTTACCCAATAATTATCTTGAATTATATCGCGGAGACAAGGTACTTTTCAGACATACAAGCAATATAAATTTTGAGTACTATTTCAATGCTTCTAACAAGCGAGTCGCACCATCGCTTTATCGACATGATCTTTCCAACTCTGAAAAACTACCAAGCGCAGCAACACATTTACAAGCCTTTGGACTCACTGTCACCACAATTAGTCTTTTTTTACTCTTTCCATTTTGCACATTGATTATTACCTTTTTGCGTAATGTGATTGGGATCAAGACATTTGGTATCTTCATGCCAATGCTGATTGCTGCAGCCTGTGTCTTTACTGGTTTTTTTGTTGGAATGGTTGGGTTCGTGCTCGTTTTGGGTATTGCTTACATCGGGCATGAGATCCTTGGCCGTTTTCATATCCTTAAAGTACCAAGACTTGCTGCTATCATTACGCTGAATAATGTACTGTTTCTCGCATTTATATACATAGTCGATGCTGATACCAGTATAGAATTCGGTATGCTGTCACTGTTTCCAGTGGTGATATTAAGTTTCGTTGCAGAAAGACTGCATCAGATGACCGAGGAATCGAATTGGTTAGAGCTGTTCAAGGTCAGTCTGGGTACCTTGGTTACCATTGTCTTCTGCTACATGGCTTTTGTGTCTGTTCTACTGCAGGGAGTTTTTTCCCTTTACCCGGAAACATATCTATTAGTACTGGCTGCATTAATATATATCGGAAGTTGGTCAGGAATCAGAATATCAGAAATTTTCCGCTTCAAAAGTCTGTTCTCAGGTGTTAATGGACGAATTATGGGAATAAATAGCCGTAATCGGGACATTATCTATCCCCATAATAGTAAACAAATGTTGAAGCTCGCATCAGATAAGCTTGATACGAAGGCATTGTTGCACGAGTATCAGGTCCCAGTACCAGCTACATTATCGGTTTGTAGACTCTATAAAGAAATTGATCAATTCATGGCGAGCTTGCCTTTGGACCGAGGGTTTGTATTAAAGCCAAATAATGGTTCCAGAGGAAATGGTATATTAGTAGTTGTAGGTGTAAGAGATGGTGATTATCTTAGTGCTTCAGGCGACAGAATATCACTATATAAAACGCGTAAACACGTTGAGGAAATTTTAAGTGGTGCTTACTCCCAGTCAGGATCACCAGATAGCGCCTATATTGAAGAAATCATCTCCCAGCACAGAGTATTGAATGATATTGCTCCCTATGGATTGTCTGACATCAGGTTAATTATTAGTAATGGTCAATTGTTAAGTGCAATGCTTAGGGTACCAACGTTAAGCTCATCCGGAAAAGCGAATCTTCATCAAGGAGCAATTGGAATAGCAGTTGGTTTAGATGATGGCACTACTTTCAGGAGTGTACAAAAAAATAAAGTGATTGAAATTCACCCTGACAGTGATAAAAGTCTTATCGGAATCAGTATTCCCGACTGGGAGCAGATCAAAGAGATCGCGATGAAGTGTTATCGAGCGGTACCACTCGGTTATCTGGGTGTTGATATCTGTCTGGATAGTAAGAACGGGCCAGTAGTACTGGAAATAAACGGTCGACCAGGGCTGGAAATCCAGAATGTTCACAAAACAGGGCTCTATAATGCCGCCACAGATTCCTACTGAAGGAAAGAATAAACTGTTAAGTCATACCGGCCTGCCACATCTCATTGTGGCATGTTTGATACTATTGATCGTTTGGATAACTGAGTCGGTTATTTCAAGTATCGGAAACGAGGCAGAGATAATTACAATAAAGAGCGAGTTGAACGATGATTTTGAACTGGATATCCAGCAAATTAATTTAGAAACTCACTTACTAGAAACTGTTGATGATCTATTAGAAAAAATAGCGGATCGGTCACACTCAATTGAACAGATTATGAATCTGGAGGTAATTCAGCAACTCGGTATCGTAGAGAAACAACAGGTATTGGCGCACCTTGCTCGATCCCTAATTGAGCAAAAAGACTACGATAATTCTGTTACTGTACTTAACAGTTTTAGTATACAGGACAGAACGGCGCTTGATCTTCAATTTGGGTATGCCTTCAGCCTGTCTGCTAATGGTAACGTTGAAGATGCACAATTGGCTTATCTGAAAGTATTGGAGTCGAAGCCAAATCATCAGGCTGCTGCACTGAATCTTGGGTTACTGCAAAAGAAAAATGGACAGTGTAAAGAGGCTATCAAATTACTGACACATGTTATAGAAATCAGTAGTGGTCAAAAACTGGCAAAAGCGTACGCAGCAAGAGCTGGTTGTTACTCAGAAGTCAAAGATCATATGAACGCTGTGTCAGATTACAGAAAATCAATAGAATACAGGCCCACTCATGAGTTAACTTGGCGCCTCTTTGTCCGGAGTCTTGGTTATACTCAAGAACCTTACGATAAAAAGTTAGCTTCTTTTGAAAAGGCCATTGCCCTTAATAAAAAGCATTATAGGTTTCATCTTCAAAAAGCCCAGTTTCACCTTGATCATCACGATCCTACCAGGGCGATAGAAACACTTAAGGAAGCCAAAAGCCTATCTAGGGATAACCTGGAGGCCAGAAGGTTATTGGCTTGGGCATATCTTGAGGTAAATAAAAGACATAGTGCCAGAAAACAATTGAGGTATCTGGAGAGTAGGGAATTAGCGAAAAGCAAGAAGCAACTGATCAATTATCTAAGTCAGTACAATAATAAGGAGTACTTGGAACTGCAGACTATTCTTAAAAAAATAAAAATCAAGAGTCCTGAATTGAACTATCTTGCTGCTTTAGTCAATATTAAAACACGTTACTACAAAAGGGCATTGAAACATCTGAATAATCTTAGCGACCATCCAGATTATACTGGGCGTGCACTAGTGCAAAAAGCAAAAATCTATCGTTTGAGAAAGAACTACAAAACTGCCCTAACACTGTATCAAAAAGCTACTTTTAGAAATAAGAGTGCATCGGCAGTATGGTATGAGATATCACGTATATGGGCGAAACAAGAAGATTATGAAAAAGCCTTGGAAATACTTCAGCAAGCGTTAGAGATAAAACCAACAGAACGAAAATTCCTTCTGGCAAAAGGAAACTATCTCAAACAACAAAACTTATTAGAAGGTTCGATTTCTGTACTAGAGCAACTTATTACTGATCATCCAAGGTATATACGAGGTTACAGATTACTTGGGGATGTCTATATGTCAGTAGGTGATGTTGACTCTGCTATAAAAGTTTTAGAAAAACTACTGGAGATAAAGCCAACTGATGAATTAACTCTTTATCAATTGGCGACTTTGTATCTTGATAAAGAGGAACATAAAACTGCACAGGATTTGCTCAAGCGATTGTTGGCTGAACGTACCGATAATATTGATGCAAGATATCTTTTAGCTAGCTCTTACTGTGAATTGGGTCATACGAATGCCTGCGAAAAGGAACTGGACAGGGTTTTAAGGCTCAACAGCACTCACTCTGGTGCAGTCAATCTGAAACAAAAAAGACTATCAATAACGCTGCTAAATCAAAATTCAAGTGATGGTAAATAGGTGGAAAAACAATGATAAAGATTAGAGTCATCGCAGGCATCATGATGTTTCTATTGAGTAATAGTGGTTATGCTATTGCCCTGAAGGCAGATGCAGCGATTGGATATGATAATAACCCATTTCGCCTTAATGATAGTTTTTCATCTCAGGATGGAAAATATCTTTATCTCAAACTGAAAGCAAACCAGAAATTCGGCAATGGATTTAACATTAAAGCGAGTAGTAGAAGCAGAAACTACAACTCATCAAAGTCTGATGCCAATCAAATATTGTTTGGTCTCGGGGCGATGTACAAACAAAATATGGAAATACACAACAAGAAATCAACTGTACAAGTAGAAGCAGGATTTAAACTAAAGGACAAGACGTATGTGTCCCGATTTTCTGGTGATGTTGGAGAGTATGGAGGAAATGATATCAGTGATCGCTATGACTACAATTCATTCAGCCTGAATGCAAGCTTTGACTTGCGAATTACTAAAAAACTGATAACAGAAATCGGATTGAAGCATCGAAATCGTGATTATGAAGATTTTAATATTACTGGACTGAGTAATCTCGATTACAGTCAATACTATTTAACAAATGACTGGACCTATAAACAGAATAAAAAGAATAGATATGATTTTAAGCTCTATCTTGGTACCCGTAATTATGATGATAAACGTGAGAAGAATTTAAACGGTAATGAGATTGCAGGCTCTGATCTTGAATATGACTATTTTGGAGTATCAATTGGTCATAGATATAAAGTAGATAAAAATATTAGTATTAGTTGGGAGTTGAAATATCAAGATAGGAAGGACAGTGGTAGTGGATACTATGATATGGATGAGATTATTGCAGATATTGGAATCAAGTACCGTTTTATAAAAAATTGGCGGTTTATTGGTAGTCTACTCTATATAGATAGAAACTATCCTGTAAGAATATCAATTTCAGATGAAAATGATATTCAGTCACCAGATAAACAGGGCTATGCAATCAAGTTCCGGTTCGAGCGGGACCTGCCAGAAATTTCTAAATACGACACAAGAGCCTACATTGGTATGATCTATGAAGATTACGATTCAGATGAACCTGCATATGTTTATGACAGGATGCAAGTCATGACTGGTATTAAGATTAATCTATCCATCTGATATCGTAGGAACTAAATATTAAGTAATAGTGAAATAGTAGAATGTCACTTAAAGAATGATAAAGTATTTAGTAATAATTAGTGCTCAACTAGTATTGATTCACCTCTAGAAACAGATCCGTACTTCTCGATCAACTGTTCAAGCGGTAGTGGCCTGTCGAAAAAATAGCCTTGAAAATACATCTTTGCATTTAGGCACTCCAGCTTTTTCAGAATATGCTCACTCTCAACATACTCCATGACGATCGGAGTTATGCTGAGAGTATTGGCAATTTTTGTGATCGTTTCGATGACTTCAAATACTTTATCATCTTTGTCAATTTGACGTACTAGACTGCCATCGATTTTCAAAACCTTGACTACTTGTCGCTCAGCTAAACCAATAAGTTGAAACAGATTTGAATAGCCAGAACCAAAGTCATCCAGTGAAAAAGCGATATTGTGCTCTCTGGCCAGGTACTCCACAGGTGAAGTATCACCCATAAACAGTTGTTCAGTAATTTCAATAACCAGCGAAATGTTGTATTTCTTTAATACTTCCGACAACAAAACCAAGGCGCTGATAATCTCTTCGTGTTGGAACGATGTTGGATAGATATTAATACTGACGCTATCCACTATCTCTGCCAATTGTTTTGCATACTTCGAGATCTTCTGAATAACAAAATGATCAAGAGCGATCATTTTTTCTTCGCTTACAAGATATTGTAAAAACGCTTCAGCAGCAATATATCCTTCACTGGACGGAGCCCTGACTAAAGCTTCAAGGCTGACCATTTTATTTTTTTGTACTCCAATTATTGGTTGGAAGAATACCTCTAAAGTGCCTTCTTCCAGTGCCTTTGAAGCAAAAGCAGAAACAGACTCAGCTTCAATCGTAGATTGATAAAGTAATTCGACTTTTTTCTGAGAGATGAATTCGAAACTATGCTTTGATTTATAGAAAGAGAGTTGGCGTAGCATAGAGATTTTTTGTTTTGGATAGTTGTTCAGAGCGTTAAGGTTAATGGCAATAGCCCGGCTTTTCAGGCCTGCTTCTTTGGCTAACTGAAAAAGAAATCCATGCAGTTTTTGTTCTAAGAAATGTGGGATATCGATATCTTTGTTGTTATCTGGATTTTGTAAGAGAACCCGAATTTCATTATCATTTGTATATAGAACACCATCTAAATCGGCCTCAGACAGGCACTCTAGTATTTTTAAGTTAAGCTGATCGATGTTTTTCTGATTTTTACTGCTGAGGGTCCACTTGGCAAGCCTAATCGAGAGAAAGTAGTAGAGTTGTTCCTCAAGGTCTGATTTCTCATCCACATACTCGAAAAAAAATCGCTCTTCATGATTCTTGTAAAGGAGTTGTAAATTCTGAATATTTTGCCGCAGTTCAAGAACGGCTTGATATAACAGAGACCAGTGGGAAAAAGCCAATACAAAATCAGAGTTTTGGACAAACGAGAGTATGTAACTGAATTCTTGGTGGATTTTCCTGTGAGATAAATAGATCTTGGCGTGTTGCACATCCTTGTCATCACCGGTACTTTGGAGTAGTAACTCATACTCCATTTTTTTCAACCAAGCGGCAAACTGGCATTCAAGATGGTTTACTTCAGGAAGATATTTCAGGTCTCCAGTAAAATAGGCAATGATCTCTTCAAGCCAATGCAGATGTATGGTTAGAGGAGAACCCGGATTTTCAGGCGACTGAGATGAGAACAGTCTGACATTATCGAGCGATTTGAAAAAATAGGCCTTTGCTATAGCGTTTTTAATTATTTCTGCTTGTTTATTAACATTATCAGATGTCGATATTAATTTACGTTTTCTAACCGCTTTATTGATTTCACCACTCGTGAAATCAATCATTTTAATTATATCCACAAAAGGGGGCTGATATTTATCATAGAGTCGATCACCTACAATGACAAAGTGATCAAAGACCTGCTGCTCCGACTGCTCCAACAGATTTAATAGTTCATCAGCTTCAAATCCAGTTAAAGATTTAAAGTCACTGATATTTTGAAAGTATTGATTGAAAAGAGGATGAGAGGCCAGTGTGGCCGTCAATTTGAACGAAATACTCTTTAATATGCCAATTGTCATGGCTGAATTATTCATAGACTTATGGCTGAGGAGTGAACGTTTTTTATAAAGGTATAACCATATTATAACTAGGTTAGAACTATGTTCATAACAACGGAGTTTATTAATTGACTTCGAGCAATATTTTAAACATATAGCTTATTATTCAATAATAACAAGAGGATAGAGTTAAATACCGTGAGAATTAACAGCCAGTTGGCTAAAAGAGTATAGGTGCCCTTAATCTAACTTTAAGGGTATGGGAATTAAATGCATTAAATATAATTTCTACCTGAAAATTAGTTGGCTACTTACGGCGATTAAATTTAAAAAAACTGAAGTAGATAGAAATAATATTTGTGATTTATAACAGACGACCGTTAAGTACAAAAAATTACAGGTGGAAAAATGATCAAGATTTAGAGTTCTTAGCTGGGGAAAATATTTACTTATCTGGTTACTATTCCCATAACTCAAGAATCGTCGCGATCGCTCGTGTAAATTCACTGAAAGAGTGGGGTTTGACGATATAATCATCGACATCGTATTCAAAGGCTGCATCTCTGTCCTTGGGTTCGTTGGATGATGTCAATACGATAATACGCTGGTCGGACAACTTGGGGTCATTTCTGATCTTATGCAAAAACTCAATACCACTCATCTTTGGTAAGTTCAAATCTAGTAAAATCAATGCTGGAGTAATCTGTTCTTTGCCTTTATCTCCACGAAGCATGTTAAAAGCCTCATGGCCAGTACGCGCGACGAACAGTGGATTTGAAATCTTATTTTTTTTGAGTGCACGTTGAACGGTCATAATATCGACACGATCATCTTCAATAAGCAATATGGATTCAGTTTTGCTCAACATGGAGTTTTACCCGGTCAGTTTGCCTTCAATGCTATTATCATTCTGGTCATTTTCTGCTGGTGTATAGGGCCATAAGAAAGTAAAGCAGGCACCTTCATTCACAGCAGAATTCAGCTGTATCGAACCACCATGCTCTATAACTATTTTTTTAACCAGAGCTAATCCAATGCCAGTACTGTTGTTGAAATCGCTCGATTTGAGAGTTTGGAACATCTTGAACACCTTGTCATGGTACTCAGGAGCGATGCCTTGCCCATTGTCACAGACAGTAAACTCATAAAAGTTTCCTACCTGTTTGCTGCTAATACGTATTTTTCCTTTACTCCCACCATGATGTTTAAGGCTATTGCTTATCAGGTTAGAGAAAACCTGTCCAAGTTGAAGACGGTCGGCTTTCAATACGGGCATTTCACCTTTGATCTTTATTGTGAATCCTTTCTGTGGAGAAAGAGAGTCTGTGATTTCCTGTATCAGTTCACGGGTATCAATTGCAGCCTCAACATCGGATGTTTTTCCTACTCTTGAGTATTCCAGTAATCCTTCAATCAGTTCATGCATTCTCCTGACCCGATCTCTGAGTAGAGCAAGCTGTTCTTTGGAAGAACTGTCCAGTTTGTCCGTCAGGTCTTCTTCAATCCATTCTGCAAGGTTGCTTACAGCTCTGAGTGGTGCTTTAAGATCATGGGAGGTTACATAAGCAAATTGTTCCAAATACTCAGCTCTACGCTCAGCTTCTGCTGTACGCGACGCGATGTGGTGCTCTAAAGTCTCGTTAAGAATTTGTAGTTCAGCTTCTGCAGCTTTTCTCTCCATAACTTCCTGATTGAGTTCTTCGACAGTCGAGCGAAGCAGGGAGGTTCTTTCTGCAACCTGATGGCGTATCTGGTTGGTTTGTCCAACCAGGTTGGCTGTGTAGATCGTGAGTAGTGCTGTAAAGGCAAATCCGCCTAAAAGAATAATCCAGCTGGTAAAAGTTTTGGCCTCAAACTTATCATATACGGGTGTACAAAAAACACTCCATGCTAGGTTTTCAACCTCTATTATCTCTGTATAGTTGATTCCCGACTCTTCAAGCTCAGTTACAGAGTGTTGATCAAGTTGTCGACTCCTTGAAAAATGGGTGTATAAGAGCGTCTCATCCGAGGTGCTGCCCCCTTGATAGAACCTGATATCGACAGATCCCGGTCTGAGGTTCTCAAGTGCACGTTCTATTATTTCGCCAATGTTGAATATGCCCAGCGCATATCCACGAAGGTCACGCTGAGTAGCCTCAGATTGATCTTCATCGCTCTTTATAAAGACGGGTACGACAACGACAATACCAGCAACAGATTGTTGTGTTTTAGAATCGATAATCGATCTGTTGGCAACCAGTCTGGTTCCTTTGGTGATACTCTCCTCGAATAGTGATTTTACCTGACTATCCGTTCCGATGTTCAAGCCAAGCATCGGTTTATTATCCTGGTATGGTTGCACATATAGAATTGGATAATGAATCTGGCCTTCTGCTTTTCTGCCTATTGATTGACCAGATGGAGTCAACTCCTTTATTTCAAAAGGAGGGAAGCTTCTTCTTGCAAAATCCAGAAATTGGTCATAATTATTAAAATCTACCCTCGGTACCCATGCAAGGGTTTCAATTCCAGCCTGATTCTTCAGAGCAGGACCTACAAATTTTCTAAATTCTCTTCTGCCAACAGCTTCTGAAGCTTCAATAAAGCTGGCGATATCCTGAATAATGCCGAGAGAGAACTTAATTTCTCTCTTGATCAGTAATATCCTATCCTGAGCTGTTTCATGAAACGCAATCTCCGCCTGTTGTTTTTCCCAACTCCTGGATTGCATAAACAGGCCTACAGAGATAATCAAGCCAATCAGGGCAACCAAAGCAACAGGGTAGTACCCCCACAGGATGGAGTTGTTACTGACATTTTCTTTGTTCAATCCAGCATACAATCTGCCCAGAACATGGTTTGTAACCCACCCTGAAAATTTGGATAGATTTTCCATGATCGAGGCTGCAATAGTTGTAAACAGGTGATTATTAGGCATCTTGGTAACGAATCAACTTGCCAGTTGAACTAATCATATCAGTTTAAGAAACAATAGCCTATAAAGATGTTTTCAAGTAGA
>JAEPDS010000013.1 GCA_016842065.1 Candidatus Thiodiazotropha sp. 'RUGA'
TGTGGTCGAAGCGAACCGAGAGCCAGTTGACGGTTGAGATGTGGCAGCTGTCGCACTGACCACTGGTAAGGATATGGCTCGCATGTTTACCGGTGGCGATGGTGCCGTTGTGGCAGCTTGAGCAGGTTCCCGCAACACCGGCATGATCGAAGGTACCGGTTGCCCAGGTCACCGTGGTATGACAGTTCTCGCACGGCTCATTGGTCGGAATGTGATTGGCCGGTTTACCGGTGGCGTCCACATTGTTATGACAGCTTGCACAGCCGGAGACGATACCGGTGTGATCAAAGCGGATGTTCAACCAGGTGGTATTGGAGATGTGGCAGTTATCACAGGCCGCATTGGTCTGCACATGGTCGGCCGGCTTGCCGGTTGCCGTATTGCCATCGTGACAGCTGGCGCAGGCACCGGAAACCACCGCATGATCAAACGTGATCTGCAACCAGTTGTTGGTGGAGGTATGGCAGGCCTCACAGGAGGCTGTGGTCGCCACATGGGCGGCATGCTTACCGGTCGCTCTGACCCCGTCGTGACAGGATTGGCAGCTGTCCACAACCCCATCATGGTTGAAGTTGGTGATGGTCCAGCTGCTGGTGGTGTGGCAGGTATCACAGGTGGCGTTGGTCAACACATGGGAGGGTGACTTGCCGATGGCGATATCCCCGTTATGACAGAGATGACAGGCCGTGGTAACACCACTGTGGGTAAAGCCGTTGAGGTTCCAGTTGGTCGGCGTATGGCAGTCCTCACAGGGCTGGGTGGTTGCAATATGTCCGGCATGTTTACCGGTGGCGGTGGTGCCGTCATGACAGGATTCACAATCCCCGGTGATCCCCGCATGGTCGAAATTGGAGATCAGCCATCCATCAACCGTATGACAGGTATCGCACTGGGCATTGGTTTGCAGATGGCCGGCGTGCTTACCGGTCGCCCGTACCCCGTTGTGACAGCTTGAACAGACCCCTGCTGTCGGCACGGAATTGTGATCGAAACTGACCCTCAGCCAGCTGGTAGTCGAGGTGTGGCAGGCATCACACTGCTCAGTGGTAGCGATGTGGTTACTGTGCATACCGGTGGCAGTGGTGCCATTGTGACAGCTCGAGCAGACGCCGGTGGTGGTCACACCACTATGGTCGAAGCTTGTATCCTGCCAGTTGATGGTCGAGAGGTGGCAAATATCACACTGAGCCGTGGTTTCGATATGTTGTGCATGCTTGCCGGTTGCCTGAGTACCGTCATGGCAGTTGGAGCAGTTGCCGCTGGCAGCCACGTTGTCATGATTGAAGGTAAGCAACAGCCAGTCGATGGTTGATGTATGGCAGCTGTCACATTGGGCATCCGTGGGGATATGCGTGGCGTGTTTGCCAGTCGCGACCACACCATCATGACAGCTCGAACAGGCCCCTGCCACACCCGCATGATCAAAACGGCCGGTGCTCCAGGTGATGGTGTTGTGGCAGTTCTCACAGGGTTCCGTGGTAGGAATGTGAGTGGCCGGTTTGCCGGTCGCATCCACCCCATTGTGGCAGGATTCACAGCCACTGGTGATACCGCTGTGGTCGAAGCGAACCGCGGTCCAGGTCTCGTTGGAGATATGGCAGTTGTCACAGGCCGCTGTGGTCTCAATGTGGTCAGCCGACTTACCTGTTGCGGTGACCCCGTCGTGACAGCTGGCACAGGTGCCGGTGACGATGGAGTGGTCGAAGGTGACCTCCGCCCAGCTGGTGGTCGAGGTATGACAACCTTCACAGACTGCCGTTGTCGCCACATGGGTATCGTGCTTGCCGGTGGCTCGCACGCCATCATGGCAGGAGTGACAACTCTCGGTTACCCCTTCATGATTGAAGTTGCTGATGGTCCAGGCGTTGGTGTTATGGCAGTTGTCGCATGAGGCGGTGGTCGGTATGTGGTTATCGTGCTTACCGGTGGCCACACTGCCGTTGTGGCAGGATTCACAAGTGCCGGAGACACCTTCATGGGTAAATCCTGTCAGTGTCCAATCATTGGTTGAGTGACACGCCTCACAGGGTGAAGTGGTCAGAATATGATTCGAATGCTTGCCGGTGGCGGTCACCCCGTTGTGGCAGGACTCACAATCGGCCGTGATACCTTCATGGGAGAAGTTGTTGACGTTCCAGGCACTGGTTGTATGGCAGGTGTCGCACTCGCCGTTGGTCTGCAGGTGATTGGCGTGTTTGCCGGTGGCGCGTACGCCATTGTGACAGCTGGAGCAAACGCCCGCGGTTTCGATCGAACCGTGATCAAAACTGACATCATTCCAGTTGCTGGTCGAGTTATGACAGACATCGCACTGCTCGGTGGTCTCGATATGCGTCGCATGCAGTCCGGTTGCCTGGGTACCGTTGTGACAGGTGGAGCAACGCCCGGCGGCATCCACCCCACTGTGGTCAAAACTGGTGTTCAGCCAATTGTCGGTGGAGAGGTGACAGACATCGCACTGTTCAGTGGTCTGAATATGCTGCGCGTGTTTACCGGTCGCCCGGGTACCATCGTGACAGGAGGAACAGACACCGGCGCTCTGAAATCCATCATGACTGAAGTTGATGACATGCCAGTTGGCGGTGGTTGCATGACAGACGTCGCAGGACTCATTGGTGACAATATGGGTATCGTGTTTGCCTGGCGCCTGCACACCGTCGTGACAACTCGCACAGGTACCCGGTACTACTTCACTGTGATCGAAACCGACCACACTCCAGTCTTCAGTTGAGGTATGACAGGTATCGCACTCTGCGGTGGTCTGTACATGGTCCGCATCTTTGCCGGGCTGTGTAATACCGTCATGACAACTGGAACAACGGCCGAACACCTCCTCTCCATGGACGAAGTTGACCACCAACCAGGAGTTGGTCGAGGTATGACAGATCTCGCACGGTTCACTGGTTGGCACATGACCGACCGGCTTTCCGATGGCGCTGACCCCGTTATGACAGCTCTCGCAATCTCCCCGGATTCCGGCGTGGGAGAAGTTATCCACTCGCCAGCTGTTGGTGGTATGGCAGAGATCACAGGCCTCATTGGTCACAATATGATTGGCCGATTTACCCGTGGCGCTGGTGCCGTTATGACAGGTTTCACAACTACCGGCAGCAACAGCCGAATGATCGAAAAAGACCAGTAACCAGCTGTTGGTGATATGACAGGTATCGCAGGGCTCTTCGGTGGCGATGTGGGTATCGTGTTTGCCACGGGCAATGTTGCCGTTATGGCAGCTTTCGCAGGTGCCGGTCACTACCGAGTGATCCACACGGCTGACCCGACCCCAACTGAAAGTGGTGTGACAGAACTCGCAGGTATTACCGGTACTGATATGGTCACTGTCCTTGCCCTGGGCAGCCGAACCGTTGTGACAGGAGAAGCAGCCACTCTCGATGGTACCGTGATCGAAACGGGCTACATGCCAGCCGACTGTGGTATGGCAATCATCACAGCGGTCGTCACTTTGAATGTGATCGATCGGTTTACCGGCGGCATCGGTATCGTTATGGCAGCCGTCACACATCACCGGTGTGCCCTGGAACTGCCCCTTGTCATGACACTGATCGCACTCCACGTTGCGATGCTCACCGGTGAGCGGAAAGCCGGTTTCAAAATGGTCGAACTCGGCACTCTCGGCGTGGACGAAATTCATCAATGACAGACTGACAACCATGGCCAAGAGCCAGCTGGCCTGTTGCAACAGTAATCTAGTTTTAGGCAGTCTCATCATCCTATCTTCCATACCGAATCAATCAGCGAATTTCCGGATTCTCGAAAGTTTCCGTGGAGTGGCAGCGGTCGCAATGCCGCCCAAATCCACCACGATGAATGTCATCTCCACGATGACATCCGTAACAATGGTTGGCTGACTGTTTGTGCTCGGTCAGCTCAGCGCGATGGCAGGCGTGGCAGAAAACCTCACCGTGCTTGCCATCCAATGGAAATTCTGTCTGTTCGTCGTGATTAAAGGTCCAGAGCATCCAGGCATTCGGGTTGTGGCAATCGCCACACAGCTCACCCATTTTTCCTTCATGGGTGTCGTCTTTTTCATGACAGGAGAGGCACTCGATCGCCGTCTGTGGATAGACCGCATCGAGATGACAGGATTCACAGGCGGTGACGCTATGGATCCCAATCAATGGAAAGCGTGTGATGTCGTGCTCAAAAAAGAGCTTTTCAGTCCAGCCTTTTTCATTGTGGCAGTAACCGCAATCCTCACCCAGGTCACCTTTATGCAGATCGATGGCCCGATGGCAGGTGATACACTCGGCCTCTTTCAAGTCGTCCATCGCGGCATTTCGGTGACAGGCGTGACAACTCAGCTTTTTATGTTTGCCTTTCAATTCAAATTTAGCGTCCTTGCCGTGATCGAACTTGGTCTCTGTCCAACTTGATGGGCGATGACAATCCTGGCACTTCTCACCGTTACGCCCTTTATGGTCGTCATCTTTTTCGTGACAGGCGAAACACTTCTTTGAGATTTGCTTTTCGAATGGGCCGCGGGTATGGCAGGTATCACATGGCACATCCTTATGACGACCCTCAAGCGGAAATTTGGTATCCGCACGGTGATCGAAAGAGAGCTCCTTCCAATCCTCGGTCGCGTGGCATTTCG
Source organism: Candidatus Thiodiazotropha sp. 'RUGA' (assembly GCA_016842065.1). Lineage (GTDB taxonomy): Bacteria > Pseudomonadota > Gammaproteobacteria > Chromatiales > Chromatiaceae > Thiodiazotropha. Next base: position 4,616 of record JAEPDS010000013.1, read on the forward strand.
CACAAACTTGGCCGTAACGGCCATTGTGCGCATCATTGATCAGATGGCAGCCAATACACTCTTTGGGTGTGTTCTTGTAGTGTTCATCGGCATGACAGAGCTTACAGTCGAGATCCCGATGTTTTCCGCTCAATGGATAATCGGTATCCAGATCATGATCGAAATCCTGTTTGCGCCAGCTCTTCTCGTTATGACATTTATCGCACTCTTCACCCAGTTCCCCACGGTGAGCATCGTCCGACTCATGGCAATCGAAACAGAGAGAGGGGGCTTGGCTGTATTTCTTATACTCTTTGGTATGACAAAGCTGACAGGCCAACTGCTCATGGCGGCCCCTGAGCTGGAAATCTGTCTGTGAGTGATCGAAATCTTCCGTATCCAGATTGACGACATCCCGATCCCTACCTTTATGATCGGTATGACACTGCTTACAGTTGGCGGCGCGCTCCTCATCCAGTCTGCCGTGAAAGCCGGTACCCTGCTCGATATCCTTGGCCACGTCACTATGATCATGACAAGCCAGGCATCGCTCGACCTGGTCCGCTTTTTTCAAGGTCTCATGGCAGCTTTCACACTTCTCTTCGAACTCGGCATGGCCTTCGATGACCGGTCCCGGCATCAAGAGTAGATCCAGCTTCCCTGCATGGCTTGGAGATAGGGTAAATATCATCAGCAATAGTACGCAAATGACATGCCAGCCAAATCGATTCATGACGAATGTAGGTAGAGTGTTGCTTGTTTAACGGTCTAGTATGCATGCACAGCATAGACATGCACAAAACCGGTAATCACCATCATGATGAAGAGCGGCATATGCAGCAGATGCCAGATCGCAAAGAGTCTTTCATAGAAATGTAGCTCTAGAACCTGCCGAAGGATAGACCTGTGGGACAACAGCATTTTTCTGATACGCAGCTGATTACGCCGTACTTTGGACTTGGACCAGCCTTTTTTGTAGCCCACTGCCAGCAGTTTCTTGTTCAGAGAACGCATCACTTTTGGGTAGAGCACAGCTGAGGTATAGCGCATCTTGACCCAGTGCTTGGCACTCGCGATTGGGCCTGTAGGGGCATTCATGACATCCTTTTCATACTGCTTCATCAGCTCCTTGGCTTTCGGATTCAATTCAAAAAGGCGTCCCAGTTTTTTCTTCAGAACCAAAGAGTCGGCATGCAATGAAGCAAATGTGGCCTTTTTACCATACAAACCGTAGTGGATTCGGGTATAGAAGTAGCGTCCGAACAGACCGCTGATCGCAACAAACAGCATGCTGTAGAGGGCCACCTGGCCGTTCAGAGAGCCAATATGGAAACTGGAGTGCATCATGATCAGTACCGGACCCAGCACACCAAACACCATGTGCAGGCGGAACCAGAACTTGACAGTCAGCCATTTGGACATAAAGTGGAGACGTTTACGCATCGGATAGAGCAGTAACAGCAACATCATGCTGCCACCGACGATACCGAGCCAGTAACCCCAGCCGGCCTCAGCTGTCCACACCGCCTGGGAGTGGTTCAACCATGCCATATAGAGCAGCAGGAGTGAAAACAGGGTAAATCCAAGGGTTGTTATAAGCCCCGCTCTGCGTTGCCAGGCAGAGAGAATACTCTCCAGTACTGACTCATTTACACTGGTTGATATGGCTGCTGTTTGCATCGACATCACCTACATATTTGGTATTAATTACAATCACTTAATTTTTTGTTACTGCTATTTATTCAGAATGAGAGCCGCGATCAGCATTTTCTCCACATTACGTCTCTATGTTATGTTGGGACAAATTTCCCATCCATGAAGGGCTTCACAAAAACTCACTCTAAATACATTTATGTTTTCGGCAGAAACCTCAGTGATTGAAATTACTGTGTACAATTTAGGCATCATTTCCCACAAACTGTGACAGCTAGCACTCTTTTGAGCCTTTGAGACACGATCAACCATGCAGTACACCATCGATTTCCTGCTGATCTATCTAATACCCATACTGCTTGTATGGGCTATTTACATATTGCATAGCCGTAGGAAAAGTAAAAAGAATCTTGCCCTTAAGACTGAAGAGTTCGAAGCGGGCCTGACCGAGCCGGCCTCTCTCCACCCACTCATCGATCCGGCAAAATGCATGGGCTGCGGAACCTGTGTGAAAGCCTGCCCGGAACAAGCCAACCATCCTGTACTCGGGCTGATCGACAATAAGGCTGAACTGATCGCCCCGACCAACTGCATCGGCCACGGCGCTTGCAAAACCGCCTGTCCTTTCGATGCCATTACCCTGGTCTTCGGCACGGAGCGGCGTGGTGTCGATATTCCACTGCTGGATAATTTTCAAACCAGCATGCCGGGTATCTACATCGCCGGTGAACTGGGAGGCATGGGTCTGATCAGAAACGCAATCGTGCAAGGCACCAAAGCCATGGACCAGATCCTGGAGGCACTTAAAGGTGACGGCAGTGCACCCCTGGATCTTCTCATCGTGGGTGCCGGCCCGGCTGGATTCTGTGCCTCCTTGCGAGCGATGGAGAAGAAGCTCAAATACAAGACAGTGGAGCAGGAGTCTCTGGGAGGAACGGTTTTTCAATTCCCCAGAGGCAAACTGGTGATGACCGCACCGGTAAAACTGCCCGTGGTTGGCGAGGTAAAATTTACTGAAACCACCAAAGAGAAGCTGCTTGAGTTCTGGCAGGATGTGGAGCAGAAAACCGGCGTACAGATCAGCTACCATGAGCGGGTGGAGAAGATAACCGCCAACCCGGCTGGTGGCTATGATGTGAAAACCAACAAAGACACCTATCATACCCGCGTGGTCCTGCTCGCTATCGGCCGGCGCGGTACTCCTCGAAAACTCGGTGTGCCTGGCGAGGATCTGAGTAAGATCACCTATCGTTTGATCGATCCAGAACAGTATAAGAACCAACATGTTCTGGTGGTTGGCGGCGGTGACAGTGCGCTCGAAGCGGCAACCAGTATCGCGGCGGAACCTGGCACCACAGTCACCCTCTCCTACCGCAGTGGCGCCTTTAGCCGGGCAAAGAAAAAGAATCGGGAGAAGGTGGATCAGGCTGCCGCATCAGGTGAACTGAACCTGTTGCTCAGCACCAATGTCACTGAGTTCACTGAAGAGACCGTCACCATCGACAAGGGTGGGGAGAAGATTGAAATTCCCAATGACGCCGCCATCATCTGTGCTGGCGGTATACTTCCAACAGGTTTTCTTAAAGAGACTGGTATCAATGTGGAAACCAAACATGGCACTGCCTAGATCCAACACAATAATCAGACAGACAGGGATGGTGATGTTGCTGTGTCTTATGCTGGTTGTACCCTTTCCTATACTTTCAGCAGAACATGCCGAGGCTGAAGCGGCGGTTCGTATCCGGGATTTCGATCGTGCCGTCGAGATTTACACTCAACTTGCCGAGCAGGGGGATGCCGAGGCGCAATTCGCACTCGGAGGTCTCTATCGTGGCGGCCGTGGTGTCAAGAAGGATTATGCCAAGGCGCTCCACTGGTACCTGAAAGCCGCCAATCAGGAGCATACGGAAGCCCAGTACACCACCGGCACCATGTATGAGAACGGCTGGGGCGTTGACGCGGACTCAGCAGTCGCCAGCGAATGGTACGATAAAGCCGCGATTCAGGGTCATCGATTGGCGAAGAAGCGGTTGGAAAATCTCTCCACCACCTCTCCGGTAACAGGCTTGAGCGACCAGCAAGCGGCCGAATTTCTCAATCGCGCGGCGGCCGCAGGCAAGAGTGAAACCCTGAAACGCATCCTGGCTTCAGGTCTCTCTCCCGATACCCGGGATGAGTTCAGTCGCAGCGCCCTGCATGAGGCGGCTATCAATGGCCGAACAAATGCGGTTGAAATCCTGCTTGCAGCAGACGCCAACCCGAATACCAGTGACAGCCTCGGGGACACCCCGCTCCACTCCGCTGCCGGATTGGGTTACGCATCGATTGTGCGCAGCCTGATCAAGGCTGGCGCCAAGACGGAAACCCTGGACGCCAATGAAAACACGCCTTTGTTGGTCGCCACCGGCAGAAAACACCTGGAGGCCATTAAGGCCCTGCTGGAAAATGGTGCCAGTGTGAATGCCAAAAACCGTAAAAAACAGACCTCACTGGATATGGCAATACTGCGTAATGACAAAGCAATTGCCAGACAACTTAAGGCCGCTGGTGGTATCGCAACCCAGACTCAAAACAAAACCAAAGAGTTCCCGGATCTTGCAAAGATCACCGCATCAATTTCCCAGTCGAATGAAAACCCGGATAACAAGAGTAATCCGTTTGCGGGCTGGAGCACTTTGCATCTTGCTGCCTGGCGTGGCCAGAAGCCTTTGATCGAGGCACTGCTCAAACAGGAGAGTAATCTCGACACACTGGATCCTGAGGGATTGACCCCACTCAGCCGAAGCGTATGGCAAGGCCACGATGAAGTAACAACCTTACTGCTTGATCATGGTGCCGATCCCAATCTGGCGGCCAGCGGTAGCCCTACCCCTCTATTGTTGGCCTGCCGTGAGAACAACCTGAAGCTGGTCAAGCTGTTGATCGCACGTGGTGCGAAAATTGATGTCTCCGGCAAACATGAGATAACGCCACTGCATTTGGCGATCGAGCAACAGAATCTGGAATTGGTAGAGCTGCTGATCAGAAACAATGCCCGATTGTCCACCACCACCGATGCCGGTATCACGCCATTGATACTGGCGGTACTCAAAGCCCAGCCTGAAATCGTCAAGATTTTGCTTTCGCGCGGTGCCTCACCGGATCAGGCAGACAACAAGGGCCGGACTCCGCTCTACCATGCGATTGGTGTTGGTGATCCCACTATTTTTCATCAACTGTTGAAGAGTGGGGCAAAAATCGAATTGCAAGCCGATGATGGACTCACCCCCATGATGCGCGCCGCTGCAAACGGTCATGCCGACATGGTGGAAGAGCTGATTCCCCGTGAGGGTTATGTGGACCGGCTGAGTAACAATGGCAATACGGCATTGATGCTGGCAGCCAGAAGCGGCTCGCTAAACACGCTGAATATCCTGTTACGCTATTCGGAAAACCTGGAACATCGCAACAATGCGGGGAACAGTGCCCTGATGCTCGCAGCAGAACAGGGACATCTCTCGATTGTAAAACGTCTGCTGGAGATGAAAGCCAACGCCCACCATCTCAACCTGCGACGTGAGAGTGCCGAAGACCTCGCCCGACAGGGGAATCATGATGAAGTGGCTGAGTATATCGATGCCAATAAAGGCAGTGGTGGTTTACTCGACTTGATGCGCTAGATCTTTTCAGCCGTGAATGTTCGCCAAGCACCGCCAAATGACGCAAATGGATCTAATGAGTGATTAAAGTGCTGGCGTGTATTTGCGGTGATTTGCGCAATTTGCGACCGATCTGTAGACCTGGCAGAAGCTCAGAAAACAGGCATCACTCCTCGCCTGCCTGTTGATCCAGCTTGCGCAGAAACGCCAGTTTTTCGGCAATTTTAATCTCCATGCCCCGATCCACCGGTACATAGTAGTGGCGACCGCTCAGCTCTTCCGGCATATAGTTTTCACCCGCCGCATAGGCATGAGGTTCATCGTGGGCATACCGATAGGCCTTGCCATAATCGAGAGACTTCATCAGTTTGGTCGGTGCATTGCGAAGTGCCAACGGCACCTCCAGTGAGCCGGATGATTTGGCATCCGCCAGGGCACTTTTCCAAGCCATGTAGACTGCGTTGCTTTTCGGCGCGCAGGCCATGTAGACCACAGCCTGGGCAATCGCCAGCTCCCCTTCCGGGCTACCCAGCCGCTGCTGGACATCCCAGGCATTGATCGCCAGTTGCAAAGCTCGGGGATCCGCATTGCCGATATCCTCCGATGCCATTCTGACCACCCGGCGGGCCACATAGAGGGGATCGCAACCACCATCGATCATCCTGGCCAACCAGTAGAGTGAGGCATCCGGTGAGGATCCACGAACTGATTTATGCAGTGCGGAGATCTGGTCATAAAAGGCCTCGCCCCCCTTATCGAAACGACGCAGGGTACCACTTGCCACCTCCTCGACCGTCGCCGTTGCGATCTGTTTTGAATCACTCAGATCAGCGGCAATCTCAAGCAGGTTGAGCGCCCTTCGGGCATCTCCGTCGGCCGCTTCAGCAAGTAACGCCAAAGCCTGTTTTTCGATACTCAGCTGCCTGACACCAAGACCGTTCGACGCATCGTCCAACGCCTGCTGGAGAATCTTTTCGATCTCACTTTTTGTCAGCGCTTTGAGAACGTAGGTACGGGCTCTCGAGAGCAGTGCGTTGTTCAACTCAAACGATGGATTCTCAGTAGTTGCACCGATGAACACCACCGTGCCGTCCTCCACATGAGGCAGAAAGGCATCCTGTTGTGATTTGTTGAATCGGTGAACTTCATCGATGAACAGCACCGTCGGTCGCTGCTGTTGCTGCTGAAACAGTTTTGCTTTCTCTACGGCGGCACGGATCTCCTTGACTCCGGAGAGTACTGCGGAAAGACTGAGAAACTGTGCACCTGAATGTTCAGCAATCATACCGGCCAGGGTGGTCTTGCCGGTACCTGGGGGTCCCCAGAGTATCATTGAGTGGAGACGGTCCTCTTCGATCGCTACCTGCAGCGGTTTACCAGAGCCGATTATGTGGCTTTGGCCGATGAATGCCGCCAGCTTGCGAGGTCGCATACGGTCTGCAAGAGGTCGAAACTCCTCGACCGGATTTTGCGTAAAAAGATCCTGATCCTGAACCGTCATAGATCGCCAATCAGGTCGATCAGTGGGGGTGGTTCGAATTCGAACAAAGCGTCATCCAATGGAGGATTGCGTTGCATATCATCGAAGAAAAAGCGGGTTACCTGGCCAAAATTGTCAAACATCTCCATGCGTTCCAGGCGACTCTCCTGGAGTGCCAGGCGAACACTGGAAAACTGAGCCTCTTTGCCTTTTGGAATCAGCTCAAGCCAGGTCAGCTCACTCTCCACGCCCAACTCATTGATCTCAAAGTGCTCGGAGATTGGTCCTGTACCGCTTAGCAGTTGTGCCGGCGTACCATCCAAGACCGCCGCTTGGCTGCGGTGTGATACCTGCTCCAGTTCAATATCATGCAACCAGACCCGATCTCCGTCAGCAACGATCAACTGTTCACTGGGTGTCTGATACTCCCAGCGCAACTGTCCGGGGCGTCTCAGATAGAAGACTCCGTTACTGGCGTAGACCTGATCGTAATCCGGCTGTTGCAAGGTCTGACGAAAGTCGGCTTTGAGGGTTTTCAGATCCTGCAAAAAAGTCTCAAGCTGGCTGATTCCACTCTCTGCCGAGAGGGTTTGGGAGAGGCTTAAAAACAGTAGCAGCATCAAGCCGCTCAAGCACTTTTTCATAGCGTGATCCGTGTTAATCAGTTACTTCAATCTTTTGGCGGAGGTGGCGCCAGTACCGTACGGCTGCCATTGTTTTCTGCCGGCCCGACAATCCCGGTACGCTCCATCTCTTCAATCATTCTGGCCGCCCGGTTGTAACCGATCTTCAAGCGGCGCTGCACGCCGGAGATTGAAGCACGCCGGGTTTCTGTAACGATTCGTACCGCTTCGTCATAAAGCGGATCGTTGTCCTCCGTATCACCATTCTCCGCCGGAAATCCGGGTACCGATTCTGTCGCCTCCTGCACGATCTCTTCCAGGTAATCGGGTTGCCCCGACGCCTTCAGGTGTTTCACCACCCGATGTACTTCATTGTCGTCTACGAAAGCGCCATGCATACGCTGAGGAATGTTACTGCCGGTTCCCATATAGAGCATGTCACCATGACCCAACAGATGTTCGGCCCCCATCTGATCGAGGATCGTTCTTGAATCGACTCGGGATGAGACCTGGAAAGCGATTCGGGTAGGAATATTCGCCTTGATCAGACCGGTGATGACATCCACAGAGGGCCGCTGGGTCGCCAGGATCAGATGGATACCGGATGCCCTCGCCTTCTGTGCCAATCGTGCAATCAACTCCTCAACCTTCTTCCTCGCCATCATCATCATGTCGGCAAGCTCGTCGATAATGACCACAATAAATGGCAGAGGTTCCAGGGTCGGATGCGCCATGGCTTCGATGACTTCGGTCGGTTCCGGTTGAAACAGGGGGTCCTTGATCGGCTCGCCTTTCTTGATCGCCTCTTTCACCTTGCGGTTGTAGCCGGTGATGTTACGAACCCCCAGACTGGCCATCAGACGATAACGACGCTCCATCTCACCGACACACCAGCGCAGGCCATTGGCAGCCTCCTGCATGTCGGTCACCACCGGGGTCAGCAGATGAGGTATGCCCTCATAGACTGAAAGTTCCAACATCTTCGGATCGACCATGATCATCCGCACTTCATCCGGTTTCGATTTGTAGAGCAGACTGAGGATCATGGCATTGATCGCAACGGATTTACCGGAACCGGTGGTACCGGCAATCAATGCATGGGGCATCTTGGCCAGATCGGCACACATCGGATTACCCGCGATATCCTTACCCAGCGCGAGCGTCAGAGGTGATTTAGCGGCCTCGTAGGTCTCCGACTGCAACACCTCACTGAGAAACACCATCTCCCGATACTCATTCGGAATCTCCAGTCCGATCACCGATTTGCCGGGGATCACTTCGACTACCCGCACTGCAACCGTTGAGAGTGCCCGGGCAAGGTCTTTCGACAGGCCACTGATCTTGCTGACCTTGGTACCTGCTGCAAGCTGTAATTCATACAGGGTGACAACGGGACCGGGATGTACGGCAACCACCGCCACATCGATATCGAAGTCGGCAAATTTGAGCTCCACCTGACGCGACATGGCCTGCAGGGCCTCCTGTGAATAGGCCTGTACCGTCTGCTTGGCTGGATCGAGTAGCGCCAGAGGCGGCAGCTCGCTGTTGGGGTCGGCCTCAAACAGCGGAACCTGGCGCTCTTTCTCAACCCGCGCACTGGGCTTGGGCGCATTGATGACCGGTTCTATTCTCGGTTGTTTGCGGCCCTTCTCCTTCTTCTGCTCCTTTTTGATCAACTCCACCCGCTCCTGTCGCGCACGCTTCGCTGCATGACGCTCCTGCAGTGTAAGGAATCCCTGTTGAAGCGCGTGTGAGGTTTTCAGTACCAGACCACCGAGAAAATCCATCACGGTAAACCAGGAGACGCCGGTAAACAGAGTGAAGCCGCTGAGAAACAGCGCCAACATCATCAGACTGGCGCCCGAGCTACTGAAAACCGCCTCGAAATAGTTACCCAACAGCGTTCCCAATGCCCCGCCCGTACCGGTAGGCAGATTCGCCATCAGATGATTGGTATGCAGTGCCGCCAGCGCACATCCCGATGCCAGGGTAATGAAAAAACCCAGCCAGCGAACCAGTACCAGATTGATGTTCACCGAGTCGTCCGGATTGCGACGACGAAAAACCAGTACCGCACTCCAACTCAGCATGATCGGAAACAGATAGGCAAAGATACCGAACAGATAGAGAAAGACGTCTGCAAACCAGGCGCCCGCAGGTCCCCCTGAGTTGAGTACCTTGGCTTCGGATCCGGTATAGGACCAGCCCGGATCGAGCGGAGAGTAAGTGAACAATGAGAGCAGCAGATAACCACTGAGGCAGAACAGGCTCCACATGATGCCTTCCCGCATGGCATGACTGACATGGGAATGGAAGGCGCTCTGTTCTGGTGTTTGTTGGCTTTTTGCCTGTACTGCCATAAGTTTCGTCTCAATCCAATCGCTGACCCTGGCGGGTTCAATCAGGAGCGTGCGCCCAAAGGATGAATCATCCCACAGGGATCTCTGCTCAATCTCTCGTTTCCGGTTTTATCAACCTACAATATTCTAACAATTATCACTTCTAAATTATAGAGTTACACATTATTGTTATTCTTGATTCACAAGTATTGATCACGCAGGACAGGATGCACCAGCTGCCCCTTGGCCAGGTTTACCGCAGCCCAGAGCTGCTGATCGCTTTGCCAATCCTCCCCGACCAGACGATACAGATAGGGCATCATCGATGCCGACAGGGCCTGACTGGCGCTTCTCGGCACCGCACCTGGCATATTGGTCACGCAGAAGTGGGTCACCCCATCCACTTGATAGGTTGGATCTTCGTAGCTGGTCGGCCGGGTGGTCTCAATGCAGCCGCCCTGATCCACCGATATATCCACTACCACACTACCAGGACTCATTGAGGAGATCTGCGACCGATCAATAATTTTGGGTGCCTTGGCTGCAGGAATCAGTACCGCCCCAATCAACAGATCCGCATCTGCCACAGCCTTGCTCAGCGCATCCTTATAGGGGTAGAGAGCGGTCACATTCCGGCCGATCCGGCGCAACGCTCCCATCCGATCCCTCAAGCGATCGAACACTGTCACCCGTGCGCCCATGGCGGCAGCCAACTCCGCCGCATTGCCACCCGCCTGGCCACCACCCAGAATCACCACATGACCCGGTTCTGCAGCCGGCAGACCACCAAGCAGCAATCCCTTGCCACCCTGCTGATGGTGCAGCAGAGTGGTACCGTTCTGTACCGCAAGACGTCCGGCAATATCGCTCATGGGGGCCAGAATCGGCAATTTGCCCTGCTCCTCTACCGTCTCAAACCCAATCCCTGTGACCCGGGATGCAAGCAGCCGTTGTGTCAGTGATTCATCGGCAGCAAGATGCAGAAAGCAGAACAGTAACTGCCCCTCTCGAAGCATCTCCGGCTCATCCCCATAGGGCTCCTTCACCTTGACCACCAGATCAGCTTCCTGATAGATCTCAGCCCCACTGCCGACAAGCGTCACCCCCAGCTCAGCATAGCTCTGATCCGGGTAGCCGCTTGCCACGCCGGCACCACTTTGCAGAAGCACCTGATGACCTCGCTTGACCAGCTCCGCACAGGCTTCCGGCACCAGACCGACACGTCCCTCCAGGGGTTTGATTTCTGTTGGAATTCCAATTTTCATACCATGTTTCTCGTGGTGAATCTTTACCCAGGAGTGATGATTCCGTAGTATTCCCCGCATTCTCTGATTCAGACTTGGGTGCGGGTCTCCGATTTTCGGACTCTCTATTCCTCTAGTCCCATAGTTTTTCATAATCTGCCGCCAATTCCGGGCAGATTCCGAGTGGAGTAAGTATACATGAGTGAAACCAAGCATTGCCGCCTATTGATTCTCGGCTCCGGTCCCGCCGGCTATACTGCGGCTGTCTACGCAGCACGAGCCAATCTGCAGCCTGTCCTGGTTACCGGTATGGAACAGGGCGGCCAGCTGATGACCACCACGGAAGTGGATAACTGGCCTGGTGACAATGACGGCGTTCAAGGTCCGGATCTCATGGAGCGGATGCGTAAACATGCGGAGAGGTTCAATACCGAAATCATCTTCGACCACATTAACAAAGCGGATTTAAGCCAACGCCCATTCACTCTGACCGGCGATCAGGCCGTCTACACCTGTGATGCCCTGATCATCTGCACCGGCGCCTCGGCGAAATACCTGGGACTTGAATCGGAACAGTCATTTCGTGGCAAAGGTGTATCAGCTTGTGCAACTTGCGATGGCTTTTTCTATAAAAATCAGAAAGTAGCTGTAATCGGTGGCGGTAATACCGCGGTTGAGGAAGCGCTCTACCTGTCGAATATTGCTGCTGAGGTTGTGGTGGTGCACCGGCGTGATCAATTTCGCTCGGAAAAAATCCTCTCTGATCAGCTGAAGAAGAAGGCTGAAGAGGGAAATGTCACGATCGAGTGGGACCATGTGCTGGATGAAGTGCTCGGTGACCAGACCGGTGTGACCGGTATGAGAATCAAGAATGTCAAAGATGATTCAACCAAAGAGATCGACCTGCAAGGTGTTTTCATCGCCATCGGGCACAGCCCGAATACCGCTCTTTTCGAAGGTCAGCTGGATATGCACAATGGCTACATCAAGGTTACGGGTGGCTTGGAAGGCAATGCCACAGAGACCTCAATTGAGGGGGTCTACGCCGCAGGGGACGTCATGGATCATGTCTATCGTCAGGCCATCACCTCTGCCGGCACAGGCTGTCAGGCGGCGCTGGATGCCGAACGTTTCCTGGATGCCCTGGCCGCCAAATCCGAATAACCACTCTGGATTATCCCGGTTTCTTTAACGCAAACCGGGATAGTTTCAATTGGCTCATGATTCTGGCTGCATCCCTGCCACTCTCATCAGGGCAAGCCAAACGCTGCCACCCTCACTTGCCTGTCAATAGGCAGCTTTCCCTGGGCACCACTCTTCTGTCATCTGTTTGCCCATGACCGGGTTAATCGTATTGACCATCGTCACCCTGGGCAGTGCAATCCTCTGCCACAGGATCGCTAAAAAACGGGGAGGAAATGGTGCTGTTTGGGGCCTGATAGGCCTGCTGTTAGGGCCGATAGCGATACCATTTGTCTTTTTAGTCAGGCGCAAACCACGAAATACCGAGAATTAGCCTGCTATCAGCGTACCCTGTCAGCCTCGTTCACGGGCAATACTGCCAAGCACATAGGAGCAGAGCAGTAACTGCTGAAAGCGATTGAGTCCGCGAAACTCAAGACCGTGGAGATAACGCATAGACCCATCGGCAGCCGGTGTCTCTCGGATGTTCCTGATGGTTGCCAATACCTTGAGAACATCATTGCCACCACAGACCGACAGGGTCTGGGTGATCTGAATGATCGAACCCACCTCACCAAGTTTGTCACTATCGATTACCCGGGCGCCAGTACTGCTCAGGTCGGTGATGATCACATGTCTCTGCAGGTCCGTGCCGCTTGCGCCTTGCGGTTTGATGACCACAGCCTGCAATTCAGTGGGTACGCGAGGTGCGTTTCTTACCACCGCACTCTCGACATCGTCAGGATAGGCAAGATGAATGTGTGGATAGGGCTTTGACGAGACGTGAAGCACTCTGGCGACAAATCCGAATATGTTACTGCCCTGCAACATCCGTACAGTAAAACTCTGACCGTCGCGAACAATAATGGGATTACCGGTTTTACGCGGTGTGGTGATCACCAGACTTTGGCCTGGCAGAAAGCCGACCAGGGTAGCGGAATAGCGATCCTGGTTTTCAGCGGGAGGTGCAAACTGCAATTGCAATACATCACCAATCTGCAGGTGTTTGACGGCGTCAGACAAAACAATACTCCGCAATCTGATTCAAAATTTATTCCCCATCAAGCCATAGAGACAAACTGACAACAATTATATGCAGGTGCTTGTAGCTTAGCGTAAACCGATACCTAAGATCAGTTGCACATCGATCTCCCGAGCCATTACAACTACAGCATCCCATTCATAAACCTGGACCTAGGTAAGTCGTTCAACGATTTCCCGATAACCACAGATTCAATCAGTGAATAATGCGAATTTTTTATTGTTTGTACAAGTGCCTGTTATGATTATATTAAAACCAGGCTATAAACAAACTATGATTTTTCTACTCGACGATAACCCGAACACCCCGTTCCCGGATGTGTCACTGGCTGAAAAAGAGCCGGATGGGTTGTTGGCAGTGGGCGGAGACCTCACCCCACAACGCCTCATACAGGCCTATCAGTTGGGTATCTTCCCCTGGTTTTCCGAGGGGGAACCCATTCTCTGGTGGTCACCTGACCCTCGAACCGTGCTCTATCCCGAAAAGATCAAAATCAGTCGCAGCCTGCGTAAAACCCTGAGAAAAAAACTCTATCGGGTCACTTTTGATCATCAATTCGATGAAGTCATCCGAGCCTGTGCAGCTCCCAGGGACGACTCCCCTGGAACCTGGCTGGTACCTGAAATGATCGATGCATACACGGAACAGTACAAGCTGGGACTTGCCCACTCAGTCGAAGTCTGGAAGGAGGACCATTTGGTGGGTGGGCTATACGGTATGGCAATCGGGCGTGTCTTTTTTGGCGAGTCCATGTTCAGCCGGGCTAATGATGCCTCCAAAGTTGCCCTGGTCTATTTAAGCAACCAACTGAAGGCATGGGGATTCAGAATGATTGACTGTCAAGTCTACACCCGACATCTGGCCAGCCTTGGAGCTGAAGAGATTCCAAGACAGCAGTTCTGTCAGGATCTCTACAGTTGGACCCGGCTTGATACCCAGGTAGGCAGCTGGGCTAGCATCGAGCCAACCCAACCATGTTAGATAACCCGGGCTTTGCACAGGAGAACGCCTATGCACTCTATATGAGCCAACTGCATGAGTGTTCCTATCTGCCCGGCAGAGATGCCAGAAACCTGTTTCTCGATCCTATGGCAAAGGTCAACGATGAACTCTACCAGCAGTTGATCGACAGAGGTTTCAGACGCAGTGGCTGTTATCTCTATCAGCCCGCCTGCCCCTCCTGTAGCAGTTGTGTCTCACTGCGAATACCGGTGGAAGCTTATCAACCATCACGCAGTCAGCGTAGAAACTGGACCAAGAACCGTGATCGTTACCAGGTCAAACTGTTAAACTCCGACTACTCTGAGGAGCACTACCAGCTCTACAAGAGATACCTTCTGCAGCGACATCCTGATGGCGCCATGGCTTGTAACAGTCCCGGGCAATATACCCAATTTCTTACCTGTGACTGGGCTGACACGCAGTTTATAGAGTTCCGTGATGCCGGTCGTTTAGCGGCCGTAGCGGTCAGTGATCTGCTGCCGAATGGCACTTCATCGGTGTATACCTTTTATGATCCACAACTGACCCGGGAGGGTTTGGGTGTATTTGCATTGATCTGGCAGATCTACCATACGAAAGAGCTCGGCCTGGAGTGGGTCTACCCGGGATTCTGGATCGAAGCCTGTAGTAAAATGAGCTACAAATCCCGCTTCCGCCCATTCGAATACTGGACAGGACAACAGTGGGTCAGTCATACAGATATTGTGGTTGGGAAATGACTTGCACTACACCATCCAGACATTGCTGAAAAATCACCCGCTACCGTTACAATAGCGGCAGCTCACCCTGCTGCAACAAGTCAGTAAGAATAACAACAGTATCAATCCTATGAGGAACTCTTAACCTCTATGCCTGGTGCCTGTTAACACGAATCCAATCCTGGAACCGTATAGAGTTCTATTTTCACCCGGAGTCAGAGATCGAGAACAAGCTTTTTACGTCTTGGTTTGTATGTGACCTGCGGTTGATTCTTGTTTCGATCGGTAACAGAGGATTTGAGGGTGGTCGTATTCATTCTGTTAGCCAGCTCTTCTCGCAAAATCAATACATCGGATGGCGCATCGATCCCAAATCTTACATTGCCATTATTGATACTCAGAATCCTCAGTGTGACTGCTTCTCCTACTTGCAGCGACTGATTCAAATGGCGTGTCAGTACCAGCATTAGCTACCTCCTTGGAGCATATAATTATAAGTTTCCTGTACTGAAGCGATAAAACCCGATCACTATTTCCAAACAATGACTGATGAAATGTACAGTAGAACTCTAAGCCCAATCATACATTATTGGATAGGCAGGTCCACAGAAACTCAATCCAATATTAGTTGATTTTTTTGATTTCAGTGGCTCTAAAGAAGCCCGATTCTATTGCAAATTTTAAGTATTAAGAACTAGTGATTGTTCAATTAGATTTCACCTGACCAGATGCATTAAATATGGTTTTTTGATCCCAATACCAACTGGTTTTTCAGCAACCTCTCTGTTGGATAAGATTCACTGAAAACCACTTAAATATTTTTCAGCCTGTCACTCGACAACAACGGGTTTTAATAGCGTATTTTATATCGAATTACCTGACTAATGGTTCGGCATGTCCAGTCTGCATGGAGCAAAATATAAATGGCGTTTAATTACAAAAAGGCATCATCGTTGCACCGATACCGAGCGGGTTCATTCTGACCGTCTGTCTGACCAAGGGAACAGAGCGATAGCCACAACAGAAATCGTGGATTGACTCGGATCAGACGATGTTGACCAAGTCGATCGCGCTTTCACCTAAGCGAGAGCAAACACCTCTACCGGTTTGCCTTTTTTGTGTTGTCTCGGCCAGAGCGCATAACGACCTGCAACATAGCGATTGCCAGTTAACTGATTGATCCTAGCCACCCCCATATCCGTCAGCGTAATAACAGGCAAGCGTCTTCGGCTGCCCTGCACCACAACCTTCTCACTCAGGGTCAACCGTTCTGCGATCCATTGGGGTGTTTTTCCATTCACCAGGCTGAATTGGCAGTAGTCCCATAACAGCCACTCCTGCAGAACGGGCGTCTCCTCCAGGTAGGGAATTATAAAATTGCATAGCTGTTCAAACAACGCGTCTGGCTGCAGGTTGTCCCTGGCTATCTTTTCTCTTGAGTCGTTGAGCAACTGTTCAAAACAGCGGCTGATACTACCCTCAAAGCATTCACTCACCAGACCCGCCAGGGTGGTTTTTAACAAACCACTGTTGTAGAGACGCTCCAGTAATTCTGCGTAGCGTTTGAATTGCGCTATCTGCTTGAACGCCATGCAAGGATTTGACAACACCTCATAGGGTGGTTCGGTATCCCAGCGATATCCAAGCTGATGAGCCTGTTGTTGCAAAGGGGTTCCCGGGAGCAGTTTCAGGATTCCCAGTTGGAGATGATCCGGGTAGAGCCTGAAGGTCTGATCAAGGGAACTGGCACAGAGCTCAACGCTCTCTCCCGGTAGCCCCACGATCAGATCGAGATGGACTGGATGTCTTCGCATCTCAACCAGCTGGCGAATATTCTCCAGTGACTTTGCCACATCCATCCGCCGATCGATGTTGACCAGCACCTGGTCGTTCAGGGTCTGTAATCCAATCTCAAACTGGAACTTTCCTGGTAGCGATTGGCTGAACACACTCATCGCCTGTTCAGAGATCCGATCCGGGTTGAGTTCCAGGTGAAAACGTAGCCCTTCAGGGGTATCAGCAAAGCGCTGCAGCAGCGTCGAGGTACGTTTTTCCCCAAGATGGAAGCTGCGATCCAACAGCTTGACGGTTTTATTGGAAAGCTGTTCAAGCACCTGAAGATCAGCTTCAACCCTTTCCATTGGAAAAGCTCTCAAACGCTCAGTTGCGCTGCTACAGAAGCTGCATCGAAAGGGACAACCTCTGGACGTTTCCCAATAAACCAAAGGCTTAGCGCTATCGAAACGCCCTTCTGACACAATCGACGGAATCTCCGACACCGGCATTAACTGAACTGGATTCTGCTGAATCTGATCATTTTTCCTGTAAACCAGACCCGATACAGCCTCAAAATCCCCTTTCTCTTGCAAAATTCCATTCATCAGCTGAGTAAATGCCGCTTCCCCCTCCCCTTCAATCACATAATCGATTTCAGCTACCTGGTGCAGTAACTCTACCCCTCTGGCACCAGCCTCTGGTCCACCGAATACCACCCGCAACTCGGGCAACAGCTGTTTTAGTAGGCGGGTCAGTCGTATGCTGGCCGAGATGTTCCACAAATAGGTGGAGAAGCCGAGAATTTTCGGTGCATATTCAACCAGCCTCTCTATCAGGACCTGGTGACTGGTATTGACCAGCGCATCGAATAGCTGCATCTGGTGCTCACAGCCTCGATCATCCGCATAGGCTGCAATGGATTGGAGAGCGAGGGAGCTGTGGCTGTATCCGGCATGTAACGCAACAAGCGCAACCTTGGGACGATTTTCTGAAGCGGATGGCGGTAACAAGTTTTTCCTCTACCCTTAAAACGATCCAGGAACAAGATTCACCAATCAAAGGTCACTACCAGGAACCCGTGACAGCCTGACAAGCTTAGAGCTTTGATGACTAAATCGAGTGTTCATTGTACACCTTACAGGTTCATCGTTATCGCTACTTGACCATTAGAAATTCCTCGATTTCAATGGCCTGCCAAGTTATCATTCACGAGCCTATTTGCAGATATTGAGACTCTGCTCAGTTTTTCTCAAGTAGCGCTCTGAATACACTTTAATACTCTCATGGCAGAAAGGATTTGGAAGCATGATCGATTTCGATAAAGTGCACATCGGTGTACTTGGTCTTGGTTACGTTGGGCTGCCTCTGGCAGTTGAGTTTGGAAAGAAATTTCCCACCATCGGTTTGGACATCAATGAAGCACGTGTCGAGGAGCTCAAACAGGGCAAGGACAGCTCTCTGGAGGTCGATCCGACTGAGCTTCAGCAGGTCCCTCACCTCAGCTATACCAGCCAGCTTGAAGATCTGAAACCATGCAATGTCTTCATTGTTACGGTTCCGACACCAATCAACGAGCACAAACAGCCGGATCTGTCACCACTGGTGGGTGCCAGCCATGCACTGGGCAAGGTGATGAAACCGGGTGACATTGCCATCTTCGAATCGACGGTCTATCCCGGTGCCACCGAAGAGGTCTGCGTACCGATTATGGAACAGGAGTCCGGCTTGACGTTCAACCAGGACTTTTATGTCGGCTACAGCCCTGAGCGTATCAATCCCGGAGATAAGGAGCACAGACTACCCACCATCAAGAAGGTAACCTCTGGCTCCACCCCGGAAGTTGCTGATTTTGTTGATGAACTATACAAGTCAGTCATCACTGCCGGAACCCACAAAGCGAGCAGCATCAAAGTGGCCGAGGCCGCAAAAGTCATCGAAAACACCCAGCGGGATGTCAATATCGCCCTGATTAACGAGTTGGCTCTGATTTTCAACAAATTGAATATCGATACCCTGGAAGTGCTTGAAGCGGCGGGCAGCAAATGGAACTTCCTCCCCTTCAGACCGGGACTGGTGGGTGGTCACTGCATTGGTGTCGACCCCTACTACCTTACCCACAAAGCCCAGTCCATCGGCTACCAACCGGAGATCATACTGGCCGGTCGCCGTCTGAATGATGGCATGGGTGCCTATGTGGTACACAGTGTCGTCAAGATGATGATGAAACGGGGCATGGCCACCAACAACAGCCGCGTTCTGGTGCTCGGCCTGACATTCAAGGAGAACTGTCCAGACCTGCGCAATACCAGGGTCGTCGATATCGTCAGTGAATTCGAGGATTATGGGGCATCGGTCGATGTCTACGACCCCTGGGTCAATCCTCAGGAGGCGCAGGAAGAGTATGGACTTCGTCCCATCGAGAGTCTCTCTGAAGGCACCTACGATGCGGTCATCCTGGCGGTCGCTCACAAGGAGTTCCAGCAGATGGGTGCAGAGAAGATTCGAGCTCTGTGCAAACACAATGGCGTTCTCTTCGATGTCAAGAACGTGCTCCCCGTTGATGAAGTTGATGCCAGATTATGACTACCTATGAATCACTGAAAGAGCATCTGAAGAGTCAGCCGTCGACCTGGCTGATCACCGGAGTGGCCGGATTTATCGGCTCTAACCTGCTCGAAACCTTACTGAAATTGAATCAGAAAGTTGTCGGTCTGGATAATTTCGCAACCGGCCACGCCTACAATTTTGACAAGGTAGAGGCCGCTGTTTCCGCTGAACAGTGGTCCGGTTTCCGCTTCATCGAAGGTGATATTCGTGACTTGCAGACCTGCCACGACGCCTGTAACGGTGTCGATTATGTGCTCCATCAGGCAGCTCTCGGCTCAGTGCCCCGCTCTCTCACTGATCCAATAACCACCAATGAGTGCAATATCAGCGGATTCTTGAATATGTTGGTTGCCGGCAGGGATGCACAGGTGAAGCGTTTCGTCTATGCCGCCTCCAGTTCGACCTATGGGGATCACCCGGGTCTGCCGAAGGTCGAGGATAAAACCGGAAACCCGCTCTCACCCTATGCAGTCACAAAGCTGGTAAATGAACACTATGCTCAGGTATTTGCCCGTTGTTACGATTTCAACACCATCGGCCTGAGATACTTCAATATCTTCGGTCAACGACAGGATCCGAACGGCGCCTATGCGGCGGTAATTCCCAAATGGGTGGCTTCGATGATCGACCGGGAAGATGTCTTCATCAATGGCGATGGTGAGACCAGCCGTGATTTCTGTTACATCGACAATGCGGTTCAGGCAAATCTGCTGGCTGCCACAGCCGCCAATCCGGACGCTACCAATCAGGTCTATAACGTTGCGGTTGGTGATCGCACCAGCCTCAACCAGCTGTTCACCAAGATCAGAGACATTCTGGCTGACAGATTTGACTATCTGAGCGACCTCGCACCGGTATATCGGGATTTCCGGGCGGGTGATGTCAGGCACTCCCTGGCCAACATCGATAAGGCAAAATCCCTGCTTGGTTATCAGCCCAGCCACAATATCGATCAAGGCCTGACTGAAGCAATGTCCTGGTATGTTGATGATTTAACCGGTAAATAGCCGTTCCAACTGCGGCTAATCTTGGTGTTCAGCCGCCAATAACCCATAGTGGTGATCAACCGATCTGGTTATTTTCCCTAGAGTAGGAATTCGAACTCATGCGTGTACTCATCACCGGCGGTGCCGGTTTTATCGGATCCGCCCTGGCGCTGCGATTGTTGGAAAGGGGCGATGAGGTCATCAGCATCGATTGCCTGAACGACTACTACGATGTGAATCTGAAAAAGGCGCGGCTGGCGCGTACCCAGGCTCACCCCAATTTCACCGACCTTCGGACCGAGCTCGAGGACAGGTCGGGGATAGCAAAGATTTTTGCAGAGTATCAACCCCAAAGGGTTGTCAATCTGGCCGCCCAGGCCGGGGTCCGCTATTCAATCGAAAACCCTCTGGCCTATGTCGATTCCAATCTGGTCGGCTTCGGCCATATTCTCGAGGGTTGCCGTCATCACGGCGTTGAGCACCTGGTGTATGCATCGAGCAGCTCCATCTATGGCGCGAATACCTCCATGCCCTTCTCCGTGCACGACAACGTGAATCACCCGGTGAGCCTCTATGCCGCGACTAAAAAAGCCAATGAGCTGATGGCTCACACCTACAGCCATCTCTATCGCCTGCCCACCACCGGATTGAGGTTCTTCACGGTTTATGGCCCCTGGAGCCGCCCGGACATGGCGATGTTGAAATTTGCCCACAAAATCATGCAGGGCGAGCCGATCGATGTCTTCAATTATGGTAAGCACAAACGGGATTTCACCTACATCGACGACATTGTCGAAGGGGTGATCAGGGTATTGGACCGGATACCTGAACCCAACCCGGAATGGGATTCCGACCACCCCGATTCTGCCAGCAGTACCGCCCCCTATCGCCTCTATAACATCGGTAACAATCAACCGGTTGAGCTGATGCGCTATATCGAGCTTCTCGAAGAGAGTCTGGGTAAAAAGGCACAACTGAATCTGCTTCCGCTTCAGGATGGGGATGTGATCGCAACCTACGCAGATGTGGCAGAGCTGATTGAAGATACCGGATATAAACCCCCTACACGCCTGGAAGATGGTGTGAGCAACTTCGCCCGCTGGTTCCTCGACTATTACGATTACTGAAAACCGCCACGACTAAACAATCGTTGACGAGCGACAATCGCAAACCGCCTGGAGAGGGAGTATACTAGGGCCTGTTAACACTAATCCAATACGCCCTGCTGGGTCTGTTTTTGTGTCCAGCAAGGCAGAATGAGCGTAGTGTAGTTATTCTACATGAGCGAATGATAACGCCGCTGGGCGCAAATACAGACCCAGCCCCCTCTTTTACAATCAGTATGGGGGGTTGCGCCTGAAAAAGCTCCACTCGGCGTTGCTCGTCACTCATTTGGAACAACCAAACTACGTTCCTCGCGCCTTGATTGGCGCTTTTTCAGGCGCAACAGGGCGCATTGGATTAGTGTTAACAGGCCCTTAGAAAAAAACAGGCGGGGGATGGCCCTGGAGGCAGTTGGGCCACCGATCCCCGCCAGACTAGCGCTTAACACGGAAACGACCAACCGTGAGCGTAGGGAGAGACTATAGGCTCTCATCCCTGCGGACATTGACCTGAGTCAATAAACCATAATATAGACCAGGTTATTGGGGGGACAATGCCCAAATTATTTCGACGGGCACACATACCCCACTGTAAACCAAGCCAATTTTTCTGGCCCACCTATTCCGAGGCACCGCCAAACAGCTCTATCAGACTGGGTAGAAAGCGCCGGAACTCCAGACACATCAAGGTGAAGTGGCTGTCGAATGCGTCAGCCTCAGTCTCAATCTGATTGTCGGCAGCCTGCTCTTGAATCAGATCCAAAAACCGCAACCGTTTGATCGATAGGTCTGACTCGATCAGACAGGAGATCCGCTCATCCCACTCAACTGCCAGCTTGACCACATCTTTACCCGCTTCCAGATGAGCCAGAATCTCATCAGCCGTCAAATCCTGACCCTTGCAGCGCACCACACTCGCCTCTTCCGATCGATCCTGCAGTTCACAGCTATCGAGCAGACTGAAGTTTTTATGCTGGCCCGGGTGCTTCAGCCACTCCGTCATGATAAAACTTGGCGCGGTGGCGCTCTCCAGGGGTTTCACCGGCAGAGAGCCCAAGGTATCCCTTAACAGGGTGATCAGCGCCTCTGCCCGGTTGGCACTGGCGGCATCCACCAATATCCATCCCTGCTGCTTGTCGATCATGGCATATTGCCGGGTATGGCGACTGAAGGCCTGGGGCAACAGCTGCTGAAAGGTATCCTCACGCAGCTCGGTACGCTCTTTGCGCCCCACCTTGCGCCCCTCGCCTTGTTCGATCTCAGAAATTTTTTCCTCCACGATCTCATTGATAACCGTCGACGGTAACAATTTCTCTTCCTGGCGGGCACAGATCATCTGGCACCCTGCGATCTCATGAACCAGCATCTCCGATTGCCTGCCCAGAGGCGTATCCCAGCCCAGAGTCATCAGTTCCTGACTGCTACAGGATTGAAAGGCCTTGCTTTTCAGCTGCTCCTCCATGGCCTCCTGTGAGAGATTCAAAGGTTGTTGCAACAGATAGATCCGGAGATTCTTAAACCACATAAATTATTTCCATCGGAGAGTGTCAGGGAGCGGATTATCCAGAACTGTCAGTTGTCGAGTCAAACCGATTTTCCTGCAATCTCCGGAGTTGGGGAGTGCAACCATCAGGCTTTCATTGATAAATCATAGAGTTCACTCAACTGTAAATAATTTCTATGCTGTTTGGATCCAGACGCCTGTTGCCGGTAGGCTATTCTTTAAGAGTGAAGAGGTTCTGACAGACTCTATTTTCATCGCGTCATTTCCTCTCATGTAAACGGCAAATCAGGGCCTATTGACTTTATGTAGCTAGGCTCTGCCCAATCCAAAGCAACCGAGTCAGGGCCTGTATGACCTCCGAATTCACCACCCTATCCGATCAGGATCGCGCCCGATTACTGGATGTTGCAAACCGCTCAATCGACTACGGTCTCAGCAATCATGAGCCGTTGGAAGTGAACCCGGAGGAGTACCCGGAAGCGCTAAGAGCCATCCGCGCCAGCTTTGTCACGCTGAAACTGGCTGATCAGCTACGGGGTTGCATCGGTCACTTGGACGCCATGCAACCGGTGGTATCCGATGTGGCTGGAAACGCCTTCGCAGCGGCTTTTCGTGACCCTCGATTTCCGCCGTTAAGTCCCTCGGAAAGAGACCAGGTGGCGATTCACCTCTCCCTTTTAACCCCATCGGTTGCTATTGAATTTGATTCAGAAGCCGATCTGTTGGCCAAGATCAGACCCGCTAGAGATGGATTGATCCTGATCGAAGGGATACGCCGAGGTACCTTTCTGCCATCGGTCTGGGAGTCGTTGCCCGATCCAAAGGATTTTCTCGATCAACTCAAACTGAAGGCCGGCCTGCCCAGTAACTACTGGTCTGATAGTCTGCAAGTGAGGCGATACGAGAGCGAGTCCTTTGCAGAGTAGTTCGAGTCTGTTTGTATACACCGATCCAACCCAACGGTCGGCCCTGGTTAAGGCCCTGATCTGGTTGCCTGATCGATCCCCAACTATCGACAGGTTCCCAAAGATTGTGCTGCACACTGCCTGCCATCGGTCCAGATTGCATCATCGAGCCGGGATCCCGATAACAGCATCCCTTGCAACCGTGCACCGGTAAAGTCTGCAAAGCGTAGATCACTCTCTCTGAGGTCAGCGTCGCGAAGGTCAGCCCCCTGTAGGTTGGCGCCAACCAGCCGTGCGTTGGTCAATTGTGCATAACGCAGATCCGCCTTTCTCAAATCGGCATAACTGAGATCCGCCGCCGAGAGGTTGGTCGCACTGAATCTTCCCTGGCGCAATACAGCGCTGTTTAAATTGGCTCCCGCCAAACTCGATGAACCGACATCGATGCCCAACAGCAGACAGTTCCGCCAATTGACACCCGGCGCAGGCGGTTGGTCACATTGGGGGGTATCGATCTTCTCCGGCATGCCGATCAATAGTGAGAGCAACAGCACCCCAACCAGAATCACCACGGAAACAACCAGCGGTACCACAGGAATCCTCCCCACCCGCGCCCGCTCTTTGGAGCGCTGCTTGGCTCTGGCCTCAACCTTGGCAATGGCCGCTTTATCTCCCGATTCAGCACGCATCTGCAGGGGTACAACACCTGGAACCTTGCCGATCTCCAGCCACGCCTGCTGATCCTGGCTGATCTGATCTGTCAGGTTGAGTAACCCCTCGAGTAACTGCTGTCTGATACGAGCCTCACTGACCGGCCCGGAGATCACGCCATCATGGCGGGTAAACCAGGCCTTCGGAGATTCGTTGTTTTTTTCGTTCATAGTTAACCGCTGACTGGAGCTTGGACCCGGCTCGTCTCAGGAGCTTCAAGCAGGTCCTGAATGCGGGACGAAGCCTGTATTCCTGTAAGTGAACTATTTGGTCACCTGGCTGTTAAGTTGAGTATACTTCTGATTATCCACCCACTGGAAGTTTCCATGCCCTTTTCGATCGCCAAAATTTTGCCGCCACTGCCGACCGCGACCAGTGCCAGGTCCCTGCTGGAGGCAATCCAGCCC
Organism: Candidatus Thiodiazotropha sp. 'RUGA'; assembly: GCA_016842065.1. GTDB lineage: Bacteria > Pseudomonadota > Gammaproteobacteria > Chromatiales > Chromatiaceae > Thiodiazotropha. Next base: position 29,495 of record JAEPDS010000013.1, read on the forward strand.
GGTCAGCTGTTGAAAGGCACGGCGCTGTCCGAAAACCTCAATGGGGCCATGAGATTGCAAATTGGCGTAACCCAGTTGACGGCCCAGACCACCTTGAGTGTCACCCCTGGCCAATCGCTGCTACTTCAGGTGGAAAAAGCCGGCAAATTACCTGAATTGCGCGTCCTGACTCAACCCACCCAGAAGGAGTTGACTGCCTGGGCATTGAAGAGCAACCTTCCAAGACAACAGCCCCTGCCGCAACTGTTCAAAGCACTTACCCAACTGGTCTCGCAAGCACAGACAAAACCCCTACCGGAGCCGGTCAGACAGGCGATCAGCCAGGTTTTGACAAGCGCCCTGTCGATCGACAAGCCTAGCTTCAAAACTGAGTTGAAGCAGGCATTGCAACTGAGTGGTAACCAGACTGAATCCCTACTGATTCGGCAACTACCGGTGAATCAGGATCTAAAGCTCAATCTGCTCAGACTGATCGGCATCATCAAACCCTATCTTGCTCAATCATTTGATGCCGCCGGTCTAAAACTCCCCATGACTGGCGCGCCCGCAACCAGCCAAACCAATCCATCGTCGCCTGCTCCGGCACTAACATTACCCAACCAAATCCTGCTATCCAACTCGCAGGCAGCATTGCCGGCCCAGACCCTGGACGCCAATCCCACACTGAAGTTGTTGCTCGATCTGTTCAAACATCTCGATGGCGCCATTGCCAGGATTCAAACCAACCAGCTCAGTTCACTGCCACCCACCGATGAGTCGGCCAAACAGATCTGGCAGTTCGAGCTGCCGATCCGCCATGAGAACGGTTTTGACCTGTTTCATGTAAAGATTGCCAGGGATGGACAGCGGGGAGCTGCCAACCAATCCGGATGGCAGTTAACCCTGCACATGAACATAGATCCACTTGGACCAATGCGAATCAGGCTGCATCTGGTTGGCGAGAGCCTCTCAACCACCATCTGGTCGGAAAACCCGGATACATCGAAGCTGGTAAGCAATCATCTGGACAGGTTGCGCATCGGCTTTGAAACCGCTGGACTGGAGGTGAAGAAGTTGGAATCCTTCCAAGGTGCTGCGAGAAACGAAGAGCAGATACCCGGCGAACACTCACTACTCAACGAACAGGCATGAACAGAAAAGACCTAGACACCTCGGATCTTGCTGTCGCACTCAAGTACGATGGGGAGAATGCCCCAAGGCTGACTGCGAAAGGCCGCGGTGAACTGGCTGAGAGAATCCTGGCTCTGGCGGAAGAGCACAATATACCATTGCATGAAGATGTGGAGCTTGCCGCCCTACTCTCACAGATACCGCTTGGCGATGAGATACCCCAGGCCCTCTATCGGGCAGTTGCAGAAGTGATTGCGTTCGCCTATCTGCTTTCCGGTAAACGTCCGCCTGGGTTTGAGGACCAGTAGCAAACCACCCCATAGCAATCGTGGAGCGAATCATGTCTAGCAAACGAACCCTCTTGATCTCTACTCTCTTGGTCGGCTCTGTTTCACTTGCCATGAATCTGCAGGCTGAAGAGAAGGCCACCGAGCAAGCACCAACCGTACAGAAAAAAACCTATACCGCAGGCGGTGACAGCAGACCGAAACTCAGTCGAAAATGCGCTATATACTCAGGCATCTGCCCAATGAACAGACGCAGTGAGGTCGGTGCATACTGCATCTGCAACACACCTTCAGGACCGATACACGGCGTTGTGATTCCCTAGTGCGTGGTTGGAAAGGAGTAGACGCCTGGCAAGAGCGGTGGTTTACCCTGATAAATGCGAATCGACCGCCATCCCTTTCGGATGGTTACCACCTCATCCCTGCTAAACCTTCTCAGCGGAAAACACCCCTCTGATCTGCTCAACCCGTTCCAGCGCATGGACATACATCGTATTCAGCTGTTCTACCGGAAGGAGCTTGGTCGATTCACTCATCCAGTGGCATCTTTCGAGATCGATAGCACACTGAAGACTATTACCGAATGGGCCCGAGTGACGACCCAGAGCTTCCACCATATGGTCAGCCAACGGGATCTCTTCGAGCAGCTGTTCCATCGGTTGATTCAACATCGCATCGAGGGTGGAAAGCAAACCTATGGTATAGCCGCTATCAGGATGACCAGAATCAAACTCATCGGCTAATGCTCTGCACATCTCTGCCCTGACCAGACTGGTGGTGATCAATTCAGGGGAAGCCTCCTCCATACTGGCCATGACAAAAAGCGTCGACCAGGCCCTCAGGCGATTCAGGCCGATAAAGACAACCGCCTCCCGGATCGATGAGATCTTGCGCGTCAAGCCCTGAGCAGCAGAGTTTATGACTCGAAGCAGTTTGAAACTCAAGTTGGGATCAAGCTCAATCAGTTTGGCAACTTCCTCGATATCCGCATTGGGATCGTTGAGCTGAGCGATGGTTCTGAGCAGTATTTTCCTGTTACCCGGATTTCGCGTGGTGCTGAGAGTTTGGGGCTTGGCAAAGAAATAGCCCTGAAACAGGGTAAAACCGAGACGTTTTGCGGTTTCGTACTCCTCGCGGGTCTCCACTTTTTCCGCAAGCAGGGTTATACCTCGCCTCAGTAGATCATTGATTGGCTCGACATATTTCTCGAGATCAAGTCCCAGAATCTCGACCTTAATCAAAGCACAATAAGGTAGCAAGGGTATCCAGCGTTGCTCGAACCGATAGTCATCCAATGCGATCGCATAGCCTGCTTCATGGAGTTTTTTAATACCATCAATGACGGCCGGTGTCAGATCAAAGTCCTCCAGAACCTCGATCACAATCTGCTGAGGGTCAACCGGTAGAGAAGTGAACTCGGTAAAAAACCGCTCAGTCATGTTGATAAAAACACGATGCTTGCCAACCAGGCGATGCAGGCCAAACTCCAGAAAACTGTTCAGCACAGTACGGGCCGTTGCCACATCGCCATCAAAACCCTGCTGCGAGTCAGAGGTTGATCGATAGAGCAACTCATACCCATAGACGTTCAGTTTTTTGTCGAGAATAGGCTGGCGACCCACCTGAACCACTTCCGGGGGCAGATGCAATTCAGTGTCTGGCATCGATTCACTCATGCTGTTTATCATACATAAGTTGGTATTCTCAGTCCTTCACTTGAAGATAGTTCACACGATCCTAGCCATAGTCGCACAACAGTGTGTCAGCTGGACATTCACTCAAACAGACTCTGAAATCCCCTGATTTGCCCAGCAACTCATTTCACTTGCAAAAAACCTTGATGGATCAAACATTGCGTGAGGAATAAGGTCTGGTTGTTCCGCTAGACCGGCAAGTGTAGCGGCTTCGTGGATGTTTAATAACGGGCACCAGCTGTGGGATTTATGCACATCGTGAAGCCGATGGATCGAGGCATGACTGGAGGGAAAAAGCCTGATTAAAAAGTCCTATTAACGATTTCTTTGATTATGTTCGTCGCTCTCTTTCTGCTCTCTGCGATCGGCACTTTTCTGTTCTTTTTCGCGATAACGATCGATCACTTTATTCAGTGCCTGGGTACGACTGTGCTTCTGTTTCCAATCGGTTTTTTGGCTATTGTGATTGACCATGCTGGCGGCAACGACCTGTTGCTGCTGATTGATCGCCTCATCCAGCTTTGCTAGAAAGGTTCTGTATTCCTGTAGTTGAGTGGATGTCATCCCTTCCCGCGCCATCTGCTCAAAGCGCTCCAGATACTCTTGATGGTATTGCTTCAGCTGTTTTAACTTCGCCTCCTCCTGCTCAAGATTCTTACGCGCCTGCCCCATACTGCGTGCAGCATTCTGCTCCTTGGAGTGCGCGAATCTCTGTACTGGCTTGAGTCGTTTCGAAGGCGACATAATCGATTCTCAGTTCGTTATTCCACAGGATTCGGAAGAGTCAATCCTGCCGGCATCTCTGCTTCTGGTTCCGGTTCAGCAGGAAACAGGGTTTCAAGATCTTCAAGACTCTGCGCCAGAGTCACTGGTGTATGCATGTCCTGACGTAAAAATTCATTCAGTGCCGGCATCGCTGAAATCGCAATGTCGATCTGCTCATCACTACCAGACTCATAGGCGCCAACACTGATCAAATCTCTATTCTGCTGATATAGAGAGTATAGATGCTTAAACGAGCGTGCGGCATCCTGATGGCTATAACTGGTGATATCGTTCATCGCCCGACTGATCGAGGCCTCGATATCGATTGCAGGATAGTGGCCGGCATCCGCCAATTGCCGGGAGAGTACGATATGTCCGTCCAGGATGGCTCGGGCGGCATCGGCAATCGGATCGTTTTGATCATCCCCTTCAGTGAGGACTGTATAGAACGCGGTAATTGAACCGCCACCCTTATCCCCATTACCGGCCCGCTCCACCAGCTGTGGCAGTTTGGCAAAAACCGAGGGGGGATAACCCTTGGTGGCCGGTGGTTCATGGATCGCCAGAGCAATCTCACGCTGCGCCTGGGCATAGCGGGTAAGTGAGTCCATCAGTAGCAATACATGTTTACCCTGCTCTCTGAAGCTCTCAGCGATACTGGTGGCAAGCATTGCGCCATGCATTCTCCGCAGTGGTGGGTTGTCGGCCGGCACAGCAACCACAACAGCCCGCTTCATACCCTCTTTTCCCAGGATATTCTCGACAAACTCCTTCACCTCACGACCACGTTCGCCGATCAACCCGACTACGGTGACATCCGCATTGGTGTAGCGGGTCATCATACCCAGCAGCACACTCTTACCAACACCGGAACCGGCGAAAAGACCCAGTCGCTGCCCCCGTCCAACACTCAACAGCGAGTTGATCGCACGCACACCCACATCCAAGGGCTCTCTGATCGGGGTTCTGGCCAAGGGATTGAAACTGGTTCCAGTCAGGGGACGTCGCTCATCGTTGTGGATCGGTCCAAGGTTATCCAGCGGTTTTCCTGCGCCATCAATGACCCGTCCCAGCAGGTGTTCTCCAACCACAGCTTCGCAGACACGCCCGGTTGGAATGACTCTCGCCCCCTGCTCCAGGCCATGAATATCACCCGTGGGCATGAGATAGAGACTGTCTTCACCAAATCCAACCACTTCGGATTCAATATGCGTGCCGTTGCTGCTGACCACATCACATTGACCTCCGATCACAGCGCGACAACCGATCGCCTCAAGCGTCAGACCCACCATTCTTGTCAGTCGACCCTCAACCACCAGGCCCCGATCATCGCCGAGTCGATCCTGATAGCGACGTAACCGTTCCGCCCAGATCTGTTGTCTCTCCGTTCCCAGTTGCATCGTGACTACTCCTCTTCCAGCTGCTCATCGATGGCACGGGCACCGGCCAACAGAGGCGCAATCAGACTGGCGAGCCTGGATTCCAGTGAGGCATCGACCTGGGAGGTATCGGTCACCACTTTACAGCCCCCCCGATTGATCACTGGATCCTCAATCAGATGCCAACCCACTTCGGAATCGCCCAGCGCATAGACCTCACGTATCAGTTCCGCATCCTCCGGATGAAGCAACAGACGCACATTGCGTGAAGAGACAGGTAGGACGGAAAGGGCTTCCCTGACCACACCGACAATCAGGTTGGGATCACTTTTGACCTCGCGGCGGACCAGTTGCTTTACAATCGCAATAACCAGCGCCAGCAGCTCTTTCTCGATTTGATTGTCCAGATTTCTTAATGGCCGTTCGAAGGTTTGCAGCAGGCGATCAAATTGGGAGGTGTACTGATTCAGCTGCATTTGGGCCTGGTTCAGGCCCTCTTTATGGCCATACTCAAAGCCCTCTTGCTTGCCCTTTTCAAAACCCTCTTCGTAGGCCTGTTGCTGGATTGCCTCGAGCTCTTCTGCCGTGGGTGGGGCACTCGGAGGATGGATTGTGCCCCGGTTCGTCCGTTTCTTGCCCTCCCCCATCTCCGGTGGCAACCACTGCCTGATATCAACGGTTCCTCCGTCGCCGGATTTAGACGAACTCATCACCACCGCCTCCGAGCATGATCTCACCGGCATCCGCCAGGCGGCGTGCTACCTGTAGTATCTCTTTCTGCGAGGCCTCCACATCACTCAGCTTGGCAGGAGCCGCTGCTTCCAGATCATCCTTGAGCATTTCAGCTGCACGTTTCGACATATTCTTGAAGATCTTCTCTTTCAGTGCTTCATCGGCACCGCGCAGTGCCAGCAACAGCTGCTCGGTACTGACTTCGCGCAACAGTGCCTGAATACCCCGGTCATCCACATCGATGAGGTTTTCAAAGACAAACATGTTGTCCTGAAGCTCCTGACCAAGATCAGAATCGACTTCGATGATCTCCTCCATCAGTTTGCTCTCGACCGCACCATCCAGCATGTTGAGTATCTCTGCGGCGGTTTTAATGCCACCCAGACTGGAAGATTTGACGTTGGAGGCACCGGAAAACTGTTTTTCGAGGATCTCATCCAGCTCCTGCAAGGCAACCGGTTGAATGCCATCCAGGGTGGCAATGCGCATGATCACATCGGTACGTACCCGGTCGGCAAACTGGCTGACTACCTGGGCAGCCTGATCCGGTTCCAGAAAAGAGAGTACGATGGCAATGATTTGTGGATGCTCAAGCCGAATCAACTCGGCAATTCCCCGGGGATCCATCCACTTCAGTTGTTCCAGGCCTTTACTGTTGCGGCCCAGCAGGATGCGGTCAATGACGCCGCCCGCCTTATCCTCTCCCAAGGCATTGGTGAGCATGTTGCGGATATATTCATCAGAGCCCAGTCCCAAGGCAGTCTGTTTTTCCAGAGTGGATACAAATTGATGCATCACTGCTTCCATCTGGTCCGTGGTCACCCCTGTCAGAGTAGCCATTGCAAGCCCCACATCCTGAACCTCTTTGGGGCCCATATGGCGGAGTATTTCAGCAGCATCTTTCTCACCCAGAGCCAGCAACAAAATAGCAGAGCGTTCTAGTCCACTCGTTTTGTTGACATCCGAGGCATTTCCATCAGATGCTTTCATTGCCTGATTAGCAGTTTGATTATTTGTTGCCATCTTCAGCAATCCACTTTTTAACTACCTGAGCCACTCGCTTAGGATCTTCTTGAATCATATTACGTGCGGCATCCAGTGTTTTCTCATAACTTCTTGGACCTGGCAGCTGCAGGGATTCATCATCTTCAGACAGCATACCCATTTCACCACCAGCGCCACCAGGCATCTCTGCCATACCACCCTCACCTGCAACGGCTCCAGCGGTCGCCATCGATTCACTCATGTGTGCCGTCACCACCTGCTTGGTCAGTCGGGTCATGGTGGGCTTCAATACCCCGAAAACCAACAGTAGGAACAGCAGTGCGCCACCAACCTGACGAATCAGATCCCAAAACCAGCTCTGTTCCCACATCGGAACTTCAGGCAGTGGTTCCATTGGCTGAGGGATATAGAAAGCCTCACTGATCACCTGCACTCTGTCGCCACGTTGAATGTCGAATCCAACCGCCTCTTTGACCAGGTTGGAGATGCGTGTGATCTCTTCCGCCGTGCGTTCCACCGGCACAGCCACACCATCCTCACCGGCCTGGTAACGATCATTCACCACAACAGCGACTGAGATTTTGCGCAGCCGACTGCTGGGCAGACGGGTATGGCTGATGGTCTTATCCAGCTCAAAATTGCGGGTGGCCCGTTTGCTTGTATTGACCGGAGTGCCTCCGGCTTCACCCTCCGCACCACCAGCCACCTGAGGCGCATTCGCCGCAACCGGAGGCTGATTGGTCAGTGCGCCTGGTACGCCCTGCACATCGTTCAACACAGATTGCTGCTCATTGATCTGTTCTGACCGCAGTGCGTTCACATCCGGATTATAGTATTCCTGGGTCTGTTCAACATAGGTGAAATCCACATCGGCGGTCACTTCTGCACGCAGATTTTCCCGTCCGACTACAGGTTCAAGGATATCTTCAATCCGCTGCTTGTAGTGACCTTCAAGCTCACGGGTGTATTCAAACTGCCGGGAAGTCAGCTGCATTTCACGGCTGTCTTTCTTGGTGCTCAGCAGACGCCCTTTCTGATCGACCACCGTGACATTGGAAACATCCAGTTCGGGTACGCTTGAGGCGACCAGATGGGTGATCGCTTCCACATGCCCCTTTTCCAGACTGCGTCCGGGATAGAGTTTCACCACCACCGACGCGCTGGGGAATTTTCTTTTACGGATAAACACCGACTGTTTCGGTGTTGCCAGATGTACCCTGGCGCTATCCACATTGGCCATAGTCATGATCGAACGGGCCAGTTCCCCTTCGATGGCACGCTGATAACGGGCTGTCTCCACCAGTTTACTGGTTGAGAATCCGGTATCCTCCTGCATCAGTTCGAAACCGGTCGATCCGGAACGCGGCAAACCCTGGCCGGCAAGTTTCATCCGCGCCTCTTGCAGGCTGGAGCTGGGCACCATCACAATGCCATTCGCCTGATCGATTTCATACTCGATACCGGCCTGCTGCAGAGCCTGAGAGATCTCCATGGCATCCTTGTTGGGAAGGTTACCGAACAGCGGCGCATAACTCGGCTTCTGGGTCCACAGCACAACGGCCACCCCCAAGGCGACACTGGCCGCTATCCCCACCATCACGGCGATCTGCCTGACGATGGGATTGTCCTGTATACGCGCCACTTCGACTTCGTTTACTGCTTGTTCGGGAGTTACGGTTGCCATTTTTCGCCTTCTTATTCAATCAGTTAGATTGGCATACTCATTACGTCTTTGTAGGCCTCAACCAGCTTGTTGCGAACCTGCACCATGGCTTCGAAAGAGAGGCTGGATTTTTGTGCTGCAATCATTACCTGAGCCAGGTCCATCTCGCCCTCACCACTCTCAAAGCTGGTACGAAGTGCACTGGCTTCCTGTTGGATCGAGTTGACCCGGTCTATCGATTGCTTCAGCAGATCGGAAAAATCGGCCCCTGAGGCTTTCGGTGACTCCTGCGCATTGTCAGCAGCTTGAGCAGACATCACCCGCATTTGCGCCAATACTTGATCGATGTTCATGCTGTTGTTCATTAGCGAAGCTCCGTTATCTTTATAACTACTTATGTCTATGCACTATCCGCACCAGTTAACCTGGTATCGCCACACCCGCGTCACGCATACGGGCAATCTTGTAGCGCAAGGTCCGTTCACTGATACCCAGACGACTGGCCACATGTTTTCTGCTGACCCCACCTTCACCCAGAGCATCCAGGATCATCTGCTCCTCCACTGAACGGAGATCATCGGGGAGTTTTCCGGCATTACCGGTCTGATGCTCCACCTCAGGCTTGGCATCAACTGCAGTCGATTCAAAGCAGAGATCATCGACACCGATCTCACCACTGCCATTGAGAATCAATGCGCGCTGCATCAGATTGTCCAGCTCCCGAACGTTGCCGGGCCAAGGGTGAACCAAGAGTTGTTGCTCTGCCGCGTCACTGAACTGAGGCAGTTTTTGGCCAGGTCGTAGACTCTTCTGCAACAGATGGTTCGCCAGCGGCAGGATATCCCGTTGTCGATCACGCAGCGGTGGCAAAGTCAGTGGGAAGACATTCAGGCGATAGTAGAGGTCTTCACGAAATCTACCGGCCGAGACCTCCTCACGAAGCTTGCGATTGGTTGTCGCCAGAACCCGTACATCCAGTTCAATCATTTTGCGACCGCCCAGTCTTTCCAGCTCCTTCTCCTGCAGTACTCTTAGCAATTTGGCCTGCAGAGCCAGACTCATCTCAGAGATCTCATCCAACAACAGGGTGCCGCCCTGGGCCTGTTCAAATTTACCGGCCGTGGCCTGATAGGCACCGGTAAAGGCCCCTTTTTCATAACCGAACAGCACCGCTTCGAGCATGTTTTCAGGAATCGCTGCACAGTTGATCGCGATAAACGGCCCACTGTTTCGTGGTGAATGCTGATGGATATAGCGGGCGAACACTTCCTTACCCGTACCGCTCTCGCCGTTCAACAATACCGTGGCCTCGCTTTGCGCCACCCGATGGGCCAATTCGAGTACTTCACGGCTACGTACATCTTCAGTAACCGGTCCGGCATCGGCTGCATCCACCAGCGGCAGAATATTACCCGCCACTTTACTGACCAGAACTTCCGCCTCAAACGGTTTGACCAGATAGTCGACCGCACCGTCATGCATCGCCATTACCGCTTTTTCAATACTGCCATAGGCGGTCATCAACAGAACCGGCAGCTCGGGATAGCCTTTTCTGACCTCCCGCAACAGGGTATGACCATCCATGGGTTGCATCTGTACATCACTGACAACCATGCCAACAGGCGCTTGCTTCAACAGCTCAAGGGCCGATCTGCCATCTTCTGCGGTGACCACTGAATAATCCGCCAGCTCGAGGGTATCGCGCAGTGCTTCCCGCAATGCAGGATCGTCTTCTACTATCAGCACCGTCGTTTGACTCATGACAGGCTCCTTATCTGTGCAACGCCAAGCGTCTGTTTTTCTTTGTTGAATCCCACGGGAGAAAGCGGCTCGATTGCCGGTGAGACAAGTGGAAAATGGATTTGAAAGAGTGCCCCGCCAAGCGTCGAGTGACTCGCCAGAATCTCACCACCATGGTTAAGCACCAGATTCTGCACCACCGCCAAACCTAAGCCGGTACCGCCGCTTCTGGTAGTGAAAAATGGATCAAAAATTCGTGGTAACAGCTCATCGGAGATGCCATTACCATCATCGGCCAGATGAATCTCTATCTCATCTTCAACATGCAGTGCGATCTGAACAATCTTCGCACCCTGCTGAATTGCATTTTCAAGAAGATTACTCAACATACCCAGTAAGGCATCCTCACGCCCTAACATGACCGCCTCTCCCTGACTCTGATCATCGATCACCAATGAGACGCCACTCTGTTGCAGATCATGCTCGACTGTCGAGGTAAAACGCTTAAGCAGCTCACTCATCAGAATGCGCGATTCGCCCGCATCTTCGCCCCGGGCAAACATCAGGATGTCGTGAATTTGACGCTCCATATGCTGCAAACGATCTCTCAACTTCAAGGTAAACTGTTGGCGTTTGGCCGGATTCAGATCATCACTGGCAAGATGGGAAGCATAGAGTAAGGCGCTGCTCAGCGGGGTACGCATCTGATGGGCCAGTTGAGCGGACATTTCGCCCATTGCGGTCAACCGCTCACGACGGTTGAGTCGTTCCTGCAGCTTGCGGGTTTCGGTGACATCGACCAATACCAGAATATAGCCAGGCGCCTGTTCCAGGCGACTGGATGACAGTGTCAGCAAATGACCGCTGAGCAGCTTCATCTCGTTGCCTTTGATCACACCGCCCAATGCCTTTTGATGAATAACCTCAGGCCATGGGGTCATGGCCTCCAGGTTGCCCAGCAGACGTTCTGCAGCCGGGTTGAACTCACGGATCCGCTCTTCACCATCGAGCACGATCACCGCTGCAGGCAGGGTCTCCAGCAACCTCTCCAGACGATCGGCCAAACGCTCTTTCTCAGCCAGCTGCACCATTCGCTCACTACGCGCTGCAGCCAGCTCCTGACTCAGTTCCAGAACCTGGGATTGCAACTGCTGGTAGGAGCCGGTCAACTCTTCGGAGAGCTGATTGAACATATTGAAGGCCGCCTCAAGGGCGTGTTGTCGATCGGCAAGTGATGGTTTTGGTGACACGTCGATAGCCTCTGTAGTCAGTCTTCATTCATCAATGACTAAAGAGGCAAAATGTGTGCCTATATTGTGTTTTTCTTAATTTTCAGTAGGTTATGATTTATAAACTGAAGAGACGTCAAATTCCCGTCGACTCTGTTTGACGCTGAAGGCCATATTTCCGTAACTTCTCCACCAGGGTGGTACGACGCATGTGCAGGCGTTTTGCAGCATGGGCAACGATTCCGTCCGACTCATCCAGGGCCTGTTGAATGAGACTCTGTTCGAGTGAGTTGAGGTGGGCCTTGAGATCGATACCGTCATTCGGCAATCTTGGCGCATTCTGGGTTGTGCCAGGCTCATCCCCCTCAAGACTGACCTGTGGCAGCTTGGTGGTATCGATCAATTCAGCGGCCGGTTTGAACTTCTCCGGCAGTTCCCCTATATCCACAACGCCATAGGGATAGAGGATCGCCAAGCGTTCGATCAGATTGGCCAGTTCCCTGACATTTCCCGGCCAGCGGTAGTGACTCAAAGCCGCAATTGCTGCCGGGGTCAATCTCACTGAACCCCGCTTCTCATTTTCGATCCGGTGGATCAGATCATTCACCAGCACCGGGATATCTTCAACCCGATCCCTGAGTGGTGGCATCTCAATCGGGAAGACGTTGAGACGATAGAAAAGATCTTCACGAAAATCACCGTTTTTGATTGCCGATTCGAGATTACGGTGGGTCGCAGCGATGATCCGCACATTACATGGGATGGTCTTGTTGCTGCCGACACGTTCAAATGAACGTTCCTGCAGCACTCTCAGCAGTTTTACCTGCATCGGCATGCTCATATCACCGATCTCATCGAGAAACAGCGTGCCCCCCTCAGCCATCTCAAAACGGCCCTGACGGGCGCTGATTGCCCCGGTAAACGCCCCCTTTTCATGACCAAACAACTCGCTTTCCAGCAGATCACCCGGAATCGCGCCGCAATTCACCGGCACAAACGGTTTGCCACGCCGAACCGAGTGAAAATGGAGTTTACGGGCAACCACCTCTTTACCGGTGCCCGACTCACCAAGAATCAGAACGGTCGCCTCGGAATCGGCAACCTGTTCGATCATCTTGTTGACCTGGCGTGTCGCGCGGCTGCTTCCGGAGAGACTGCGGAACAGCTCCACCGGGCGTGAACTGGCTGCTTCAGGATTTTTCAGCTCCTGAAACACCTGCGCCTTGTGAGCCAACGCCATAAGATCGTCGTAGAGGGTGGGCAGCTTGAAACTGCCAATGACATTTTCCAAACCCTCGAACAGTTGAGGTGCGCCCTCCTGCTCATCATAGATTTGAAATACCGGCAGATAGGGATAGCTCTCGGCAAGATCCTTGACCACCGCCAGTTGCTTATCACGCCCCTCTCCGGCGCCAACCATAACGGACACACAGTTATACCGACTCTGTTCACTGAGTTCGATCTGAGAGACGTCATCAACCACAACCACATCCCCTTCAACAAAGCTCAGAATGTGTTGTAGATAATTTTGACGCTGATCGTCTTGATCGAAAAGATAAATACAGAGATTGGGAAACACTGAACCGTCTTTGTCAGAACTCTGCCCCATTCATCAGGCCCTACTTGCGGTGAGAATTTCGTAGCAATGGTGCGAAGTTAAGCAGCATTTTTGCAAAATGTCAAAATTACGGCGATCCAAGATTTTAATTAAACAAGTTCTATTAAGATATTGTTATTAAATAAGGTTAGCAGAAATATCGGATGATATTGATATCTTCTCTTCGCAGTAGTTTAATTCCCAGAATAGGAATTAGAAAGTAGGTTAACTAGTGATTTATCAATAAAATTGGATATATACTTACATTTGTACAGGTTGTATCTAAAATAGCTCCATGCCAAAACTAACCCTCTCCTTCAAAGGTCGAGTTATCGACGTTTTTCACCTTGAGGCCGATTCGACAAAGATCGGTCGCGATCCGGACTGCGCCATCTCCATCGATAGCCTGGCCATCGCGCCACTGCAAGCCACCATCACAGAATCCGGCGATGTCTATCGCCTGGAAGCTCAGGATGAAGAATTTCCGGTACTGGTCAACCATGAAAAGACAGAAGAGATCAATCTCCATCATGGTGATGTCATACAGATCGGCAAGCACACCCTCACCTTTGCTGAGGACGTGATGGAACTGGGTGCGGACCTTACTCTCTCCCCTGGCGCAGCGGACGAGCAACCCAAGGCAGAAACAGAAGATGAGGTTGAGGAGGAAGAGGACGCTTCCTCCAGTGTGCTACAGATTGTTAATGGTGACAATTTCGGCCGCATAATCTCGCTACACCGCCATATGACCCGCATCGGGCATACCGGTGGTGATTGCGCCATGATCGCCCGTCGTGAAGAGGGTTACTACATCTCCTTTCTCGAAGGGATCAATCCACCCACAGTAAACAAGCAGCCTCTTGCAGATCAGGGTCAACTGTTGAATGACGGGGATTTGATCGAAGTGGGTGGTACACAGATGCAGTTTCACGCCTAAGAGCCAATTATGAGTGATCAAGAAAACAAAGAGCGCAGACGTTTTCACCGCATCATTTTCGACGCTCGGGCAACCCTTGAAACCAGCAGCGGCAACTATGAAACGGAACTGATCGATATCTCCTTGAAAGGCGCCTTGGCTAAGATACCGACAGCCTGGTCACCCGAGGTGGGAGAGAGCGTCACCCTGAAAGTGCTGTTGGACGATGGGGGCACCATTTCGATGCTGGCCTCTTGCGCCCATGTGGAAAAAGATCAGATCGGCCTGCTCTGTGAAGAGATCGATATGATCAGCATCTCCCTGCTGCGCCGCCTGGTAGAATTGAATATCGGTGACGACATCATCCTGCAGAGAGATCTGGAAGCACTCGGCTAAGCGGGCTGTGCTCTACTGCCATCTCAAGTAATCTCTAGAACCTCAGCCAGCGTCTCAACCGGAACCACTTCGAGACCTTCAATTGGTTGTTTCGGGGCGTTGGCTTTAGGCACCACCGCCCGTTTGAAACCATGTTTCGCTGCCTCACGCAACCGTTCCGGTCCGTTTGGAACCGGCCTGATCTCCCCGGTCAGCCCCAATTCACCGAAAACCACCAGCCCTTGATCGAGTGGTCGATTGCGGAAACTGGAGAGGGCTGCCATCAACACAGCCAGATCGGATGCGGTCTCCGTGATCCGCACACCGCCAACCACATTCACATAGACATCCTGGTCGAACATGCCGATACCGCCATGCCGATGGAGCACCGCCAGCAACATGGAGAGTCGGTTCTGCTCCAGTCCCAGGGTGATACGTCGCGGATTGGCCAGGGGACTCTCATCCACCAGCGCCTGAACCTCGACCAGCAGCGGACGGGTTCCCTCACGGGTCACCAGAATCACACTGCCCGGCACCTGCTCCGCCTGGCGTGACAGAAATATGGCGGAGGGGTTGCTGACCGCCTTCAAACCCTTATCGGTCATAGCAAACATGCCCAGTTCATTGACCGCACCAAAACGATTCTTGATGGTACGGATCAGACGAAACTGACTCCCCGACTCCCCTTCGAAGTAGAGCACCGTATCCACCATGTGCTCCAGCACCCTGGGTCCAGCCAGGCTGCCCTCCTTCGTCACGTGGCCAACCAGAAACAGTGCGGTACCGGTGCGCTTGGCGTAATGCACCAGTTGCGCCGTTGCCTCCCGCACCTGGGAGACGGAGCCCGGTGCCGACTGCAGCAGTTCGGTGTACATGGTCTGGATTGAATCCAACACCATCACCTGGGGCTTCTCCTGCTCGGCGACCGCGATAATCCGCTCAACACAGGTTTCGGGTAACAGTTTCAACTTGTCTACCGCCAGATCGAGTCGTTTGGCACGCAATGAAATCTGACGCGGAGACTCTTCGCCGGACACGTATAGAGAGTGCATGTTCACAGACAGTCTGGCCAGGGTCTGAATCAGCAGAGTTGACTTGCCGATACCGGGGTCACCACCAATCAGCACCACAGAACCTTCAACCAGACCACCACCCAACACCCGATCGAGTTCCGCGCTGTCGGTTGTGGTACGGGCCTCATGCTCTATCTCAACCTCGGTCAACGGCATCACCTGCTGACCACCGGTTCCCGCATAACCGGCAAAGCGCCCCTTGGAAGATGTGGTCGGGGCCAGGCTCTCCTCCAGCACATTCCAGGAGTGGCACTCGGAACACTGACCGGACCATTTGGCAAAACTGGCGCCACAGGCACTGCAGACATATTGGGTTTTAGCCGCTTTTTTACCGCCCTGTGCCATTATCCCTCCCGCTGCTGGCGATTGAGATCATGAAATCGAACCCGTCGTTTGACCCCACAGAGCAGTTCATAGGCGATGGTACCCGCCTGCCGGGCGATCTCCTCCACCGGTAATTCCCCTCCCCACAGCACCACTTCATCGCCAACCTCTATTCCGCTCAGCGCCCTGGCATCGACACACAGCATGTCCATCGAAACCCGTCCTATCAGCGGCAGGCGAACCCCTTTGACCAGCACCGGCGTACCGTTCGGCGCATGACGTGGATAACCGTCCCCATAGCCAATCGCGACCACGGCCACCGGCATGGCTTCAGGACAGACATAACTCCCCCCATAGCCGATTGCATCACCCGCCTGACAGGATTTCACCGCCATCACACGACTGCTCAGAGTCATCACCGGTTGCAGTCCCAACTCTGCTGCGGTTGTATTGATGAAAGGGGAAGCACCATACAACATGATACCGGGCCGCACCCAATCAAGATGGGTAGCCGGATTTGCCAACAGCCCGGCTGAATTAGCCAATGAACGTGCTTTATAGGGGGATGGATCGATCTGCATCAGCTGTTCACACTGGGAGGCCGTCATCGGATCGTCCGGATCATCTCCATTCGCCAGATGACTCAACAGATTGATATCAGCAACAACCGGCAGAGCCTTGAGTTGCGTCAGGCTCTGCTTAAGCTCATCCGGTGTAAACCCCAATCTGTGCATGCCGCTATCGAGCTTTAGCCAGACTGATAGCCGTTGACCGGTTGAGGCGAGGGAATCTAAAACAGCCAACTGATCTCGATGATGCACCACGACCTGCAGGTCTGCAGCGATCGCCTGTTCGAAATCCGATCGACTGATGCAGGCAGAGAGCACCAACAGGGGCTTGACCACACCCTGCTGTCTGAGTGCCAGGGCTTCATCAAGCCGCGCGACGGCAAGCCCATCCGCTTCCTGCAGAGCCTCTGCAATCCGTAACAGCCCATGGCCGTAGCCATCCGCTTTGATGACCGCCCAGATTCGACTCCTGTCTGCAGCCTGTCGGGCAAGTCTCAGATTGTGCCTCAGGGCAGCATGGTCGATCGATGCCTGCGGCGCAAACTCCATCAATACCCCTCGTCGCCGTAGATATCTTCCGTATAGTTTTCAAATTTGGTGTATTTACCAAGAAAGGTCAGGCGTGTGGTTCCAATCGGACCATTACGCTGTTTACCGATGATGATCTCGGCAATGCCTTTATCCGGGCTGTCTTCGTTATAGACCTCATCTCGATAGATGAAGACGATCAGATCCGCATCCTGCTCGATTGCGCCTGACTCACGCAGATCGGACATGATCGGTCGCTTGTTGGTTCTCTGCTCAAGACTGCGATTGAGCTGAGACAGAGCGATCACCGGCACATCCAGCTCTTTTGCCAACGCCTTCAGGGAGCGGGAGATGGCGGAGATCTCATTGGTCCGGTTCTCCCCTTCTCCAGGTGCCTGCATCAACTGCAGATAGTCGATCACAATCAGTCCGAGATCATCGTGTTCCCGTTTCAAGCGACGTGCTCTGGCACGCACCTCGGTCGGCGACATTGCCGGAGTATCGTCGATATAGAGCTTGGTTTCAGCCAACATGCTGACTGCGGAAGAGAGTCTCGGCCACTCCTCATCCTCCAGTTTACCGGTACGCACACGCAACTGATCGATACGTCCCAGGGATGACATCATACGCATCGCCAGGGCGTCGCCCGGCATCTCCATACTGTAGACAGCCACCGCCTTGCCCGCCTGAATGGCAACATTCTCTGCGATGTTCATGGCAAAGGTGGTCTTACCCATCGAGGGACGACCGGCAACAATAATCAGGTCTGCATGCTGCAGACCGGAGGTCATCTGATCAAAATCGGAAAACCCGGTGCTGATACCGGTAATCGGTTCATCCTGTTGGAACAGGGTTTCAATCCGGTCAACTGCCTTGGTCAGCAGGGATTTGATGGGGGTGAATCCACCCTTCCCCTTACTGGTCTGTTCTGCGATCTCAAAAACCTTGCGTTCGGCTACATCGAGCAACTCCTCAGCCTTACGTCCCTGGGGATGAAACGCACTGTCGGAGATATCGGTACCAACAGAGATCAGCTGGCGCATTACCGAATACTCACGCACGATCCCGGCATAGGATTTTATGTTGGCAGCACTCGGCGTCTCTTCCGCAAGGCGAACCAGATAGGGTAAGCCACCGGCATCCTGAAGCTCCTCTTTACGCTCCAGATGCTCCGCCAGGGTTACCACATCAAAAGGCTGATTATCCTCAGCCTGTGCGGCGATGGCGCTGAAGATCAAACGATGCTCTTTGCGGTAGAAATCTCCATCGACCACCAGATCGGCAACCTTGTCCCAACTGGCATTATCCAGCAGCAATCCCCCTAGAACCGATTGCTCGGCCTGGCTTGAATGGGGTGGCACCTTGATCGCCCGCTGTTCGACTTCCGGATAGACAGCGAGCTCTTCTGGATAGGCAGATTCAGACATCGGAATAGGTTAGTTTTTGGATTTAACCAAATTGGCCGCAGGGAGAGACAAGGATACGGTATTGAAGGAGTCGAGGAAAGAGAATCAGTCCCCCTCCTTACGCTCGATTAGGCTCCAAAGCGAACTGATTGGGGCATGAAATGCCGCTGTTCAATCAGCAAACTGAGAGGTGTATTGAAGGTAGTATGGCCAATGGGTTGAAACAACTGCAAAAAAGCCAGCCGCAAACCAATGGGTCATCGCAAAAGCGAAATTGTCGTGCCGTTGGCGCTAGCAGTCATCACCACATAGCCTCAAACGGCGCCTGAAAGGCGCCGTCGAGAACCGTGGTTATGCCACGATAGCGGGTAACGAACACCCGCCGTGACTGGCGATCAAGCCTCTGGGACGATGGTCAGTTTGATGGTGACGTCCACATCTGCGTGCAGATGCAGGTCGACTTCATACTCACCGGCAATCCGGAAGGGGCCATTCGGAAGCATGACCTCTTTCTTCTCCACCGACTCGCCAGCAGTGCTTGCCGCCTTGGCAATATCCGAGGTACCGACTGAACCGAACAGACGTCCTTCATCACCCGCCTTACAGGTGATGGAGAGCTCCATACCGTCCAGCTTGGCTTTGCGGGACTCGGCAGCCTGCAACTTCTCCTGAGCCTCTTTCTCAAGCTCAGCGCGACGCTGCTCGAACACCTTCAGATTCTCTTCGGTAGCCGGAATGGCTTTACCGCTGGGAATCAGAAAGTTACGACCGAAGCCACTCTTAACGTTTACCTTTTCACCCAGATCACCCAGGTTATCCACTTTTTGCAATAGAATAATTTCCATTGTAATCACCCTTATTAGGTCAAATCTTTAGTTGCGTCAAAGCTGCCTTCGGCGGCTTGTCGCACGACTTCTTACCCGCTGTTTTGCGATCTAAAGCGGGCTCGAAAATCGATCCAAATATCCAGCAGACCAATGCTGATCATCACCAGCACCATCTGCGGTAAAAAAACAATCAGCATCAGGTAGGTCACTACCAACCAGAGCTGGGCGGATTTCATCCGTTTCACCAGACCATGGATCACTGCCATGCCCTGCAGAAACAACAACCCCAGAACCACTGCCCCCATACAACCCAATATGGCCGGATAGCTCTGCTCCGGAAGCAGTCCCAGCAACAGTGCCGCAGCACCTGCAACACCCACTAACCGGTGCAGTCGCATCTGCTGATACTCTTCTGCAAACCCGCCCGGGTTGTAGAGTATCGCCTGCCACCAACGAGCCACATAGAGGCTGAGTAACATCTGCAGCAGAAAACCGACTGAGACCAGGCCACACATCATTCTGGAAAGCTGGTCTAAAACCTCAACGCTTTGAGCCTGATCAAACAGACCGGCTTCAATGAAGCGTTGACTCATGGGCTCCAGGTACTCTCGCCAGAAAGTGGCCGGATCCCCCATACTGATGTATTGCACCAGTATGGCCAGTAGGCCGAATACCAATCCGGCCTGGGTTGTCAAAGCCAAAGAGCGGGTATTCCGAAGCAACAGTCCGAGCAATACCACCGGTATCCATAACACCAGCAGAAAACCCAGCGCCGCAAGCGGGTTACCAAATATCAGTGTCATCAGGACAGCGCAGGCAAATGTTGCAAGGAGTAAAACCTTGGCTGTTGCCAGACCACCCAGTCTCAGGGTAACCAGAGCAACACTGGCACTGCTGAACACACCGATAAATGGAATAATGATCGACAGCACGGCCAGTACCGTTGCCACCATGGCTGATCGCGCTGGCCCACGCATCACAAAGGATGCCACTGCTTTCATTCCGCTACCCCGGCAGGTATGAACTCCCTTTAGTGCTGATCAGTGTATGGCAGCAACGCGATATAACGAGCGCGTTTGATCGCACTCGCCAGTTGACGCTGATACTTAGCCTTCGTACCGGTAATACGGCTGGGTACGATCTTGCCACTCTCGCTGACATAGGCCTTGAGGAGATTCAGATCTTTGTAATCAATCTCGCTGATGCCTTCCGCTGTGAAGCGGCAATATTTCTTACGTCGAAAAAAACGTGCCATCTATCTATCCTCTCTGTATCTCTGCTGCTCAGTCGTCGCTCGATTCAGTCTCTTCAACAACCGAATCCTCGTCATCGTCCTGCGCATCATCATTGCCACGGCTCGCTGGGCGTTCGTCAGCTTCCTGTGATTTGGCCAACTGAGAGAGCTCGGTAATCGCCTCTTCCCGGCGAATCACCATATTGCGAATGACGGCATCGTTGAAACGGAAGGCGCTTTCCAACTCATCCAGCGCTTCCTGATCGCACTCGATGTTCATCAGAACATAGTGTGCTTTGTGGATCTTGTTGATCGGATAGGCCAGTTGACGGCGTCCCCAATCCTCAAGCCGGTGGATGGTACCACCCTTGGTTTCGATACCCGAGCGGTAACGCTCGATCATAGCGGGTACTTGTTCACTCTGGTCCGGATGAACCAGGAACACAACTTCATAGTGCCTCATTGTATCTCCTTACGGTTTAGGCAGCCTTCTGCATGTGCAGTAAGGCAAGGAGCGATGCCCGATTGAGAGTCGATTCACCCCCTGAGAGGGTTAGCCTTTGGCAATCGGGAATCAGAAAGCGGCGGATTCTACCTTTTTGCCGGAAAATCCGCAAGATTGCTCACTGTAGTGTTGTTCAGGCCAAAAAGCCGCTCTACCGCAAATGCATGCCAATCACCGCTAAACCACGCAATAAAAAGCAACTAAATCGTAGTTATTTGCAATATTTTGCGGTGATTGGCGTGCATTTGCGGCTATTATCTTCGGCTGGGGCTAAGCATGAGTGCTTAGAAATCCACCTCCAGCCCCATGTAGAAACCGTCGAAATCCCAGTCGGTATAGACCCCATCCAGATCGTCCAACTCGAGTAAAAAGCTGCGGTAGCCGCCTTTCACGCGCAGATCCACCGCCAGATTGTCAATCACGCTATAGGCCAGACCGAGCTGGTAGTCCTGCAGTTTATGGTCGCCAACGCTGAGTATGTTGAGATCACCATAAACCCACAGTGGTGTTGACGGTATGCCAATCTGTGCGGCGCTATAGAGCATCGGCACATAGCCTTTGAAACGATCCTGGGAAGCTTGACTGGTAGCAATATCCTCGACCCGGATGTCCCCATCCAGATATTTCAGGTTCAGTCCGAAATCGAACGACACAAGATCATTGTCGAACAGCTCATAATAGAAGACGAAATCGGTGCTTTGCATGTCGAACTCGACATCCACCTCACGACCGGCTGTGAATGTCGTACCCGCAAAGCGGAATGTCTCGCTGAGCACCATATCCCCATCCGAACTCAAATCATTGGTTCTGACTTTCAGGTTTGGTACCAATGGCACCGGATGCTCAAAGGCGATCGAAGCGACCCCTTTGACCTCGCTTCCCAGGTCGAAAAACTGCAGCTCCGATTCAGAGATATCGGAAATGGAACCGGATGAGTCAATATTCCAAAGCTCTATGCCTGCAGTAAATCCCAGCAGCGTATCCGCCTGCACCTGAGCGCTAGAGAGAACAGATAGCAAGGCGAGACAGGAAAGTTTTCTCATCACATTAAATCTCCAATTGAACTGAATCGTTCCAACATACAGAACTTGAATCCAAGCGTTTACTGGCGCTGTCTTAGCGCTTCATAGAGTGACACACCCGCCGCTACAGAAACATTGAGGCTTTCCACACTTCCCTGCATTGGCAACTTGACCAACAGGTCACAGTTTTCCCGGGTAAGTCTGCGAAGCCCCTTCTCCTCTCCTCCCATGATCAGGGCAAGCGGCCCACTCAAGTCAGCCTGATACAACGTTTGCTGTGCCTCACCGGCGGTACCGATCAACCAAATACCCTCATCCTTCAGCCATTTCAGGGTACGCGCAAGGTTGGTCACCTGAATCAACGGCACCGTCTCGGCCGCGCCACTCGCCACTTTTCTGACTGTTGCAGTCAAGCCGACTGAGCGATCTTTGGGTATCACAATGGCATCCACTCCGACTCCATCTGCGGTACGCATACAGGCACCCAGATTGTGCGGGTCCTTGACTCCATCGAGTATCAACAGCAGCGGGGGACCATCGAGTCGCTTCAGCAGCGCCTTCAGGTAGGGCTCATCCTGTACCTGTTGCTGTCGGATACGCAGCGCTACCCCCTGATGACGACTCTCCTCGACCTGCTCATCCAGTTTCTTTCCGGCAATTCTCTGGCAGCTGACACCGACAGCCTCAGCCAGGGAGATCACCTCCCGGATTCGGCCATCATTACGCGCAGCATCCACCAGCAGCACTTCAGCAGCCCTGTTCTGCTGCAGGGCTGCTTTTACTGCATGCAGGCCTAGGATCCAGGATCGTTGATCAGACATTAATTGGGTTTGCTTTTACGGCGCTTCTTCTTGCTGCTTTTTTTCGTACTGCTATCGGACTTTCCAGAGCTGCTGCTTTTGCTTTTCCGTTTCGATTTTTTACGCTTCGGTTTCGGCTTCGTCGCGACTTCGCTCGATGCGGATTTGGCCGGTACGAAATCGATCTTGCGATCATCCAGGTTGACCTTGGCCACAATGATCGTCAGCGGATCCCCCAGGCGAAGCACTTTACCGGTGCGTTCCCCGGTCAGTCGGTGTCCTACCGGGTCATAGTGGTAGTAGTCGTTATCGAGTGCCGTGATATGCACCAGACCATCCACATAGATCTCCTCAAGCTCAACGAACACGCCGAATGAGTTGACGCTGGTGATGATGCCACTGAAGGTCTCCCCGACCTTATCCTGCATATATTCGCACTTCAACCAGTCGAGGGCATCACGGGTCGCCTCATCGGCCCGGCGTTCGGTACTGGAGCAGTGTTCGCCAAGACTCTGCAACTCAGACTTCGGATACTCGAAGTCATCGGGTTTGCGTTTGGAGATGGCATGTTTCAGAGCACGATGAACAATCAGATCAGGATAGCGGCGTATCGGTGATGTGAAATGGGTATAGGCCTGATAGGAGAGGCCGAAGTGGCCCACATTGTCGGAGCTGTAAACCGCCTGGGAGAGTGAACGAAGCAGTACCGTCTGGATCAGATGACGATCGGGCCTCTGGCGAATCTGATCCAACAGGATCGCATAGTCTCCTGCCGTCGGCTTTTTACCACCTGGCAGACTCAGACCCAGCTCAGCCAGAAACTCCCGTAAATCGGTCAGCTTCTCTTCTGCCGGCCCTTCATGTATGCGGTAGAGGGCCGGTACTTTGTTGCGCAGAAGGAATCGCGCCGCGGCCACATTCGCCGCCAGCATGCACTCCTCAATCATACGGTGAGCAACATTTCTGACCACCGGAACGATCCGCTCCACCCGCTTGAGATCATTGAATTCGATCCGGGTCTCTGTGGTATCAAAGTCGATGGCGCCCCGTTCGGCGCGTTGTGACTGCAGCACCTGATAGAGCTGATAGAGATTATGCAGGTGGGGCAACAGCTCCGCGTGTTGCGCGGTCAGCTCCGCATCTCCATCCAGCATCGCAGCCACGTCATCATAGATCAGGCGGGCATGGGAACGCATAACTGCGGTGAAAAACCTGGAGCGGGTTACCTTGCCCTCTTTGCTGACATAGAGTTCACAGGTCATGCAGAGCCGGTCTACCTGTGGATTGATTGAACAGAGGCCGTTTGATAGCACCTCCGGCAACATGGGAATCACCCGATCCGGGAAATAGACGGAGTTACCCCGGGTTCTGCCCTCCTGATCAAGGGCGCTGGCAGGCTCCACATAGTGAGAGACATCGGCGATACAGACCAGCAAACGCCAACCTTTGGGTTTTGCTTCGCAGTAGACCGCATCGTCAAAATCCCTGGCATCCGCACCATCGATGGTGACCAGTGGCAGCTTTCTCAAATCGACCCGGCCCTGCTTATCCTTCTTGGCGACTTCGGTGGTCAGGGATTTGATCTGTTGAGTGACCTCATCCGGCCAGTCAACCGGGATGCTGTGGGTGCGGATTGCAATGTCTGTCTCCATGCCCGGCCCCATATGATCCCCCAGCACCTCCTGGATACGGCCGATGGGGGGTGTGCGTTTGGTCGGTTGATCCAGAATCTCCGCAACCACCATCTGCCCCTGCTCAGCCTGGTTGATCTCACTGGAGGGTATGATGATATCCTTGCTCAGGCGTTTCGAATCGGGTACCACGAAGCCGACACCGCTCTCCATATAGAGTCTTCCCGCCACTCGGCTGGTATTTCGTTCCAGCACCTCGACCACAGCAGCCTCCAGCCGGTTCCTGCGATCCAGTCCGGTCACACGAACCACCGCCCGGTCGTCATGGAACACCGGTCTCATCTCCTTGTAGGAGAGATAGAGATCGTCACCCCCGTCATCCGGACGAAGAAAACCGAAACCATCCGCATGACCGATTACCCGGCCGACGATCAGATCCCGTTTATTCACCAGACAGTAGTTATCATTGCGGTTGCAGAGTAACTGGCCGTCTCTCTCCATGGCCCGCAAACGGCGTCGCAGTGCCTCTAACTGCTCCTCCGACTCAATCTTCAGTCTATCCGCCAGTGCCTGGCGGTTCATTGGAATCCCCTCTTCCTCCAGGGTCTCCATGATGAACTCCCGACTGGGGATGGGATTCTCATACTTACGTGATTCGCGATCCCGGTAAGGATCCTTATGAGTAGCGCCTTTTCTAGATCTTTTTGCCACGATATTTCATTCTTTTGCTTCAAATCCGTTGATTTTAACACTTAAGGGTTTATTACCCCATGAAATATTGACCCGACGGCAAAATAGTTTGCTGATAATGGTCTGTCTGTAATAGAAATCAGAATCTTAGGGAGTTCGAGCCAGCCCTCGCCTGGGCTTACGACGCTTGGCAGGGTACAACCACTCTCTGCGCGCCAAATCCTGTTCGATGAGAGACTGGATGACCTGAAATCGAACAATTTGGCTATCCGGCTGATATTTCCGTACTCACGCTGAATGGATTTCTCCAACCGATTTGCGCAAACTGGCACTCCCAAGAAGTCCAAAAAAAAGCGCCAATGAACATCCACACCCTTCAGATCATTCTCCTGCTGCTTGCTGTCTCGGTATTGACGGTTACCCTGTTCCGACGCATGCATCTGCCCCCCATACTCGGTTACCTGATTGTCGGTATCCTGGTAGGCCCCTTCGGTGGCGGACTGATCGCATCCAACGAAGACACAAGGTTTTTGGCTGAATTCGGGGTTGTCTTTCTGCTCTTCACCATCGGTCTTGAGTTCTCCCTTCCACAGATGATGGCCATGAAAGGGGCTGTTTTCGGCCTGGGTGGGACCCAGGTTCTGTTAACCGGCATCATCGCCGCGTTGATTGCCTGGCTGTTTGGATTGGAGAGCTCGGCGGCGTTGATCACCGGAGCGGTTCTGGCGCTCTCCTCCACAGCCATTGTCACCAAGCAACTCTCTGAACAGGTTGAATTGAATACGGAGCATGGACGTTTGGGGATCAGTATCCTGCTGTTCCAGGATCTGGCGGTGATCCCGATGCTGGTTATCATCCCCCTGCTCTCGGCAGGAGGCTCTGACGGGTTGCTGATGCCGCTGGTCTGGGCACTGGTCAAGGCGACGGCGGTATTTGCCGTCATCATGGCCTTCGGCCACTGGATCCTGCGGCCGCTGTTTCACGAGATAGCCCGCGCCCGATCTGCCGAGCTGTTTACCATGACCGTACTGCTGGTCTCTCTGGCTGCTGCCTGGCTGACCCATGAAGCAGGGCTCTCGCTTGCTCTGGGCGCCTTTCTTGCCGGTATGATGCTGGGTGAAACAGAGTATCGCCACCAGATCGAAGCGGACATCCGGCCTTTTCAGGATGTGCTGCTCGGACTCTTTTTCATCACCGTGGGCATGCGGGTGGATCTCAGTTCACTGCTGCCGATACTCCACTGGGTCACCCTCTCTGCCATTGTGCTGATCGCCTTCAAAGCCGGCATCATCTTTCTCATCGGATATCTCAGCAAACGTCCGATTGAGGCGAGTTTCCGCTCCGGTCTGCTGCTCGCCCAGGGTGGCGAGTTCGGTTTTGTGCTGCTCGATTTGAGCCTCGAATCGTCACTGCTTCCTTCCGAGATAAGCCAGATACTGTTTGCGGCGATCATCATCAGCATGGTGATATCCCCCTTTCTGATCCGCTATAATGGCCGCCTGGCCCAGCTGTTCTGCTCACTGCGCAGTTCCGCAGCAAATCAGAGACCCCTCGATGAGCTGGTGCATGAGGCGGAGCATCTCGAACAGCATGTGATCATTTGCGGCTACGGCCGTATCGGACAAAATCTGGGGCGGTTGCTGCAAAACGAGGGGTTTCCTTATGTAGCCCTGGACCTGGATCCGACCGTTGTGCAGGAGGCGCATGAAGCGGGTGAACCGGTACACTTCGGTGATGCCAGCCGACAGGAGATCATCCAGGCAGCCGGTATCGACAGAGCCGCCGTGGTTGTTATCACTTTTGAAGAGCACACCACAGCACTGAAAATCCTCCACCATCTGAAATCCAACTATCTGGATATCAAGGTACTGGTACGCACCCGGGATGACACCCACATGGAAACCCTGGAGCTGGCCGGAGCGACCGAGGTTATGCCGGAAGCGGTGGAAGCGAGTCTTATGATGGGTGGTCAGTTACTGCTGCTGCTGAAGGTCCCCGGCTCACGAATTCTCAAGATCATGCGCGAGATCCGCGAGAATCACTACAAGTTGCTAAGGGATTTCTATCATGGCCAGGAGGCGCTCGATATCGAACATGATGAGGGATTCCAGGAGCGCCTGCATACGGTGACTCTGCCAGAACGGGCTTTTGCCGTCGGTCACACCATCGAAGACCTGCATCTGTGGGACTGGGAAGTGAGCGTCACTGCGGTACGTCGCGGTGGCATCCGGGGCGACGCACCGGGGCCTGAAACCCGCCTGAAAGAGGGTGATGTACTGGTGCTTGCCGGTACACCACACCACTTGGAACATGCGGAAGGCTTGCTGTTATATGGTCACTAACCGACCATCAGCCTGCATCCAGACAACCCCTGAATGATCGATCTGCCGCCCTGCCTGTGGTGGCAGATCCTATTCAGGCCGCATATGGGGGAATAGCAGCACATCCCTGATGGAGGGTGAATCGGTCAACAGCATCACCAGCCGGTCGATGCCGATACCCTCCCCGGCCGTGGGTGGCATACCGTGTTCCAGCGCCCGCACATAATCATCGTCATAGTGCATGGCCTCATCATCACCTGCCTCTTTTTCGGCCACCTGTTTACGAAACCGCTCGGCCTGATCCTCCGCATCGTTCAACTCGGAAAAGCCATTGGCGATTTCACGCCCGCCGACAAAGAACTCGAAACGGTCGGTCACGAATGGATCGTTGTCATTACGCCTTGCGAGCGGTGAAACCTCAGTCGGATAGGCCGTGATGAAGGTTGGGTTCATCAGGCGATCTTCCACTGTCTTTTCAAAAATCTCGATCTGCACTTTGCCCAAGCCATAGCTTGGTTTGATGGGAATCTGCAAGCGCTCCGCAATGGCTGTCGCCTGTTCCAGAGAATCGATCTGTTGTTCGGTAATGTCGGGATTGAAATGGAGAATCGACTGTTTCACCGTCATACGCTGGAAGGGTGCGGCGAAATCGTAACTGTCTCCCTGATAGCTGACCTGCTGGGTGCCCAGCACATGCTGGCAGAGATCCCGTAACATGGCTTCAGTCAGATCCATCAGATCATGAAAGTCGGCATAGGCTTCATAGAACTCCAGCATGGTGAACTCGGGATTATGCCGGGTGGAGAGCCCTTCATTGCGGAAGTTTCGGTTGATCTCATAGACCCGCTCAAAGCCGCCCACCACCAGGCGTTTCAGATAGAGCTCCGGCGCGATGCGCAGAAACATATCCATATCCAGCGCGTTATGCCGGGTGGCAAAGGGCCGGGCCGTGGCGCCCCCGGGAATCACCTGCATCATCGGTGTCTCAACTTCCATGAAGCCCCGTGCATCGAGAAAACTGCGGATAAACTGCACAATCCGGGTGCGCTGATGAAAGGTCTCCCGGGAGGCCTCATTCATGATCAGATCCACATAGCGCTGACGATAACGCAGCTCCTGATCCGACAGGCCGTGAAATTTTTCAGGCAGCGGGCGCAGTGCCTTGGTCAGCAACTTCAAGTTATCGACCTTTACCGAGAGCTCCCCGGTCTTGGTCTTGAACAGCACGCCTTCTGCACCAATGATGTCGCCGATGTCCCATTTTTTGAACTGCTGGTTGTAAAACCCCTCGTCCAGGCTATCCCGTTGAACAAACAGCTGCATGCGACCGGACATATCCTGCAGATGGGCAAAACTGGCTTTTCCCATCACCCGGCGGCTCATCATCCGCCCGGCCAGACTGACTCTCAGTGAGAGGGACTCCAGCTCTTCGTCGCTTTTCGCGTCATATTCTGCATGTAACTCACCGGCCATGCTGTTACGCCGGAAGTCATTGGGAAAGGCGTTACCGTTGTCACGCATCTGTTGCAGTTTTTCACGACGCTGGGCGATGAGTTTGTTTTCGTCCTGTGTCTGATCATTCATAATCTTGTCAACTCGGTTTGGTCTAACTTCTTAAATACTTGGCTTACTGATCTTGGCTGGGGTTTGTCACAAACCGCTTTTCAAGCTGGCTTCGATAAACATATCGAGTCCGCCATCGAGCACCGCCTGGGTATTGCCGGTCTCGACACCGGTTCGCAGATCCTTGATACGGGAAGCGTCCAGGACATAACTGCGAATCTGGCTGCCCCATCCGATATCGGACTTGGTCTCTTCGAGCTCCTGCTGTGAAGCACTACGTTTCTGAATCTCCAGCTCATAGAGCTTGGCTTTCAACTGCTTCATTGCCGTCGCTTTGTTCTTATGCTGGGAACGGTCGTTCTGACACTGCACCACAGTTCCGGTGGGATTATGGGTGATACGTACCGCGGATTCCGTGCGGTTTACGTGCTGTCCGCCTGCGCCACTGGCCCGATAGACATCGATTCTCAGATCAGCCGGATTGATCTCGACTTCGATGGAGTCGTCGATCTCCGGTGAAACGAACACCGCGGCAAAAGAGGTATGGCGCCGATTGCCGGAATCGAAGGGAGACTTTCTGACCAACCGGTGAACCCCGATCTCGGTACGCAGCCAACCGAAAACATACTCGCCTTCGAAACGCACCGTAGCACTTTTGATTCCAGCCACCTCACCGGCAGAGACCTCAATCAGTTCGGTCTTGAAACCTCGATGCTCACCCCAGCGCAGATACATGCGCAGCAGCATCTCCGCCCAGTCCTGAGCCTCGGTCCCGCCGGAACCGGCCTGTATATCCAGAAAGGCGTTGCAGCCATCGGTCTCGCCGGAGAACATGCGTCGGAATTCCAGACCTGAGACCTGTTTTTCGTAGTCGGAGAGATCGCTCTCGATTGAGGAGACCGCGGTTTCGTCCGCCTCCTCCACCGCCATCTCCAGCAGCTCCGAGGCATCACCCAGCCCCTGATCCAGCTCGTCCAGGGTCAGCACCACGTTTTCAAGAGTCGAGCGTTCACGCCCAAGCGCCTGAGCCCTTTCCGGGTCATTCCAGATTTCAGGGTTTTCCAGCTCCCTCAGGACTTCTGTGAGACGCTCCTGCTTGGCATCATAGTCAAAGATACCCCCTGAGGGATGCCGCCCGTCTCTTCAGGTCATCGATCAGATGGTTGATGGGATTGATATCTTGCATTGCAACACCGGCCGGGAAAAAGCGGAGATTCTACACTACCTGGGATGTTGCAGAAAGCCTCAACAGATTCCATTCGGGAGTCAGGGACAAATCCATGGTGCCTGCTGGATAGATTGGTAATTAATTTTGGCAAATAAACCGCAAATGGTCGCTAATAGCCGCGAATAGTATCCATATTACAACCTCTATTGCGTAGTTTCGTGGTAATTGGCGCCCATTCGCGATAAATCTGATTCGGTATCGGATGGTGACGGCCACATCCGAAACCCCAGGTTTGGTCACATTGAAATCCTCTTGCGTAGCCATCTCCCCGGTCTGCCCAACCCTCGCCACAGCCATTTTCCTTCACCAAGAATCGGTCAGTGGTAACCCCAGTGCTTGACCTATGGAAAAGCCATGACAACTGCATCCCCTCTATTATTGGGCAGCTAATAAACTTATAAAAAAGTGATAAAAAAGTGACACAGATTTTTTCAATCTCGACCATCATCCAGAAGATACGAAATCAATTGTTTCGATTGACCACATCCAACCAGGTCAATCCGCCGTACCCTATACCAGGAGGATAAAACAACGATGATGACGACACTCGCAGAAAGCTGGTTTTTTGGTTTTATTGAAATTCTGACGGTAATCTTCATTTTCCTGATTGGTATAGCGGTCCTGGCCGTTGCGGTGATCTATGTGATCGATGTGACACAAACCCGTCAGACCATTCGGCGAAACTATCCGGTAATCGGACGATTCCGCTACTTCTTCGAACATCTGGGGGAGTTTTTCCGCCAATATTTTTTCGCCATGGACAGGGAGGAGCTCCCCTTCAATCGAGCGGACCGATCCTGGGTCTACCGGGCGGCCAAGGATGTCAACAACACCATCGGTTTTGGCTCGACACGGGATCTGCGCCACTCCGGTTCAATTCTGTTTGTAAACTGTCCCTATCCAACCCTTGGCGAGGATGCGGTACCAACCCAAAAGGTCATCATAGGACCAAACTGCAACACACCCTATGAAACCGATTCGTTAATCAATATATCCGGAATGAGCTACGGCGCCCTGTCGATACCTGCGGTCAAAGCCCTCTCCATGGGCGCCAAGGCGGCAGGCTGTTGGATGAATACCGGTGAAGGCGGCCTCTCCCCCTACCATCTGGAAGGCGGCGCCGACCTGATGTTTCAGATCGGTACGGCAAAGTTCGGCGTCAGGGATGAAGATGGCAAACTTTCAGATGAGAAGCTTCGTCAGGTCGCGGCTCATCAAACCGTTCGAATGTTTGAAATCAAACTCAGCCAAGGTGCAAAACCGGGCAAGGGAGGCATTCTTCCAGCCGCAAAAGTCACCCTGGAGATCGCTGAAATCCGAGGCATCAAACCAGGCACAGATGCGATCAGCCCAAACCGTCATCCGGATATCAACAACCCGGATGATCTGTTGGACATGATTCAACGCATTCGACGTGTGACTGGAAAGCCGGTTGGTTTCAAAACGGTGGTTGGCGCCTACGGTTGGCTGGAAACCCTATGTGAGCGAATCATCCAACGGGGAGATGACTGTGCGCCCGATTTCATCACCATTGACGGTGCGGATGGCGGTACCGGGGCCGCACCGATGGCACTGATGGATTATGTGGGATTGACCCTGCACGAAAGTTTGCCGATGGTGGTCGATATGCTCTGTGAGTACGGCCTCAGAAGTCGTATCAAAGTGATCTGTTCAGGAAAACTGATCACGCCTGCCGGTGTTGCCTGGGCACTGTCGATCGGCGCTGACTTTGTGGTTTCGGCCCGCGGTTTCATGTTCGCTTTGGGTTGTATACAGGCTCTGCAGTGTAATAAGAACACCTGCCCCACCGGCATCACCACCCATAACAAGAAACTGCAACGTGGCCTGGTTACCACAGAGAAGGCACAGCGGGTTACCAATTATGTGAAAAACATGAGCTATGAGGTCGGTCTATTGGCCCACTCCTGCGGCGTTAAAGAGCCTCGTGAACTGAAAAGGTTTCATGCCCGGATGGTGGTTGAGAATGGAAAATCCCTGCCATTGAATGAACTCTATCCACCGGTTGAGAAACCAACGGCTGAAGTTTTGTTATCAAGGGATCAGTCAGCGCAATGAGAATGTCTTCGATCAACCCGGCGACCCAGTAGTCAGGGCCTGTGCGGAATAATTGGAGTTACGCTCAATGCGTACCGGATGGTCGCATTGATCAATCTCGAAATTCAATTGTGTGACGATGAAAGCTTGCGATCTCGACTCTGTTTTGACGGTGACTTTCTGTTCAAGGATGAAAGCTTGTTTTTCACTTGATCGCGAAGTTGCTGCCACTTTCCGGCAATGCCTTCACCACTCTGTGGCTCTTCACGTTTGACAGCTCTGCTGGCTGGGCCATCCGTCTGCCTGATCCACATGTCGAACGATTCGAGTATCTCTTTATCCCAGGAGTGCGGCGGCTTCACCACCCGACTCTCCCGGTAGACCTTTTCCAATGAGAGTTTGCGTGGCATTCCGGCCTCATGCAGACTGCTCTTCAGGGTCTCTTCAGCCGCATCGATACAGCTATGAACAGCCTTTCTTTTGACGCTGAATGTCCGGGCAATCGCCGCTTCACTGATGCCAATTTCGTGCTTGAAAAGGAAGTAGCGTTTCTGATCATCACCCAACTGCTTCATATGCTCGATCAGAGCCAGACTCCAGTTTTCATCCTGCTCGATATCCCTCGGCAGATAGTTGGTCTGCTCTTGTATACGCTGGGCAGCCATCAATGAGCCCGCGGATGTACCAAGATATTGAAAAAAAGAGAGTTTTAACTCTTTGGGGGTCTTGCTGTTGACGCCGGCCACAACCAGATGCCGCCAGGTTGAATAGTAGGCGGCTTTACCATATTCACTGGTACCGTATTGACGAACGATAAAGCGGTAGACGCGCCCCCGATATCGTTCGTAGAAAGAGGAGAATCCCTCTTTATCATGTTGTAAGATCTTTTTTAGTACCGCTTCTGTATCAAATCGTCTCGATTTCACTGTAGCAGAGGCTCCATGTCTACCCACCGTAAGCAGGTAAGAGATTACGTTCCGCAAAATCCTTTTCCAAATAAGCACTTAGTAATCCCTCATTAGCACTTAAAACGGCAAACAACACCAGCCAGTATAAAGCAATTATGACATTTTGTCTGGCATCGGACATTTCAAAAACTTTGTTCTTTTATTATCTGCCTCACAATTTCAACAAACATATTAACAACTGAAAGCTGAAAGGTTAGGCTCTCAGGGATGTCTGTATCGGTAATCATCCCCACCTACAACCGCGCCTCCACCCTGCCCCGGGCGTTGGATTCCGTATTCGCCCAAACCCTACCCCCTCTGGAAGTGATCGTGATTGACGATGGTTCCGATGACGAGACCAAAACAGTGGTTGAGCGGGACTACCCGGATGTGATCTATCTGCCGCAGGCCAACTCTGGCGTCAGCCATGCTCGCAATAGCGGAATCGGGCATGCCAAAGGTGAATGGCTGGCACTGCTCGATTCTGACGATTCATGGCTGCCTGAAAAACTGCAATTGCAGATGGCGAGCTTGAACCGCTCACCTCAACTTCGAATCAGTCACACGGATGAAATCTGGATCAGAAACGGAGTCCGGGTGAATCAAATGAACAAACATGCCAAGCAGGGCGGATACATCTTCAAGCACTGTCTTCCGTTATGTGTGATCTCGCCATCGGCTGCGCTGATACACCATTCGGTTTTCCAGGACTACGGCCTCTTCGACACCCAACTACCCGCCTGCGAGGATTACGATCTGTGGCTTCGAATCTGCGCCAGTGAAGCGGTGGATTTCATAGCAAAGCCATTGGTTGTCAAATATGGTGGACACCAGGATCAGCTTTCACGGAAGCACTGGGGAATGGACCGTTTTCGGGTCTACGCGCTACAAAAGCTGCTCGATAACCACGACTTGAATCATGCCAACCGGTGCGCCGCCATCGAAATGCTCTGCAAGAAGTGCTTGATACTCAGTAAGGGTGCCGAGAAGCGTGGCCAGCAGGAGCGTGCAGACCATTTCATGACGATCCATGCCCAATATCAGCAGGAGTTGCCAGCTTGCAACACAGGCGACATCTGAATCTGCTCACTGCCCTGCCTGCAGAAGCCAAACCACTGATAAAATGTTTTGCCTTGCAACGGCATCAACCGGTTGATGCCATTCCACTCTATAAAACAGAAGGCATTCACCTGGCCGTATCAGGTCCCGGTTTGAAATCGATAGCACCAGCGGTCAGCTATCTGCAACAGATGTCACCCGAGGCAGGTCAGCCGGTCTGGATCAATCTGGGGATTTGCGGCCACGGCTCGCTGGCTGTCGGAGAACTCCTGATTGCCGATCAGGTTTTAAACTCCGACGGTAGGCAATGGAAACTGCAGAGTCCACAGTCGGTTATTGATAACCATGGGCCGTTGAGTTGTGTTTCATCGCCTCAGGCTGTCTACCAGCCACAAATGGCCTATGATATGGAATCTTCAGGATTCCTCGCGTCGCTGACGCCAACAACGCCTCTGGGTCGTGTGCATATTCTCAAGGTTGTCTCCGACAATCCCGAACATGGAATTGAATCGATTAACGCCAAACGGGTAAACAAATTGATAACAGATCAAATTTCCCTGATCAGGGAATTCATCGAGAGGGTCTCTGTTGATGGGTGATCAACCCCAACGCAAATTGCTGATAAGCGGCGCCACCCATGGCATTGGCAAGGCCATCTGCCGATACCTGCTTGAGCAGGGCCACGAGGTTGTCGGTATGGGCCGGGATTTCAGTGCCTGGACAGATCCACCAGAGCGGTTTCACAAAGTAACAATCGATCTGTCCGATCTTGAGTGCTTGCCTGAACGTCTGAATCAGGTCCTTCGCTCTCACCCGGATCTTGACGGGGTTGTGCTGAATGCAGGGTATGGTCAATTCGGTTCGCTGGAGGAGTTCTCGTTTCAGCAGATCCGCCAGATGATCGATGTCAATCTGACCCAGCACATCTATATCGCCAGGGCGATGGTGCCTCAGCTGAAAAAGCTCGGCCGGGGTGACCTTATCATCATCGGTTCCGAGTCGGCCCTGAGCGGTGGCAAGCGAGGCAGCCTCTACAGCGCCTGCAAATTTGCCCTGCGTGGTTTTGCCCAGTCCCTGCGGGCTGAATGCAGTACCAGCGGAGCCCGGGTCTGCCTGGTCAATCCGGGTATGGTTGCCAGTGATTTTTTCAACGAACTGGATTTCAGGCCGGGCGATGCGCCGGAAAACCACCTGCGGGTCGAGGATATCGCAGAGGTTATCCATTGGGTACTGAACGCCCATCCAGGCACTGTGTTTGATGAGATCAATCTCAATCCACTGAAGAAAGTGATCCAGTTCAACCCCTCATGAAATTTGAATTCGAGCCCATTGGTATTATCCAATCCTGCTTCAAGGAGAAGTTCGGTATCCCGCGTCAGTCGGGGCTGATCCCTGAGGCCGAGGCGATATTGACTATCCTGCCACCCTACAATCGTGCCGAAGCGTTTCGTGATATCGAGGGCTATTCACACTTGTGGCTCAGTTTTGTGTTTCACGCGGCGATCAGGGATCAGTGGAAACCGACTGTGCGCCCGCCAAGGCTTGGCGGAAACCAGCGCGTCGGGGTGTTTGCCACTCGCAGTCCGTTTCGGCCCAATCCCATTGGTCTCTCTGTGGTGAAGCTGATCGATCTGGATATCTCGGCACAACAGATCAAACTGAAGCTGGGCGGCGTGGATCTGTTGGATGGTACCCCGGTGCTCGATATCAAGCCCTATGTGCCCTATTCCGACGCCATCCCGGATGCTGCGGCCGGCTTTGCACCGACACCACCAGGCAGAGAGATCCAACTCAATTTCAGCCAACAAGCTGAGTCTGAGTTGGAAAAGCACTCAGTTGAACAGGTTACCCAGCTGAAACGGCTGATCTACCAGGTATTGGCCAACAATCCCCGTCCATCCTATCTGGAGCAGGAAAAACGTAATCGATTCGGCATGCGGCTCTACGATTTCAACATCATTTGGGAGGTTGAAGAGGACCGATACCTGATAACTGAACTCTCTCCACTCAGTGATCAACCGTTTGCTTGAATCGATGTGCGCTCAGAGTGATTGCTACACGATCTCCACAGAGTTGTGAAAAACTCTAAAAAAGCGGCCCATCGATCATATCCCCCCTTTCGGCGAACACGACAAAACGTTATTATTCTCAATTAGAGACAGACAGTTAGACCTAAAACCGAAGATAGCACTTTGGTTAGCTTAAGTTTCCTGAAAGGATGGCCACACCGCCATATGATGGTTTTTGCGCCAACTATTCATTCGTCATCAACCCTGGGCTAAAGACTCGATCCCTATGAGCAGTGATATTTCCAGTAAAACAGCCGCCAGCACAAGCCTGATCGAATCGTTCCTCAATCAGGTACCCGGCAGGATCTCTGCGATCCTGGAAAACTGGCATCAACTGGTACAGAGCGACTGGAAAGGGGACCTGATTGACAACCTGATCGAACGAATCGCCACCCTCGCGGAATCGGGCACCAAGTTTGGAGTACCGCAGATCACCCAGAGCGGTAACTCGCTGATCGGTCATCTGAGCGACTACCATAATACCGGCCTGAAGCCCCAACACGATGATGTTGTGGCCCTCGACGGATTGATTCATGCGTTTAAAGACGCCTCGATACAAGCCTGCAACCAACAGGCCGAAGCGCTGGCGAGTAAGCAGAAAGAGGCTCCTGCGGAGGATGGCCAGCGACTCAACGGAGAACATAAAGTCTATCTGCTGGGCATAGAAGAATCCCTGGCCGCCGGTTTGATGAGAAACTTTCAAGCCAAGAACCTGGAAGCCGTACTGGTCGATACACCGGCCGAGATCATCCACCACTATGACCTGGATCCCAATGAGGCCGATTTTCTGATCAGTCATGTCGAGATGCTTGATGAGCTCTTTCCGGAATCGAAATCGGGTGGACTATGGAACAAGAGCAATGGTCTTCCCGGCCTTCCAGTGGCCTTTATCGCCGATTCACCGGACCTCAAGACCAGGTTGGCTGCAATGCGGGTCGATGCCTGCGGATACTGGTCCAAACCGGTTGACCCCTATCTGGTGGCGAAGCGGATTGAAGAGCTCTCCACCGCCGGGACCCATAAGAATTATCGGATTTTGATCGTTGAAGATGATCCTGCCCAGGCAGATTTTGCCGACGCGATACTCAGTAAAGCCAATTTTGATTGTCAAAGCGTCACCGATCCTCTCAACGTGATGGATGCACTGAACGAGTTCAAACCTGACCTCATTCTGATGGACCTCTACATGCCTGGAGCCAG
Source organism: Candidatus Thiodiazotropha sp. 'RUGA' (assembly GCA_016842065.1). Taxonomy (GTDB): domain Bacteria; phylum Pseudomonadota; class Gammaproteobacteria; order Chromatiales; family Chromatiaceae; genus Thiodiazotropha. Next base: position 67,038 of record JAEPDS010000013.1, read on the forward strand.
TGGTTCTGAACTGACGGCGGTAATCAGAGAACAGAATGAATATGTCGACATACCGATCGTCTTCCTCTCCGGTGAACAGGATCTGGATAAACAGCTGGCGGCATTGAGCTTTGGCGGCGAAGACTTTCTCTCCAAGCCGATTGCCCCGAAACATCTGATCAGTACGGTAACCAACAGGATACGCCGCGCCAGTCAGCTCAGTCACCGTTTACCGGGCCACTTCCGCAATGAAAAAGAGATCGGTCTGCACAGCAGAAACTATCTTCTGGAACGACTGGATGCGCTACTGCTGGCGGATTCAGCCCTCAACGAGGTGACCGGGGTATTTTTTCTGAAGATCGATAAACCGGAAGATCTGGTTGCCTCAGTCGGCATCGGTGGACTTGACGTGGTGCTCGCGGAAGTCGCCAAACACCTGAAAAGCCAGCTGACATCACAGGATATTCTGACCCGATTTGGTAACAGCAGCCTGAGTCTGCTGGTCATGCGTAGCGATCAGGCAGCGCTGACGGCACTTGGGGAAAATCTATGCAAACACCTCAGCCAGCAGATCATCGAAGTTGAAAACACCACCCTTGGTGTATCCCTCAGCATCGGCATCTACCCGGTGGAACCGGGCAATCAGGATTCCCGGGCAATCATTGCACATGCGCAGATCGCCAGCCGTCAGGCCACTGAAGCGGGCGGTAATCAGGTAAAAGTCTTTATTCCTGAGAAAAAGAGCGAGAGTGAAGAGGACAAAGCCCACGACATGGAGGCATTGATCCTGAAAGCCCTGGATGAGGACTATTTTGAAGTCTTCTTTCAGCCTGTGGTCGCCCTGCAGGGATCGACCCTCGCCCACTACCAGACCCTGCTGAGGCTGCAGGAACCTGACGGCAACCTGCATGCCGCAGCCGATTTCATACCCGTCGCAGAAGAAGCCGGCCTGATCAGCAAAGTGGACCAGTGGACAACCCGGCGGGCCGTAGCCGTGATCAACGAACACCGGAAACAGAGTACGCCACTGCATCTGTTCGTCTCTCAATCAGCCGATCTGCTGGACAACATGGAACGACTGACCTGGTTGAAAGACAAGGTGCGAAGCGGACAATTGACCAAAAACACACTGACTTTCGAATTCAATATTCATGAAGTTGCCAAGTCGATGAAATCGGCGAAGATCTGTTTCGAAGTGTTGCGCAAAATGGGCATCTCCACCCTGTTGACCCGGGTCTCTTTAAACCCGGAAACCGAGCGGGTACTGCAACATTTGCCGATCAGTTACATCAAACTGGATAGAAGTCTCTTGCTCGATGCCGGGGATGAGGTAAAAGAGCTGGTTGAAATGGTGCATGATCGCAACATCAAGGTGATTGCTCCCCAGGTAGAGGATCCCCGCAGTATTGCTCTGTTGTGGAGCAGCGGCGCCGACTACGTACAGGGCAACTTTGTCCAGAGACCGGAGAGCAATCTGATCTACGATTTCAATGAGTCAGTGCTCTGAGGCTGGTCACACCACTGCCCTCTGATCCCATTCCAGGCGTGAATTGACGGATTGCCTGCAGTCATGGGGCAGACCTCATCATTTGCGACGACCGGCTGGAAACCTGACTTGTAGCCTATTCAAAAAGCGAGGAATTCAGTCATTGAATCCGGAATTTTGGCTCGCAAAATGCATGTTTTTTCACGAATTCAAGCTGAATACTTGGCTGATCAATGTGCACCGGAGGTGAATTATCATGCAAACAATCCCACTCAAACTCATGATCTCTACCCTTCTGGTACTCTTTTCATCCAATCTGTTGGCTGAAATCAAAAATCATCCCAGCCCGATAGATCCCCTGTTAACAAGTTCGGCCGGCACATCCGAACAGACGGCATCGAGCCAACCGGCCGACCGCAGTGGGACCCCATTCTATCCACGCCCGATGGGACCAACCTTTGAAGCCGGTGATGAGAGACTGAATTGCCGCCAGTTGGATCAGCAGCTAGCCACGCTTGAAAACGATACTTACAGCGCCAAACCCGGGTTCTATGAAGACCCCTATGCCGGCGCTTCGATTTTTGTTGGTGCGGTTTGGGCCCCAGGCGCACTGGCCTACCTGGGTTATTCGGGTGCGGCAGAGTTCTACGAACAGGATCGGGTCAGTGAAGCACAAAACCGCGTTGAGGCGCTACGACGAATGAAGGCCAGACTTCGCTGTTATGAGTATTGATGCCGATCCGATAGCCTCAGCGCCTGCCGTAAGGGAGAAGAGTTACCGCTGGAGCGAGCTCACCCAGATGGTGTTTCAGCATCGTCGGGAGCTGATAGCCGCCAACCTGATTGCCATCCTGGGAGCTGTCGCTGCCGTTCCGGTACCACTGCTGATTCCACTCCTGGTTGATGAAGTGCTGCTCAATCAGCCCGGTACCGCGGTGGGTATCATGAACGGCCTCTTTCCGGAGCACTGGCATGGTCCGGTGCTCTATATCATGGCAATCCTGGTTCTAACCCTGATCCTGCGTATTTTTGCGCTCATTTTTGGCGTCTGGCAGACCTGGCAGTTCACTCGCATCGCCAAGGATGTGATTTTCCATATCCGCCGGGATCTGCTGCATCGGCTGGAACGGATCTCCATGTCCTCATATGAAACCATGGGCAGTGGTACGGTCGCTTCTCACCTGGTCACTGACCTGGAAGCGGTCGACCAGTTTGTCAGTGTCACCACCAGTAAATTCCTGGTGGCGGCATTGAGCATCATCGGTACCGCCGTGGTGCTGCTATGGATCAACTGGCCACTGGCCCTGTTCATCCTGTTTCTCAATCCTTTGGTGATCTACTTCACCACAGTATTCGGACGCAAAGTCAAACATCTCAAAAAGCGCGAGAACTCAGCCTTTCAAGCGTTTCAGGAGTCCCTGGAAGAGACACTGGATGCCATTCAGCAGATCAGAGCGAGTAACCGGGAACGGCACTATATCCACCGTATTATCGACAAGGCAGATAATATCCGGAAGCATTCTGCCGCCTTCACCTGGAAAAGCGATGCGGCAAACCGACTCTCTTTCATGATCTTCCTGTTCGGCTTCGATATCTTTCGCGGTGTCAGTATGTTCATGGTGCTCTGGTCGGATCTCACCATTGGCGAAATGCTCGGTGTCTACGCCTACCTCTGGTTCATGATGGGGCCGGTTCAGGAGGTCTTGAACATTCAGTATTCCTACAACGGTGCTCAGGCCGCACTCAGTCGAATCAATGCTTTGATGCAGGTCGATCTGGAGCCCTGCTATCCGCACAAGCAAAATCCGTTCGAAGCAAAGAAAACCGTCAGTCTGCGCCTGCAGGATCTGAAATTCGCCTACGGCGATGGGCCCCCCGTACTCAACGGGGTTGAGCTGAACATCGCCGCCGGTGAAAAAGTCGCCTTTGTGGGAGCCAGTGGTGGTGGCAAGACCACCCTGGTACAGATCATTCTCGGTCTCTACCCGGTAAAATCCGGTCATGTCTATTTTGATGATGTACCGGTTGAAGAGATCGGTATGGACATCGTTCGAGACCATGTGGCCACCGTCCTGCAACACCCGGCGCTACTGAACGACAGCGTCAGGATCAATCTCACCCTCGGACGGGATATTGACGATGAAAAACTCTGGCAGGCACTGGAGATTGCACAGCTGAAAAATACCGTCATGGAGATGGAACAGGGATTGGAAACCCTGGTCGGCCGCTTTGGCGTCAGACTCTCCGGTGGTCAACGGCAACGCCTGGCCATTGCCCGAATGGTCCTCACCGATCCCAGCGTGGTGATACTCGATGAAGCCACATCGGCACTCGACACCACCACGGAAGGTAACCTTCACTCGGCTCTGCAGACGTTTCTCGACGGGCGTACAACGATCATCATTGCACACCGGTTGAGCGCCGTGAAACAGGCGGATCGGGTGCTGGTGTTTGAAGATGGGCTGGTGGTCGAAGAGGGACGACATGATGAGCTGATCGAGAACAATGGCCTCTACAGTACCCTGTACGGCCGCCAGGAACTGGGATCGAACAGTTATTAACCCGGCAACCCAATAGTTCACTTTCAGGGCTTCAGTGTTGTTATCATAAGCAGCAACAGACCATCAGTTGAGGAGAGTCTCGATGTTTACCGGCATTGTTCAGGGCACCGCCGAAATCGTCGCCATTGAACAGAAACAGAACTTCCGCACTCACCGGGCACGCTTCCCCTCAGAGGCACTGACAGGCTTAACCCCAGGGGCATCCATCGCCCATAATGGATGCTGCCTGACGGTAACCCGGATCGATGGTGAACTGGTCGATTTCGATCTGATGCAGGAGACCCTGAACGTCACCAACCTTGGCGAACTCGAGGTAGGTGATGCGGTCAACTTTGAGCGTGCCGCCAAATATGGCGATGAGATCGGTGGCCATGCCATGTCGGGACATATTCTCTGTACCGCCAAGGTGGTCGATGTCAGAATCTCGGAAAACAATCATCAGATCCGGTTCTCCCTGCCGGCAGCCTGGACAAAGTACATCTTCACCAAAGGCTACATCGGCATCGATGGTATCAGCCTGACAATCGGTGATGTGGAGGCCAATGAATTTGAAGTCAACCTGATCCCGGAGACCCTGCAGCGTACCAACATCGGTACCCGCCAGATTGGTGACCGGGTAAACATTGAGATCGATCCGCAAACCCAGGCGATTGTCGATACGGTGACAAACCTGCTGCCTGGGCTGTACCAGCGCATGACACAGAGTTAAACAGCTACTTGAAGGAAATCTGTTAACAGCCATGTCAATGGAGCTTGAGAAAGGCACTCTGTGGAAAAAGGTTGTGACCTCAACTCAACGAGCCATGGAAGACCACAGCCTGCACACCATTGAGACTCAGTCACACCTAATCCAGCAACAGGGATTGAGTTTTACGGTTCGTGTGGCTGAAAACATCAAACGCAAACGGCAACAACAGAAAACGCAGCCCAATTTCAATCCGTTTTTACCTCCGGAACCTTCCTTGACAGTGTGTGATATATCCCCGTCACACATCGCGGTTCTGAATAAGTTCAATGTGGTTGATCATCACCTGCTGATCGTCACCCGTGATTACGAATCCCAGAATAATCTACTGACGAAAGCGGATTTTTCTGCTCTCTGTCACTGCCTGCCAGAGTATCCCAGTCTCGGTTTCTATAATGCGGGAGTAGATGCCGGCGCCAGCCAGAAACACAAGCATCTGCAAATGGTGCCTTTACCACTCTATGGGGAAACAGAACCCTTTCCCTTCTCAGCGGTTTTTGCCAAACAGAATCAGACCGAAACTATCACGCAACTACCCCGACTGCCGTTCAGACATGGGTTTTGCAACCTGCCGGAGGGGTTATTCAATAACCCGGAACTGGCGGCGAGTCATTGTCACCGTCTCTATTACAAAATGTTGGGAAATCTGGCAATCACCACAGTCACCGACTCACATGGCCAGCACCCGTCAGCTCCCTACAATCTACTGCTGACAAGCCAATGGATGCTGCTGGTGCCACGTACGACAGAGTGCTGGCATGAGATATCTGTCAATGCCATGGCTTATGTCGGCTCCCTGTTTGTGATGAACCAGGAGGGACTGAAGAGGCTGCAAGAGATCGGGCCTGCTAACCTGCTGAGGGCGGTCTCTCAATGAACAGGCCTGATGAAAGTGAATTGTCTGTAACCAGGGCCTGTTAGGGCCTGTTAGGGCCTGTTAGGGCCTGTTAGGGCCTGTAAACACTAATCCAATTGGCCCTAATACAAAACTACTTGTCGCGGATTTGCAGCAACATATCAGGCTCGACCTCTGAAGTTCGATCTTCAAGGCTATCAGGCATCACTCCCATCGGACCTACAATCCTTGCCGACAAGTTAGGAAAGGCACTGATCATAGAAACAATGATTGCCGCACCATAGGGTATCGCCTGCAACAGCAACACGATGGACCAAATCTGTGCATCCGGGGAGTCAGCACCGTACTGCCAATTGATCACAGTTGCCGCCAACAACAAGGCGAAAAAGAACAGCGCCTCTTCACGAGCATCCTGCAATGCCTTTAAAAGCCCTGAGTTATTCGCCTGTTTGGGGGTTCTGAAGAAGGGTAAACCGCTGGTCCAGATGCCCTGCACGATTGCTCGAGCAATCGTGTGGGAGAGTGCAAGACCTGCCAGTGCTGCCGCGATACTCTGACGTACTGTCGCTTCAACACGACGTCGATAGAGAAAGAACATCTTCAGGATCTTAAAAACAAAAAGACTCATCGGCAGCACGGCAAACAACGGCAATGGGGCAGTAAAATCCACCGGCCAGATCAGCATGCAGGCAGACCATGTGATTGCGGCAATATTGAAAAACAGATTGAATCCGTCTGCGAACCAAGGCAGCCAGCCGGCGATGAAGTGGTAGCGTTGACCTGGGGTCAATTGACTGGTTCTGGTTGCAAACAGCATCCCCAGATGGTGTTTGAGTATTTGCACCGCGCCATAGGCCCAGCGGAAACGCTGTTTCTTGAAATCGAGAAAGGTGTCCGGCATCAAGCCTCGTCCATAACTCTTGGGGATGTAGACCGCCTCATGTCCCTGCTCAAATACCCGCAAGCCCAGATCCGCATCCTCCGTAATGCACCACTCTCCCCAGCCGCCAATCTCATCCAGCACGCTGCGTCTCACCATGGTCATAGTGCCATGCTGTATGATCGCATTTCGCTCATTGCGGGTAACCATGCCGATGTGAAAGAAACCCCGGTACTCAGCCAGGCACATCGCCTTGAAACAGTTTTCACTGCCATCCCGATAGTCCTGCGGCGACTGGACGATGGCAGTCTCCTGGCGCTGAAACAGCGGCACCAGATCACGCAACCAACTTGCCTCAATCTGATAATCACTGTCGATCACGGCAATCACCCGGGCATCAGGATGGCTCTCCTGCAGGGTAAAATTCAGTGCCCCGGCTTTGAATCCGGCCAGTGGTGATCGGTGGAAAAAGCGAAACCTCGGACCCAGTTTTTCACAGTGTGCTTCAACCGGCTTCCACACCTGCGGATCCTTGGTGTTGTTATCGATAACCAGGACTTCATAGTTGGGGTAATCCAACTTGGCCAGTGAGTCGAGCGTTTCGATCATCATATCCGGCGGTTCGTTGTAAGCCGGAACATGAATTGAAACCATTGGCAGATCATCATCCTTCACCAGCTTGCGCTTCGGCTGCCGACGCCACTGTCTCAACCACAAAGACTCTGCCCATTCATGCGCTTCGGCAAACAGCACCACCAGAACACCCAACATGCCGATAAAAAGCACAATCCCTACCAGTACGGTATTCAGCGTCATATATTGCCGGGTATAGTCGTAGAACATCCATACCGAACCGGTGGCTGCAGCATAGGCAACCAGTGCCAGAAAACCTCGCCCACTGGAGCGCAGACCCTCGCTGTCGCGAAACAGGAACAATAGAGCAATAACAGCAAAGAGAATCGAGATCGCCGCCAACTCACGCCAATGGGGCACATCGACAACCGGTTCGGAAAAAGTGAATTTGGCACTCCTGTCGATGTCGTAGACACCCCAGTAGGTTCCAACCCCACTCTCCTGCCGCTCTTTCCAGGGTTGATCAAACGCCTCCATCACGTAGTAGATATAGCCCTGCTCTTCCGCTACCTGCAAGAAGCGCCGGAGAAAGCTGGCCTGGTTCGCTTGCGATGGTGTGGCCTCTCGCCTTGGCCTGCCGTTGCTGGGCCAACCCACTTCGGCGATCACGATCGGCTTGTCTGGAAAAGTCTGTTGCAGCTTTTCAAACGTGCGTACAGTGAAATCGACGGCTGCATCCACAGACTGCCCCTCCCAGTAAGGCAGAATATGGGCTGCGATATAATCCACATGTTCAGCCAGCTGAGGATACTCCAACCAGATATGCCAGGGCTCTGCAAGACTGACCGGTGCCCAGACCCGCTGTTTGACCAGGCTAAGGTTGTCGATCGCCTGTTGCAGTGTGATATCACCACGGTAGAGAGCTTCGTTACCCACCATCACACGGACGACATTTTTATGGTGTTGTCTGCTGAGTGAGATCAGGGTTTCGATCTCCTCTGAGTTTGTTGCCTGATCACCATCGATCCAGGCACCGAGCGCCACATTCAGACCCTGTTGCTCCGCCAGTCTGGGTATCTCCCGATAACTGCCACTGACTGAATATGAGCGTACTGCATAAGTCTTGTCCGACAGCAGCAGCAGATCCGCTTCGATCTCCGCTTCACTCGGGTAGTGGCCAAGACTCGGATCGTGCCAGGCTCTGACCGGAGAAAATGAAAAACCCTGGATGCGTTTCGGCCAGGGTGGCTCGCTGGAACTTCCACCGAGCAGATTCCAGATCATCAGGGTCAACAGGGCGATGGCCAGCGTAATAACCAGATTGGGTCTTAACATGTGGGACTACTGCTTGAAAAAATCAGCGTATAGTAAATCCATTAGCCGATAGGGATTGTGATCTGCAGCGTCTTTTTATGACACATTTGTTAAAAATGGTCAGACTTGGGATGTTTTCGATATCTGATTGATACTCTGTGCTATGGATGCACTCCATAAATGTGAAATGAAATTTTTACCCGCCTGAGGGGGCATCAGCGTATCTCTTCGAGACTTCTTCTGCGGATATGCACCTGAGGGATGATCAGGGCGTAGCCATGCTGCTGCCAATGCACCAGTTCGGTAAAGGCTGATGGCACCAATTCGACGAACTCATGAAAATCATTCAGCTCATATTCGTAGTCATTGGCTGCCAGATTACAGACCTTGAATTCGACACCGAGGGCTGCGTAATAGCGCATACGTTCAACCACATCCTTGTACTTGGCATAGTTCTTCTTAACCAGCGTCACGATCTCTGTGCCGTGTATAACAACTTTGATGTCCATCATCTCCGGCGCCAAGTCATAGGGGGATTCGGTCAAGGGATTCATCAGTGAACGTATCCAGAACAGGGCCGCGGACATTTTCTCCGGCTCATCAAGAAAGAAGTCGTAGACCACTTTAGGTGAGTCGTAGTTAGGTTGGCTGAGCGTAGCCACATCATCTGCGCTTAACACAAGCGGATGCAACAGAGTTATGAGCAAAAACAGGATTCTTTTCACAGTACCCTCTCCGGTTCAGACAAAAGCAGAGAAATCCATGATTTAGACAGCAAGTAACCCCATTACTCTCACCTTGAATCATCAATTTTTCGGGCTATATTATCCAACACAACAGCTTATCGATACATTAGTTTTTCTTATTACTAAATGCATCGCTGATGAAACGACTAAAGGAGCTGGTAATGGCACAAATTTCCACACAAGCGCCTCTGAAAGGTAAAGGCAACATCCCTTTGGAGTTTGATGAGGATGGCTTCCTGATCAACACTGAGGCATGGACACGGGAAACCGCAAGATTGATTGCCCAAATGGATGGCATCCAACAGCTAACCCCCGATCACTGGTCTGTGATTCTCTATCTTCGTGAGCAACACCTTGAGTCCGGTGGACTCCCGGTTATGTCTCACATCTGTCGTATCATGCACCTAGGTAAGCATGGTGTGACCCGTCTGTTTGGCGGTTGCCGGGAAGCCTGGCGTATCTCAGGACTGCCCAATCCCGGAGAAGAGGCCAAAAACTATATGTAGTCCCTCCAGCCCCTGCTCTCAGGGGCTTTTTTCTATCCCATTGAGTCGCAGCTGACGATTTTTTAAACGCCTATTATTACTTGTTGAAGCAGTAGAGCTATCAGCCTACCGTTGCAAGCCCACCCGGTGATATATTGCAACTTGGATTCGCCGATGCCGGATGACAATGGAGCAGATGACTGAACAACAAGCGCAAACAGCAGCAAGGGATAGAACGCATCAGTTTCTGGCTTCAGCTGAAAAAAAATTCAAGCTATCCCCCAGCGATCCAGAGATCCTGTTTGATCTGCAGGGCAAATCCGCCGGGCTGCTGGTGATCCACCGCAGCGGCCAGATGAAGATCCGCTATAACTCGGCACTCCTGACACAATATGCTGAAAGGTTTCTTGAGCAGACTGTACCTCATGAAGTGGCGCACCTGATTGCACGCAGACTCTATGGGACATCGATCCGACCCCATGGCAGAGAGTGGCAATCGATCATGTCCTACTTCAACGTACCGGCAAACCGTTGCCACAGTTTTGATACCTCGAGTAGTGCAGCCCGCAGCATGCGTTATTTCGATTATCACTGCCTCTGCAGACAACATCGACTCAGCGCCATCCGGCATAACAGAGTCATCTCCGGGGTCATCTATCTCTGTCGAGCCTGTGGCAGCAGTTTGATGCTGAGCGAATCCTCATGACGATTCAGTTTGATTGATCATCAGCTGCTTGTCTGTGGTTTTCATGCGTTTGATTGCCAGCTCACGACGTAAAGCAGCGCTTCGATCCGGCAGGGTTTCAGTAAACACCAGTTCGACGGGGGTTCTTCCCCGGGTATATTTGGCACCTACCCCCCGATTGTGTTCATCAACCCGCCGATTGATGTCATTGGTTATGCCGGTGTAAAGCGTATCATCAGTACATCTCAATATATAAACATACCAATCTGATTTCTCTACTGTTGTCATCGATTTACCACGGCTTGACGATCTCTCTATCGAGGTTATTTTTCATTAATCATAACCAGATATTCAAGCCAGATCAGATTCCCATAGTCGATACCATGGTTTACCACTATAATTTTTGCTACTTTCAGGACTTTACAGGGTCTACTACAAAGTATCACAATGCAAACAGCCAAAAATTCGTCCTGAGAGACAATGGCAATAGAACGACTTGTTGTAATCCAGTTAGCTTAAAATAAACTCAATAAAGCTTATTAAACAACAGGTTACAACCACATTAACCCCCATCTTGGAGGACACGATGATTGGTAACACCAAAAAGTGGATTGGAAAAGTCGGTATGATTGGCGTCATAGCCGGCCAAGTTCTGGTCTCCCCCACTCTTCTGGCCAGCGATGCAGATATCGCAGAAGGCAAAAAAATCGCATTCGACAGGAAAAAAGGTAACTGCCTGGCCTGTCACAACATCTCTGGCGCGCCCTCACCGGGTAATATCGCACCGGCATTAATCGCCATGAAATCCCGCTATCCTACAAAGGAAGCACTCACTGAGCAGATCTGGGACGCTACCATTAAAAACCCGGAATCTTCAATGCCACCTTTTGGCAAACACGGCATTCTTTCCGAGTCTGATTTCAAAAAAGTGGTTGAGTACGTCTGGACCCTTTAAGCCATACAACTCCTAAAGATCAAGACTGCACTCCTTTGAGGTTGAAATAACATGAAACAACTATTTCGTAAGTTGACCTTGCTGGTCATGACCTGTGGCTTTATTGCTTCCGCACAGGCAACAACCCCTGAAGAAGACCTGGCGGCGTTCCAGAATTTCTTCAAAAAACGCTTTCCCAATGTAGAGACCCTGGACTATGTCAATGGTGCCTACTCCATTGATCCGGTTGGCCGTGAAAACTGGGAAGCCATCGAAGAGTTCCCTCCCTATGAACCTTTCATCGATGAAGGGCAAGCCATGTGGGAGACTCCCTTTGCCAATGGCAAAACCTATAAAGACTGTTTTCCCGATGGTCCTGCCCTGGCCGGCAAATATCCGCACTGGGATAAGGATAAGGGCATGGTCATGACCCTGCCTCTGGCACTCAACAACTGCCGCAAGGCAAATGGCGAAAAGCCGATGAAGTATAAGAAGGGCCCGATCAATAGCATCCTCTCCTATCTCTCATATGAGTCCCGTGGTCAGGTTACCAATGTGGTCGTTCCCAATGATGATCCAAAAGCTCTGGCGGCCTATGAGGATGGTAAAAAGTTCTACTACACCCGTCGTGGCCAATTGAACTTCTCCTGTGCCCATTGTCACTTGCAGAATGCAGGTATGATTCTGCGTACCGAGATTCTCAGCCCGGCTCTCGGACATACCACTCACTTTCCTGTCTATCGCTCGAAGTGGGGTACGGTAGGTACACTGCATCGCCGTTTCACCGGCTGTAACAAACAGGTCCGTGCCAAGCCCTTCAAGGCGCATGGTGAGGAGTACCGCAATCTGGAGTACTTCCTGACCTACATGAGTAATGGCCTGCCACTGAATGGCCCCGGCGCCAGAAAGTAACCCCTATCAGGACAAGATTACGTGATCGGAGTAAAAGCGATGCACAAAAGAAAAGTTCTCAAATTCAGCCTGCTGGCTGGCATTTTATGCAGCAGCATGACAACCTTAGCCCTGGCTGACGACGCATCTGTCGCCAAGGTACAAAAACTGATTGACGCAGCGGATGCTGCCAGGAAACAGGCCGCCGAAGTCAATGGTGAATGGCGCGATACCGGCAAAATGATCAAGAAGGCAAAAGGGCTTCTTAAAAAAGGTGACTATGTGGCAGCCGCCAAGCTGGCCAACAAAGCAGCCAAACAGGGGCATCTGGGCTATGAACAGGCGATGTCCCAGAAAGAGCTTAAAATGCCATCTTACCTAACCTATGAATAACGGCTAACGCCACGGGAGGAAGACATAATGAAGTTTGTCAAAGTACTCATGCTGACCACACTTGTTGGTGGCGTAGCACTTGCCACACAATTGCGTGCGGAAGAAGGAAATCAGATCAGCCCAGGTCTGCAATCAGTGGAAGTGATGCACGGCGGTGAAAAGGTCATGATTACCCGTTCTGCCGATAAGAATGCGGTGGTACCAAAATCCTTTTCCAAAACATCTCGCCACTGCCCACCCTTCTGCATACAACCTGCGACCATCTCAGCCGGGGTGGAAACTGTGGGTGAGTTGGAAGTCCTGGGTTACCTGAAGCGTGTCAGTGATGGTGATCGTAAAGTGATGGTGGTTGATTCACGCACCCCTGAGTGGATCATTCGCGGCACCATTCCCGGTTCCGTCAACATTCCGTGGAACATGATCAATGTGGATGTGCAGGGTGCATTCGACGTCTCCGCCGAAGCCGACACACTGCATGACATCCTGATCAATCAGCTTGGGGTGCAGGATGTCAAAGGCAACCTTGATTTCCGCAATGCCAAGACGCTGGTGATGTTCTGTAACGGCAGCTGGTGTCCTCAGTCTTCGAGCAACATCAAGACCCTGCTCAATCTGGGATATCCCGCCTACAAACTGAAATGGTATCGTGGTGGCATGCAGGACTGGGTAAGCCTGGGCCTGACCACAGTCAACAAATAAGACTGAAATCACGGCAACAAAAAAGGGGTTACCCATTGGGTAACCCCTTTTTATTTGGTCCGGGCGGGGTGATTCGAACACCCGACCCCTACAACCCCATTGTAGTGCGCTACCAGACTGCGCTACGCCCGGAAAGAGCGGCAATACTAGGCAGATAAACGGCCTATGTCAATGCCAGCAAAGGTTTATCGTTTGAGGATATGCAGAACCTCTTCCAACTCACCGCGGAGCTGCTTGATGATCTGCTGACTCTGCTGCAGATCCTCTTTCGCGGTGTCCCCGGAAAGCTGCTGACGTGCCCCACCGATGGTGAACCCCTGCTCATAGAGCAAGCTGCGGATCTGCCTGATCATCAGCACATCGTGACGTTGATAGTAGCGTCGATTACCCCGCCGTTTCACCGGCTTGAGCTGCGGGAACTCCTGCTCCCAATAACGCAGCACGTGGGGCTTTACCTGGCAAAGGTCACTTACTTCACCAATCGTAAAATAGCGTTTGCCCGGTATTGCGGGCAGATCAGTATTACTGCTGCTCGGATCCAGCATAGGCTTCTACTCGTGCCTTAAGTTTCTGTCCTGGTCTGAAAGTCACCACCCGACGGGCAGAGATCGGAATCTCTTTGCCGGTTTTCGGATTTCTTCCAGGCCTCTGTTTCTTTTCACGCAAATCGAAATTTCCGAATCCGGAAAGCTTTACCTGCGCCCCTCGTTCCAAAGACATGCGGATCTCTTCAAAGAACATCTCCACCATCTCCTTGGCTTCACGTTTGTTCAGTCCAAGCTCATCAAAAAGCCTGGCTGCCATATCTGCTTTTGTCAGTGCCATTTGTTGCCCTAATCTCTCAGTTTCGCGCCCGTATCCTTAGCCAACCGTTGTAACACAGCGTCGACCACCTCATCCACTTCCTTATCAGTAAGAGTGTGTGATTTTTCCTGTAAAATCAATCCCAATGCGAGACTTTTTCGACCCGAATCTATGTTTTCTCCAGTATAGACATCAAAAAGCAGGATGTCTGTAATAATTTTGCCTGATTCGTCACGAATAAGATTCCTGATCGACTCGAAACTGACGTTTTCGTCCACCACCAGAGCGATATCTCGACGGATGGATGGGTATTTGGAGAGCGCCTGAAATCCAGGCAGCAGACCCTCGGCCAGATTCTCCAAAGCCAATTCGAACACAAACGTCGCCCCATTCAGGCCCATCTTCCGCTCCAGTTCGGGATGCAGCATGCCCAACATGCCAACGACCCTGTCGTGGATACGCACCTCGGCAGATTGACCTGGATGCAGTGCAGGATGTTTAACGGCAGTAAAACCAATATCTTGATGGTGCCCCGTCAGGCTCAGCAGCGCTTCAAGGTCCGCCTTGATATCGTAAAAATCGACCGCCCGGCCGGCTTCACCCCACTGCTCTGCCTGGGCATTACCCGCGATCAAACCGGCAATCATCGGTTCCTGCTCGATACCGTCCCCCTGACGAAAGCAGAGACCGGACTCGAAAATCCGCACCCGTTGCTGCTGCCTCGACTGGTTGTAGACCGCTGTCTGGATCAATCCCGGCCACAGAGAGGTGCGCATGACCGACATATCCGCGGAGATCGGATTGGCGAGGCGAATGCCTTTGGCATCCGGATCGACCTGCGCCTCGATCTCCGGACTGATGAAACTGTAGGTGATCACTTCCTGGTAATCTCGCCCGACCAACAGGTTTTTTGCGCTCTGCAGACTGAATTCAGCCTCCCGGCGATCGGCCATGACCATCGCGGACTTGCCTCTGTGAGGCGGAATTTTGGCGTAGCCGTAGATGCGCCCAATCTCTTCGATCAGGTCCTCTTCGATGGCGATATCGAATCGGCAGCTCGGCGCTGTTACCCGCCAGCCTGCGGTCATTTCGATGATCCTCATATCGAGACGGTTGAGAATATCGGTCACTTCGGCCCGATCGATTTCAACCCCGAGCAGACGATTGACCCGATCCGCGCGCAGCAGAATCTCCGGTCGCTGCTGGATCATCGACTCATTGTTCGCTTCCACCACCGGGCCCAATTCGCCACCGGCAATCTCTACCAGCAGTTGAGATGCCCGTTGCATCGCCTTGGCCTGCAGGTAGGGATCGACGCCCCGTTCAAAACGGTGAGAGGAGTCGGTATGCAGCCCATAGGCTCTGGCTTTGCCACTGATGGCGGTCGGTGCGAAAAAGGCACTCTCCAGCAGGATATCCTGGGTCGTGTCCGACACCGCCGAATCCTCACCACCCATGATACCGGCCAATGCCAGAGGGCGTTTCGCATCGGCGATCACCAGGGTCCCTTCGATGAGTTCGATCTCCTGTCCGCCGATCAGGGTCAGCTTCTCGCCAGACTCGGCCATTCGTACCCGGATCCCCGTTTCGACCTTCTGCAGATCGAAACCGTGCATCGGTTGTCCCAGTTCCAACATGACATAGTTGGTCACATCCACAACCGGCCCGAGCGATCGTACATCACCACGACGCAGGCGCTCCTGCATCCACAACGGTGTCTGTGCATTGATATCCACACCCGTCACAACGCGGCAGAGATATCTGGGACAGGCCTGGTCCGCTTCCAGTGCCACATTCACCCGTTCATCGGTGCTTGCCGGCTGGGACTCGATGCGGGGAAACTCAACCGCACAGCGATTGATCACCCCCACCTCTCGGGCAATACCGAGCAGTCCCAGGCAGTCACTGCGGTCCGGGGTAAGATCCACATCGATGCTCTGATCTTCAAGCCCCAGGTACTGGCGAAAATCATCGCCAATCGGGGCATCTTGTGGCAACGGCATGATGCCGTCGGACTGTTCCGCCAATCCCAGCTCGCTGGCAGAGCAGATCATCCCGGTTGAGCTGACACCTCTGAGTTTTGCCTTTTTGATCTTGAAATCACCAGGCAATCGGGCACCGACCGTGGCGACCGGCACGCGCATCCCGGCGGCAACGTTCTTCGCCCCACAGACAATCTGCAGTGGCTCCTCAGCGCCGATACTGACCTGACATACGCTCAATTTGTCCGCATCCGGGTGGGCTTCACGGGCCAACACCTCACCAACCACTACCCCATTGAATGCGGCAGCGACCGGTTCAACGGAGTCCACCTCCAGACCGGCCATACTCAACTGGTCCGCCAACTCCTGGGTTGCCACCGGTGGATTGACCCACTCTCTTAACCAGGCTTCACTGAATTTCATGCTTATCTACCACTCTATAGCTCTACTGACGCCGAACAGACCGTTTACTAGGCAAACTGCTTGAGAAAGCGCAGGTCATTTTCAAAGAAGAGACGAAGGTCATTGACCCCGTAACGCAGCATGGTCAAACGTTCGACCCCCATGCCGAAGGCATATCCAGTGTACTTCTCACTGTCTATACCCACATGGCGGAAGACCTCCGGATGGATCATGCCGCAGCCAAGAACCTCCAGCCAACCGGTGTGACTACAGACCCGGCAACCTTCACCACCACACATCACGCACTCGATATCAACCTCCGCGGAAGGCTCTGTGAAGGGAAAATAGGAGGGCCGAAAACGCAGCTTCAACTCCCTTTCAAAGAAGTGGCTGAGGAAGTCATACAGCACACCCTTGAGATCGGCAAAGGAAACATTCTCATCCACCAGGAATCCCTCTACCTGATGGAACATCGGAGTGTGGGTCAGATCGGAATCGCAACGATAGACCCGGCCCGGCGCGATGATCTTCATCGGCGGCTCACCCTTTTCCATGGTGCGTATCTGTACCGGTGAGGTATGGGTACGCAGCAATAGGTGTGCATCGAAATAGAAGGTATCGTGCATTGCCCGCGCCGGATGGTGGTCGGGAATATTCAATGCTTCGAAGTTGTGATAATCATCCTCGATTTCCGGACCCTGAACCGATTCGAAACCGGCACTGGAGAAGAGTCGTTCGATACGCTCAAGGGTGCGGCTGACCGGGTGCAGACCACCCCGTTGCAGTCCCCTGCCCGGCAGGGTCACATCGATCTTTTCGTCAGCCAGTCGCTGCGCCAGCGCCGCCTCTTCGAGTTCACCTTTGCGTGATTCGATCGAGCCTTGCAGAGCCTGTTTGGCATTGTTGATTTTCTGTCCGGCCTGAGGTCTCTCCTCAGGGGGCAGGCTACCCAGTTTCTTCAGTTGTGAAGTCAACTGGCCACTCTTACCCAGATAGGAGACGCGAATCTCATCCAATGCGGGCAGACTGTCGGCCTGTTTGATTGCACTTTCGGCAGCTTCAATCAGACTTTGTAAGTCCAATGTGGATTCTTCCATCTGTCTATTTAAACCTCAAGTGAGCGAATTAAGGGATCCATGACAAAAAAAGGGGAAAGCCTCAGGCCTTCCCCTTCTTTGCTTACTCTGCCGCCGGACGAACCGGAAAACAGCAGTTATTTAGCTGGAAAGCGCGGCCTTGGCCTGTTCTGCCAGCACGCTAAATGCCGCCTTGTCGTTCACCGCCAGGTCAGCCAGCATCTTACGATCGACTTCGATGTTAGCCAGATGCAGACCGTTGATCATGCGGCTGTAAGAGAGACCGTTGTCACGCGCGCCGGCATTGATCCGGGCAATCCACAGCGCACGGAACTGGCGCTTTTTCTGACGGCGATCGCGATAAGCATATTGACCGGCCTTGATGACCGCCTGCTTCGCGACACGATAAACTTTTCTACGGGCACCGTAATAACCCTTAGCTTCATCAAGCACCTTTTTATGACGGGCGCGTGCTTGTACACCACGTTTTACTCGAGACATTGTTCAGATCCGATTCGTTAAGTTAGGCGTAAGGCATCATACGACGGGCGATCGCCACATCGGACTTTGCGATGGTGTTGGGTGAACGCAACTGGCGTTTCCGCTTGGTGCTCTTCTTGGTCAGAATATGACGGCGATGAGAGCAGTTACGCTTGAATGAACCGGACGAGGTGCGTTTGAACCGTTTGGCCGCACCACGATTAGTCTTAATCTTGGGCATCGTTTTAACTCCGCGATTTGTACGCCTTAAGGCGTAAAAAAAGTTACTTTTTCTTGGGACCGAGCACCATCACCATCTGGCGGCCTTCCATCGCGGGTTTCTGTTCCATCTGACCATAGTCAGCCAGATCCTTTTCAACCCGTTCAAGAAGCTCCAAACCCAATTCACGGTGAGCGTGCTCACGACCACGGAACCGCATGGTTACCTTGGTCTTATCCCCATCTTCAAGGAAACGTATCAGGTTGCGCAGTTTTACCTGATAATCCCCTTCGCCAGTCCCTGGCCGGAATTTGATCTCTTTGATATGAACCTGCTTCTGCTTTTTCTTGGCAGCCTGTTTCGTCTTCTTCAATTCGAATAGAAACTTGCCGTAATCCATCACGCGACAAACCGGGGGCTCCCCGTTCGGCACGATCTCCACCAAATCCAGTCCTGCATCCTGAGCAGCCCTGAGGGCCTCTTCAATCGATACAACACCTACTTGTTCACCATCAGCGCCAATGAGTCTTACTTTAACAGCCGTAATGTCATCATTAAGACGGTGCTTTTTCACAGCAGCGATAGTCGGTTCCTCCAAAAAGTCCAAACCCTAAAAGTAGAAAAAGCACCGGAAAACCAGTGCTTTTACACTCAATTTACTCGTTGAGACACTTCTGCGTTGGCCCGCTCCATGAACTCGCTCAGCGGCATGGATCCCAGATCCTCACCCGTGCGAGTACGCACAGCGACGGTCCCTTCCTCCATCTCCCGATCACCAATGACCAGAAGATAAGGCACGCGCATCAACGTATGCTCGCGGATTTTAAAGCCAATCTTCTCATTTCTCAAGTCCGATTCGACCCGAAATCCGTTATCCCGCAGTGATTTGAGGCATTTATTCAGATATTCGGACTGCCGATCGGTGATATTCAGCAGCACAGCCTGCACTGGAGCCAGCCAGATCGGCAGTGCGCCAGCATAGTGCTCGATGAGGATTCCGATGAATCGCTCCAGCGATCCAAGGATCGCCCGATGCAGCATTACAGGCACCTTTTTACTATTATCTTCAGCAATATAGCTCGCACCAAGACGATCTGGCATGGAGAAATCAAGCTGTATGGTGCCCAGCTGCCAGACCCGGCCGAGACAGTCCCGCAGGGAGAATTCGATCTTCGGTCCGTAGAAGGCGCCCTCCCCCGGTTGCAGCTCCCAATCGAGTCCCTGCTGATTGAGGGCTTCTTCCAGCGCTTTCTCCGCTTTATCCCAAACCTCATCCGAACCCACCCGTTTTTCCGGTCGGGTGGAGAGCTTCACCAGCACTTCGTCGAAGCCAAAATCCTTGTAGACCTCGAGCAGCAAGGTGTTAAAAGCGATCACCTCGGAGAGAATCTGATCTTCGGTACAGAAAATATGCGCATCGTCCTGTACGAAGTTTCTCACCCGCATCAGACCATGCAGGGTGCCGGAGGGTTCGTTTCGATGGCAGGAACCAAATTCCGCCAGGCGCAGCGGCAGATCCCGGTAACTCTTCAGTCCATGGTTGTAGATCTGAATATGCGCCGGGCAGTTCATCGGCTTGATGGCGTAGACCCGATCATCGGTCTCTGTAACGAAAATGTCGTCACGGAATTTATCCCAATGCCCCGATTTCTCCCACAGGCTGCGATCGATCACCTGCGGCGTATGCACCTCCTGGTAACCGTTATCTTTCAGCTTGTCCCGGACATATTGCTGAACTGTAAGGTAGATGCGCCAGCCCTTGTCGTGCCAGAAGGCCATACCGGGAGACTCTTCCTGGGTGTGGAACAGATCCTGGGTCTTGCCGATTTTGCGGTGATCCCGTTTTTCGGCCTCTTCCAGTCGGTGCAGATAGGCCTTCAGCTCCTTCTTGTCCCGCCAGGCCGTGCCGTAGATACGCTGCAGCATCTCGTTGTTGGAGTCGCCCCGCCAGTAGGCACCGGCCACTTTCATCAATTTGAAGCCCTTACCCAGCATGTTTGTGCTGGGCAGGTGGGGACCACGACAGACATCGAACCACTCACCCTGGCGATAGACGGAAACCTCTTCGCCCTCAGGGATGAACTCTTTGATGATTTCGACCTTATAGGTCTCACCGATCGAGTCGAAAGTCTTGATCGCCTCTTCCCGATCCCAGACTTCCCGGGTAATCGGCAGATTGCGCTTGACGATCTCCTGCATCCGCTGTTCGATCTTTTTCAGATCTTCCGGTGTAAACGGCTCGTCACGGGCGAAGTCGTAGTAGAAACCATCTTCAATGGCAGGACCGATGGTCACCTGGGTACCGGGATAGAGCTCCTGTACCGCTTGCGCCATAACATGGGCCGCATCGTGGCGTAACAGAGGCAGGGCATCATCGTCACGACTGGTAACGATGGCAAGTTCACTGTCCACCTCGATCAGAAAGGAGGTATCGACCAGTTCACCATTGACCCGGCCGGCCATGGCCGCCTTGGCCAGACCTGGACCGATATCGGCCGCCACATCATGGACCGTTACCGAATCGTTAAAAGTACGTTGGGAACCATCGGGAAGAGAGATAACAGGCATTCGTGTGCATCCTCATCAGTGGTGGCCCATACGAGAGGCCACTTGAAACAAAAAAAGCCGGCGCATCAGGGCCGGCCCGCTAGGTAAGAGTTTTCCGTCTTACGGTTGGTTAATGTTGTTATAAAATCAACAAGTTAATCAACCAACTCAATTTCGGTGGAAGTCTAATCCATCGCTACTTCCAAGTCAAAAGGATCTGATGTTTTTTGCGCAGAAATCCAAATCTTCTTGCGACTGAAGCAGGGGCGCGAATAACTTCATAGAGAGACCAGTTTGGATAGTGATTGATATTGCGCGTTATCTGCCTAATTCAAATCCTCCAAATATGTCAGAGTGTGCCGGTATTACTCACTGGCTGGCTATCAAACCTGCCAACAATCTCTTCATTACCAGGCGATAAACGATCAACCCTAAGCCAGGCCTCTTTTATAAATTCAGCTGACTCTGGATCAGAACTTTCAGCCATCGTGCAGACACGCTAAAAGCACTTAAAAAGCTCATCTTAGAAAGATGTAATCCGATTCAATTGGAGTTTCAATCATGCTGCCGCATTATGTTACAATATAACATTACAGTAAAAGAAAACTTTTTATTATCAAGCATCATGACTCACAGAAGTAAGCCGTCTGCCACTCTACTGATCTTCATTGCAACCATTTTGTTCAGCGGTTCCAGTTCAGCCGGACTCAAGGTGGTGGTCAGCATTCTACCGGTACACTCCCTGGTTTCAGGCTTGATGAGTGGCGTCGGCGAACCCTACCTGCTGCTGAAAGGCAATCAGTCGCCCCATACCATGACACTCAAGCCATCGGATGTCCGGGCGATGAACCAGGCCGACCTTCTGGTGTGGATCGGTGATTCGCTGGAGTCACCGCTCTCCAGCGTGATCGAAAATGATAACAACCCAGATCGTGTGATCAGTTTGCTGGATATTCCCAACATGCATTTTCTGCCCGTGCGGCATGATCTCGATTGGGCCAGTCATGATCATGAAGAAGACCATGATCACGAAGAACAACATGACCACAAAGAACACCATGATCATGCAAAACACCCTGAATCAGATCACGGCGACGAAACAGATAACCATATCTGGCTCTCCCCTGCGAATGCCCGCAGCATGGTGCGTCATCTCGCCAAGGTGCTGATCGATCTGGATCCCGGTCACAGCGAGAAATACCAATCCAACCTGAAGCGCATGCTGCAGCAAATCGATCAATCGGAGATGGCATTCAAGACCACAGTCTCTGCTGTAAAAAATCGTCCATTCATTGTATTCCATGATGCCTATCACTACCTTGAAGACCATTTCAGTCTCAAGGCTGTCGGCTCAGTCAGTATCAGTCCGGAACGCCAGAGTGGTGCCAAACATATCCATGAACTGCGGCAGAAAATCCGCAGGCTGGAGGCCATCTGTGTCTTCAGTGAGCCGCAGTTTCAACCGAAACTGGTCGATACCCTGATTGACGGTACCGATGCATCTGCCGGTATACTGGATCCACTGGGCATGGCGCTTACTCCAGGAGAGGAGGCCTATTTTCAATTGATGAACGGCTTAGCTGAAAACCTTGCATCCTGTCTGGGTGGTGTAAAATGACTCACAATAATCCACCCTTCCCAAGTGCTGACCACGATCACAAACACTGCGTCTCCCATGCGCTGAAAAATGCTGAAGCCTATTGTCAGCAACAGGGATTACGTCTGACCAAGCTGCGTCATCAGGTCTTGGAGTTGATCTGGGCCAACCATCAACCGGTTGGTGCCTATGAGCTGCTCGATCAGTTGACCCACGAAGGACGCAAAGCAGCGCCGCCCACAGTCTATCGGGCATTGGATTTCCTGATGGAGAACGGCCTGGTGCACCGCATCAGCTCACGTAACGCCTATGTGGGTTGCAGCCATGCCGGACACGATCACACGGCACAGTTTCTGATCTGTGAGAGCTGCGGACAGGTAGCGGAACTGGATAATGCCCAGATCGGTTCTGTCATCGCGAAAGGTGCGAATCAACTCGGTTTCACTGTGGCGCAATGGACGCTGGAGATCAGCGGTACCTGCGATCAGTGCAAACATAGAAGTCAAGATGAGTAACCAGCCAGAGACGCTGATCGAAGCTAAAGCGGTTAGCATCTCTCATCAGGGAAGAGCGGTACTGCAGGATGTGGACATGGCGGTTCGGCGCGGGGAGATTGTAACTCTGATCGGACCCAATGGCGCCGGAAAAACAACCTTGATACGCGTCATGCTTGGCCTGATCAAAGCCGACAGTGGCAAAGTCGTCCGATCAGCGGGACTCTGCATCGGCTACATGCCCCAGAACTTGTCCCTCTCGGAGAATATGCCACTAACCGTCAGGCGTTTTCTCGCGATGGCGGGCAAAAACAGCAAACTCAGCATGCAGGATGTTCTGCAGGAGTTGGCTATCGAGCCGCTTGCCGATTACCCCATGCAGCGGCTCTCCGGGGGTGAACACCAGCGGGTGCTGCTGGCCCGAGCCCTGTTGCGGCAACCGGATCTGCTGGTATTGGACGAACCGGTTCAAGGTGTGGATATCACCGGTCAAGCGGCTCTCTACAACCTGATCACCCGTATCCGCAATCGTTTCAACTGTGGTGTATTGATGATCTCCCATGATCTTCACCTGGTGATGGCGAATACGGACCAGGTGCTCTGCCTCAACCATCACGTCTGCTGCTCCGGTCATCCGGACAGCGTCAGTCAGCATCCCGCCTATCTGGAACTGTTCGGCACCGCTGCCCAGGCGGAACTGGCGATCTATACCCATCATCATGACCACACTCATGACATCCATGGCAATGTGGAGTCTGATCACGAGGGGCATGGGCATGGATGATTTTCTGCTAAGAGCGGTGGTCGCCGGACTGGGGGTCGCACTGGTAACCGGCCCATTGGGTGTGTTCGTGGTGTGGAGAAGAATGGCCTATTTCGGTGACACACTCGCCCATTCCGCCCTGCTCGGTATCGCGCTCGGTTTTCTGCTGGGAATCAACCTCAATCTTTCCGTGATCCTGCTGAGTATCCTGCTTGCCCTGTTACTGGTCGGCATGAACAGAAACAGCCACCTTTCTCACGATACCCAACTCGGCATTCTGGCCCATAGCGCCCTCTCTCTGGGTCTGGTGGTGATGGCCTTCCAAACCTCGGTAAGGGTCGATCTGATGGCCTATCTGTTTGGTGACATTCTGGCGGTCAACGCCACCGATCTGTTGTGGGTCTGGGGGGGTGGATTCGTGGTTCTCACCATCCTGATGCTGATCTGGAGACCCTTGCTGTCAATCACGGTTCATGAAGAGCTGGCACAGGTCGAAGGCACCCCGGTGGTGGCCGTACGAATCGCCTTTATGCTGCTCATCGCACTGGTGATTGCGGTATCGATGAAAATCGTTGGTGTGCTGTTGGTTACATCCATGATGATTATCCCAGCAGCGGCGGCAAGAAACCTCAGCCGCACACCGGAACAGATGGCGTTACTGGCGGCCGTGATGGGCGCCATAGCGGTCATCCTGGGACTGGCAGGCTCCTGGCAATGGGACACACCGGCAGGGCCCTCGGTGGTGGTAGCGGCAGCCCTGTTGTTCAGTGTTGTCAGAATCGTGATACCGGCTAGATAAGACGATTCACTGCGGATTGACAGTCTACTGATCAACCGTGAATGAACACCAATCACCGCAAAAAGCTCTCAAATCAATGATCCTACTACCGGCAGATCAGAAATCAGCACCTGAAGTAGTTAGCCCTATTTGCGTTCATTAGCGTTCATTTACGGACTGATTCTCTTTTATTCTGCCGGCCAGTAATCGGTTGCGATGCCTGATCCCAGGTCAGCCTCGATGAGTCGGCGCCGTACTTCAAGCAGTCTCTCCAGTAACGCAGGTTCCGCTTTTTCATAGGCCTCGGCATCGGGTACCCGTTTCACCACCACGCCCAATAGCTCAGTGATCGCGTTGCCAATCGAGTTTTGACTGATGGTGACAATCAGTTTTCCTGCTTCGTTTCTGTAGATCAGCTGTTTAAATGCTGGTTGCCAGCGAACCGAATTGGCATACTTGGCATCGACGATACAGCGGTCCCTGACCCTTTTCGCGGTTGCCAGAAAGTCGTTGTTGAAAAGCAGCATGCTCTCGACCTGCTCCGGATAGTAGACATCCCTTGGCATCGGCGCGTTGCGGGTTGAAACCTGACTGAAAAAGGTCCGATAGAAATCGATAAAGCCTTCCAGGATGGCGTCATACTCATGCCAGAAGCGAATATTCTTCAGCGCGGCGCCTCCACCACGAATCTCCCAACAAGGCAGTCCCTGTGGATAGCCGGTCAGTTTGATACCCGACTCATCCGAGCTGATCGGTTTCAACACCTTGAGCTCCAGCGCACTGTCAAAAAACTCCCGGTAGACATCCCGCATATAGGCCTGAAACAGACTGTGCTGGCCACCATCCGAGAGATTGGGGTTTTTCTGGTCGGCCATTTCCGCCTGCCTCAACTGAGCCATGGGAAAGCTGATGAAATGGTTGTGCAGCATACGAATACTCGGCACACCCGGCGAGGTCAGCGGCCAGGTGGCATCGAGACTGGCTTCACCGGCCAGCAACAGATGCTCCGCCGGATCGGGATAGGCCTCCAGCATGTATTCAATGATGATCTGATTCATGCGGTTCCAGACATGCCGCACATCCTGAGGCACCTGGGTACGCCGCACCGGCCGACCCAGCGGATTCAGAATCACCTTGGAGGTGTTGTAGATGATCGAGGTATCGAACTCGGTGCTGTGGCCCAGCGCCTTGCGATAGAGCAGCAGATTCTCCGGATTCATCAACAGGCCGTTGTTATGCACCAGATCGTTGAGGTTTTCGGTACTGTTGAAAAACTCATTGGGCTTCATACCCTCCGGAACTTCCAGCGGTATGGGGCGAAAAGGGGTGGTGATCTCCCGTGGGCCGTACTCCATGAATCTACCTCCTGATAATGAAGTGCCTACTGTTGAATGACACCCTAAACAGGCTCAGCGTTGAAATCAAAATGATCGCGCCTATAGGGTCATTATTTATGCGGATGTGGCGAAAGCCGCACTCGGCTATGATGAGGAGCATCTGCCAAGGGTGCATGCAAGGAGGAACAGCGAGTGATTATCATCGTGATGGGGGTATCCGGTTCGGGTAAATCCACTGTCGGTCGGCTGCTTGCAGAGAAGACCGGCTGGCGGTTTATCGAGGGAGACCACTATCACCCGGCCGAAAACCGGGCAAAAATGGCGGCGGCGGAACCACTCAATGATCAGGACCGCCAACCCTGGCTGGCCAGCCTGGCAGATCTCATCGACAGACATCTGCAGATGGATCGCTGCGCCGTCCTCTCCTGTTCCGCGCTGAAACAGAGCTATCGGGATCAGTTGATGAGATCCCCTGGGACGGTACATTTTGTCTATCTCGAAGGATCCTATGAACTGATCCTGTCGCGCCTCAAAAAGCGTACAGATCACTTCATGAGAGCGGAACTGCTACAGAGCCAGTTCAACGACCTTGAACCCCCTTCAGACGCGCTCAAGCTGTCGATAGAGCAACCCGCCGATGCGATTGCCGACCAGATCATGAAACGCCTGCAACTCACTCCCGGCCATGCAGAAACTCAGGTAGTACTCGATCAATTGATGTTCCCTGAAGCCCCCCGTTGGCGGGACAACCAACTCTGGTTCACCGATCAGCACGCCCAACAGGTGGTCAGGCTTAATCAGCAGGGAGAGTCGCATGTCGTAGCCGAACTGGATGATCTGCCCGGTGGGCTGGGCTGGCTGCCGGACGGCCGTCTGCTGGTGGTTTCCATGACCAAGCGCCGGATTCTGGCCCTTACCGACCACAAACTCTCACTCTATGCCGATCTGCATGCACTAGCCTCGTTTCACTGTAACGACCTGCTGGTTGACCCCCAGGGGCGTTGCTATACCGGTAACTTCGGTTTTGACCTGCATGGTGGTGAGGCCCAGGCGCCCGCTGAACTGATCCTGGTCGACCCCGATGCCAAGCCGCAACTGGCTGCGGAGCAGCTGATCTTTCCCAATGGATGCGCCTTGAGTCAGGATGGCAAGACACTGCTGGTGGCGGAGACTTTCGCCTCCCGCATCACCGCCTTTACCGTCTCCGCCGACGGCAATTTGAGCGGGCGCAGGGTTTGGGCCGATCTGAATGGCGCCTACCCTGACGGCATCGCCCTGGACAGCCAACAGAATCTCTGGGTTGCTGCACCGAACCTTTCGCGCCTGCTACTGGTCAAGCAAGGCGGCGAGATCTTACGTGAGGTCATACCGGTCGGTGATCCCTACGCCTGCATGGTGGGTGGCGCAGCTGGAGACACCCTGTTCATCACCTGTTCGGAGACAGATAACCCTGAGGAAGCCAGGCGACTGCGTAGCGGCCGGATTGAGATACTCAAGATATAGCGATTTTATTACCGGCTGTAAAAAAGCACCAAGCAGATGGAGAGAATAGCTCCCCTCTCCCCTTGCGGGAGAGGGGTCGGGGGAGAGGGGGAATATCAAACAACACCCTCATACTTAAAAACCTCTGTGTGAGGTTTTATACTTCATTAACCCGGCAACTGAATAGATTAGTTTCAGCTCAAGATGCTCACCCTCTCCCCAACCCTTCTCCCATCAAGGGAGAGGGGCTTTTATACATCTCCCTGGCTAATTCTGAGTTAATGAACGGCAGTGATTAGCTTTGATTCAGGGCTTATACAACACTATTTCGTCGCCCAATCGAGCTGCTGATAGGTCTCCGCTCCCACAGCAGTGCAGAGATGATTCATACCCTGAATCGCATTGGCTGAAGTGTCGCTGGTGTAGTACTCCAACGCCTTGTAGGTGATTCTCAGACCCAGCCGGTCTTTTCCTGCCATGATTCCGAGCATCACCCGGGTGCCGGGATTTCGCTGCCTGAAATCGATGATCTCCACCTGGGCGATCTCGGTTGTTGAGATGGTGCGACCACCGCTTTGGGCTTCAGCCCGGTAGGCCTGTCGGATCAATGGAATGACCTTCGCATTGTGTGTGCAGGCACCGCAGTTCCAGGTGATATCCAGCTTTGGCAGGCTGCCTGCCTGGAGACTCAAGCTGAGTAGAAACAGCATCAAAAACAGTTTTACTTGCCTATTCAATTTACTCACAACCACTCCCTGTTCTGCTGAATCGCCACCAAGGATTGTTGTTTGAATCCGTTTCCTGGGTGACAAAAGCCCATTAACTCAGAAACAGATTAATCCTTATATACGGGATTTCCCGAGCTAGGGTTTTCTTGTATTTGGAGTTGCGGATCCCTAAGGGTTTTATGTGTGATCTTATTGCTAACGCATAGACTTTCAGCCTAACCATCAAGGGTCTTAAAGCCCCTCTCCCTTTACGGGAGAGGGGTTGGGGAGAGGGTGTACGCGAAGCGTTTGATGCGAATAAAAGATAGAGCCTTTTTAAACCTTTGTTTTCAGCTTGATGAGTATTCATAAAATGGTGCCGTTCTTTCTCCCCCTCTCCCCCGGCCCCTCTCCCGCAAGGGGAGAGGGGAGCTATAAGACCAAATGTTTGGTATTCAGATAATATGTAACCGTTTCCAGTTGTGGTCTCTGGAAAATTAAACTGGTTGATTCTCTTAGTCCATCAATCGATCCATACCGAAAACCAACCAGCAACTCCACGCGAACGATTTTCAGGGACATCTGTCATCATGAAATCCGGGATTAGCAACATAATTAATTGCGTAAATTTGCTGCATGAATAAAGCAGCCAAGAACTATCCACCAACTAACGTTTCGACCAGCCGCCTATTCAATGGTGGCGCTTCTGATATCGCTATAACCTTAGGTAACCTGGGATGGCTCAAACGTTTCCTGCGCCAGAAACCCGGCAGTTGCATCGACTGGTTGAGTGCCTGCACCCGGCTGTCCCCCTGGTAGCGTCTGGCCAACTGCTGCTGACAGGTCTGGAATTCACTCAGAGGAAAATCTTCAACCCGCCAGTAGTAGTGATAGTGATGCGGCGAAGTCTCTACCTGGATATGGGGTTGTACGGTAAACCGCTCGATATCAACACCCTGATCGTCATCAATGAAGATCGCCCGGACACGGCAGATATCCTCGACACGGCGCCCTGTTCCATTGGTTTGATTGATGGTAGCGGTAATCACCGCACCTTCACTGTTGAGCTGCACAAGGCTCTCCCAACAGTCGGCGAGCGAGCCGTGAAGTGTCTTTTCCAAGGGATCCTCTGAACCTCTCCGGGTATAGGCCGAATCAGAGAAGGTACGGAATGAAAACCGCTGATCATCACCATCGAGTGCCTGCAGAAATGACTCGGCCACCTGCCGGTCCGGTTTCAGCTCACGACCCGTCTGAACGATCCAGGATGTCAGATGAGCCACATAGGGATCCCGCTGGAAACGACGCTTCATGGATAGCAGTTCAAGCGCTTCTTCAAAGGCTCAATGAAGGCTCGGTAAAGGCGTAGGCGCCATAACCCACGACCCGGCTCTTATCCCCGGCCGTATCTCCTGAGTTGCGAAGATCGACGATTTCACCCTGCAAACCCAGTTTCCTGGCAAGCAACAGCAGACCCTGAACCGGGATCCTGCCACAGGCATCCTCGTAGCGGATCGAATCCGGATCGAGGCTGACGATTGATTCACTGGTCTGTTGGTCCAGTCGCTGTGCTGTTTCGTAGTCGTGATAGTGGCTGAGGTCGGAACTGATCACGATTAACGTCTCCGGCCCACCCCAGATTTTACTCAGCACCTCTGATACGGCCTCACCCATGGCATCCCCCACCACGATGGGCAACAAGGCAAAGTCATGCAAAATGTGCTGCAGAAACGGCAGTTGAACCTCCAACGAGTGCTCGTTGGCATGGGCCTGATCGAGATGAACCACCTGTGGCAGGTTCTCCAGCTCGGCTGTCAACGCTTTATCCAGGGGTATATCCCCCAAAGGGGTTCGAAAGGCGTCCGCACTGCTGATGGCCAATCCATGAAAAGGCACCCGGTGAGAGGGACCAAGCAGCACCACCCGCTGGATCCTGTCGGCCACCGGTTTCAGACGGGCATAGACCCGAGCCGCCACGGGACCGGAATAGATATAACCGGCATGGGGCGCAATCAGTGCTTTGGGTGGTTCACCCTCGGGTACCACAGCATCCAGATAACCCTTTATCATGTTACTCAGCCCGGCCGGGTCGCCAGGATAGAAAAGATCGGCGACTGCCGGTTGCCTGACGGTCATTGCACACCTCTTTGAAGATTGACCACTTGACGACGACTCCCCCACACGCCAGGTTCGGCTTCAAATAGCCCTGGCACTTGCGTGCCACATTGTTGACAACACCCATCCGGGGTCAGCGCCCAGCTTCCCAACTCATACCAATCCCGTTGAATCAACAGGCTGCCGCAATGGTGGCACCAGGTGCTCGACTCCTGAGCATCATGAACATTCCCCACATAGGCATACCTTACCCCGTTCTGCATGGCGATCCTTCTTGCCCGACTCAGGGTGGTATGGGGTGTGGGCGGATGGTCACGCATCTTCCAGTCGGGATGGAAGGCGGTAAAGTGCATCGGCACCTCCGGCCCGAGGTTCTCCACCACCCACTGGCTCATCGCTTGCAGCTCCTGATCGGAGTCGTTTTCGCCGGGAATCAGCAGCGTGGTGAGCTCAATCCAGACCGAGGTCTGCGACTTCAGATAGAGCAGTGTATCCAGCACCGGCTGCAGATGGGCACCGGTCAGTTTGTGATAGAACTGTTCGTCAAACGATTTCAGGTCCACATTTGCCGCGTCCATGTAGCGGTAGAACTCCTCGCGGGGCTCCTCGCAGACATAGCCTGCGGTGACCGCCACCGATTTGATCTCCAACTCGGCGCAGGCCTGAGCCACATCGATGGCATACTCGTGAAAGATCACCGGATCATTGTAGGTGTAGGCCACACTGCGACAGCCGCTGTTGCTGGCGGCCTGGGCGATGGCTTCCGGTGAGGCGGCATCGGCCAGGGTATGCTGCTGTCTCGATTTGCTGATGTCCCAGTTCTGGCAGAACTTGCAGGCCAGATTACAACCCGCGGTACCGAACGAGAAGATCGGCGTTCCGGGCAGAAAGTGATTCAGGGGTTTCTTCTCGATGGGATCGACACAGAATCCACTGGAGCGGCCATAGGTGTTCAACACCACCGCGCCCTGGTAGTTCTCGCGCACATAGCAGAAGCCCTGCTTACCCTCTTTGATCTTGCAATAGCGGGGGCACAGATCGCACTGCACCCGGTCTTCAGAGAGTTTGTGCCAATATTTTGTAGGAAAATGGTCGTTCATCTGCGACGCCCAAATACCGCCTCCTCTAACTTTAAATGTAGCCTGTTCAGGACAAAGCGACAGCCGCTCCGATGGCGGCCTGGCCCAGCGCCAACCCCCCATCGTTGGAGGGCACCTGGCGGTGGCTGAGCAGCCTGAACCCCTGCCCGTTCAGGTTGGCGGAAACCAGCTCGAACAGGGACTTGTTCTGAAACACCCCTCCGGACAAGGCGATGGTCTCGACTTGCGCCTGTCGGGCCAGCTGTGCCGCCAGTTCGCTGATGCTGATCGCCAAACCGGCATGAAAACGCCAGGCGATGTGTTCAACGGCAACGCCCTGGCGCAGATCCTCCAACAGACCCAACCAGAGTCGCTCAGCCTGCAGAGATTGGACGCCATCGGCCGTAACAGGGTTCAATCTGTAGCCCTCACCCCCCTCTTCCCGACCGAGCCGGGCCAGGGTCTCCAGCTCGATGGCGGCCTGCCCCTCGTAGCTGATCTCCTGCCGACAGAGGTTCAACAGCCCCGCCACCCCATCGAACAGACGGCCGCAGGAGCTGCTCATGGGTGAGTTGACGCCACCACTGACCATACGGGAAAGCACCTCAATGGGTTGTTGCTGCAACCATTTCACCGGCTCAAGATCACCCCATTGCTCGACAACCGTCGGCCAGCCCAGATAGTGATTGAGCTGACTGAAGGTGTTGCGCCAGGGCTGTTTGATCGCCTGCACGCCTCCGGGCAGCGCGACCGGATTCAGATGCCCCAGGCGCTGAAAGCCAAGGTAGTCCGCCAACAGAAACTCGCCACCCCAGATGGTGCCATCGTCTCCATAGCCGGAGCCGTCCAGGGCGATCCCGAGCACCTCGCCCCCATCCAAAGGCCAGTCATTCTCAGCCAGCACACTGGCGATATGGGCATGATGGTGCTGCACCAGCAGCAACTCCAGTCCCTGCTCCTCCGCCAAAGCTCTGGCGTGCTGGGTCGAGCGATAGTTGGGATGACGATCCGCCACCAGGTGGCTGGGATGGTGATCGTAAAGCCCGGCGTAGAGCGCCAGGTTCTTCAGATAGTCCTGGTAGGAGATCAGATTCTCCAGATCCCCGATATGCTGGGAGAGAATTCCCTGCCCCTGCCGCACCAGACAGAAGGTGTTCTTCAGCTCGCCCCCCAGGGCAAGCAGCTCCGGCGCCTGTTCAAAACCTTCTGGCAGTGGAATGGGCGCCGGCGCATAACCCCGCGCCCTGCGCAGCAGTCTCGCCTCGCCATCAACCAATCGAACCACCGAGTCATCCACCCGGTTGATGATCTCCCGGTCGTGCAGCAGAAACAGATCGGCCAGGGGCTGCAGCCTTTCAGTGGCCTCCCGGTTATCGATACACTGGGGCTCTTCGATCATGTTGCCACTGGTCATCACCAGAGGCCGATCCCAGTCGGCCAGCAACAGATGGTGCAAAGGACTGTAGGGCAACATGAAGCCCAGGGAGGCCTGGCCCGGAGCCAGATTCTCCGGCAGCCCGTTATCCTCCAGCTGTTCGAGCAACAGGATGGGCGCACTGCTCTCAGCCAGCAACTCGACTTCTGTATCGCTGAGTTTGCAGTATCGCCGAATCACCTCACAATCCCTGGCCATCAGCGCAAAGGGCTTGTGGTGACGCCTTTTGCGCTCCCGCAGGCTCGTCACCGCCTGTTCATTGGTACCGTCACAGGCGAGATGAAAACCACCGATGCCTTTGATCGCCAATATCGCCCCCTGGGCGAGGCGTCGGCTCGCCTCATGGATCGCATCCTCACCGGCTTCAGTCGGCTCGATCACTTCACCCTGGGCATCAGCCAACCAGACCCTGGGCCCACAAACAGGACAGGCATTGGGCTGAGCATGAAAGCGCCGGTCTGCCGGGTTCTCATACTCACTGCGACAGGCCTCACAGAGAGGAAAATGGCGCATGCTGGTATTGGCCCGGTCGTAGGGGATACGCTCGACGATGGTCAGTCTGGGCCCGCAGTGGGTGCAGTTGGTGAAGGGGTAACGATAACGGCGGTTGTGCGGATCCTGAAAATCCTCGATACAGGCCTGACAGGTGGCGGCATCGGGTACCACACCGGTCTGGATCTCACCCTGCTGACTTACAGTGATCTCAAAGGAAGCCTGCTCCGGCAGGCTGTCGGCTGGCTCGCGCTTAAGCTCATCGATCCGCGCCAAGGGCGGTGGATCATCCAACAACAACTGGCAGAACCGGTCGATCTGAGCGGCCTCACCACCGATGTGGATCTCCACCCCCTGGTTATCGTTCCACACCGAGCCGCGCAAACCGCACTCGCGGGCCAGGTGCCAGACCTTGGGGCGGAAACCGACCCCCTGCACCAGTCCCTGAACCCGGATACGCTCAGCCGTTTCAATTGCCATTGTTCTGTTTCATCTTTTCAAGCCACTCTGCAATGAGGCTTTATCACACAGTTTGTCATCACCCTGCAGCCCTTACAAAGTTCCCCTGGACGACCTAGAGATTGTTTTTGAATCATGATCATTCCTGTCCCACTAACTTTCAGCCTACCCTGAGCAAATCTGCAAGCCCCTCTCCCTTGATGGGTGTATAGACCGGAGTCAAGGGTAACAGGTGTTCGGAGACATGGGTAACACATTGAAAGTTCATCGATAGGG
>JAEPDS010000014.1:0-10254 GCA_016842065.1 Candidatus Thiodiazotropha sp. 'RUGA'
GATGTGAAAAAGCGCTTTCCAGAGTCTATGGATCCAGAGGGGCAGCCTGCCATGCTTGCAACACCACCCTCTATCCCCAAGCGGATAGTGTGGCGTTGTCCAGGCAGCTCAGCAGAGAGGGTTTTCAACATCTGGGTCAGGCCAAGTGGCAGATCGAGTGCTATCCGCATCCTGCGATGATCGAAATCTTCGGGCTTGAGCGCCGACTGCTCTACAAGAAAGGTTCTGTGGCACAAAAGAGGGCTGGTCAGAAACAGTTGGCGGAATTGATCGGGCACCTGAACAACAGCCCGGTGCTATCGCTCGAAATCGACCCGGATCTGCAAAACTATTTCGATCCGGGGGAGATTGATCAGCTTGCAGGCAGGTCGTTGAAGTCCAATGAGGATGCATTGGATGCAGTGGTCTGTCTCTATATTGCCGGTCTCTATGCACTCAACGCTCAAGGCATGGTTTTCGGCGATGTGGATGCGGGTTATATCTGGGTCCCACAGGGATGCAAGTTTGCAGATCAGTCCACCTTGTAACCCCATGCGGCATAGACAGGGTCGGAGTGGGGTGTCTGACCCGCATAGATGTCATCGGCCGGGCGTGGCGAGCCTCGGGCAGAGAAGGTATTGAGATTGTTATAACCGGTCTGGCGTAACCACTGGGTAACCATTCCCAGCCGTTCAACCTCATGCAATTCACTCCATATTCCGATCGCCTTGGTTGGAAACCATCGGTTGCTGAAGCTGATCACCAGAATACCACCGGGACGTAATACCCTCAGGGTTTCCGCCAAAACCTCGGCGGGTTTTGTCAGGTACTCGATGGCGGCCGTGCAGAGGATGGCATCAAGGCTGTCACTGTCGAACGGTAGATTCGGCTTTCGGTTCAGGTCCTGTGTTATGCGGCTCTCTGCAAGCCGGTTCTTCGATAACTCCTGTTGGTTCATACCCAGCAGGTACAGCTTGCCCAGATCGGCTCCCTGCAGGTGGGAATCAAAGCTCGCCATCAGATCAAGTGTCTCGGCCCGGGGCGGGAGCAGTCTCCGGTAGAGGGCATTGAGTTGCCGACGCGCCATGGAGTCAAGATGTTGTATCAGGCGGGGTGTGGTGTAGAACACTTCATCCGCTCTGTCATCCATTCGTGTCAGCCCGTTGGCATCATCTCCGAAATCAGTATCCTCTCCTCTCTGCAGTGGTGTCGCCAGACCCGGAAATTTAAGCAACTCATCCAGTAGGCTGTCGCTACGACCACTGAGTCGGTCACGCCCCGGTAGGACCCTGTCGATACCCAGTTGCAGTTTGACCCGTGTTCTGGCCAGGGGGTGATTGAGATCCAGCTTCGTGCGCTCTGTGTTCAGTTCGATGATCCTGGCTGGCTCCACCGCCTCACGATAGATACCGGCCACTCCCTTGAAAAAACCTTGCGGGTAGAAGCGTCCCAGTCTGGGGGTGACCACAAATCCCGGGCGATGGTGGCGGTTGAAACTTGCCGGTTTGGTGACAATCTGACGTGTTGAGCGCCAGTTCTCGGTGTAATCTCCGGGTTGGACTCGGGCTTCCAGCCGGTCCCCCTGCTGAAGCCCGACAAGGTTCCGGCCGATTGCCGACGGCAGCATATCCGCCTCGCGCCAGATGCTGAACTTCTCAGCATGCAGCCGCTCCTCGTGGCTGGCCTGTTGATCGGACCAGCGGGCTGTCAGTGTGACAGAGGCCAATCCCTGGCTTTGCAGAACCCGGACGGGCTCTGACTGATCGGTCTGCTGGTTCATTGATGCTTTGCGGGGCTATACCTTGTATTCCAGATGGTACAAATATTATATCTGAATATTGTACAAAATAAACTTAATTGTACAATTATTGTCACAGACTTATAGAGAAAAACGTCTGTGCCAGATTCAGGAGGACAGATTCTATGAATGGTGTAGACCGCTATACCAATCAAGAGCAGTTATCCACACAATTCGACCCTCTATCCCTGTCTCAGCAGGTCGAAACGGTTGCACAGTGTGGTTGGCTATCTATACGAGGTGATTCCGCTTGGATATCAGAATCTTGCGGAACCTGATTTGAAAAATCACAGACTATTTTGACAACCTACGAATGATCGATAACACATCAGTCAATTGCTACGGGATACGTCGCTTGAATCCATTTCTTGGTGTTCTGCAGATCATCGAATTGGAGGGCGGACGGGCCTCAACCACCAATGGCAGGGTGTGGCATATCGAGTCGCAGATCGTTCGGCATGGAGGTTGGGGAAGTCTGAATGCCCATGCTTCGATCAACAATTGGCAACTGATCGGTCTGTGGTCTGAAAAGGAGGGGTTGATCAAAGCACCGATGGTGAGCGGGGATTGGTACGCTGATCTGTCTGATCGACTGATAAAACAGATCCTGCTACATAAAGATGAACTACCCTTTCCTTTAACGGATCGGCGCGAGTTATGGTTACTCGATCAGACAGATCGCAAGCCGCTGGCGCTGTTGATGTCGATGCAGCCGGGTCCCAGACACAGCAACCACAAACCCCGCTTCTGGCGAGGCTGCCTGGAGCGTAGGGGGGTTGGTGGAGATCATCACTTCAGGGAAATCGATCGTCTCGAGAGGTTGGTCAGGAAAAGAGCGGGCTTTCATGTCCATCACCTGTGGGTGACCTGGGATGTGGATCGTCAGTATGCTGAAACCGACTTGGGTGAGCGGATCGATCAAAGCGGTTTACCAAGCTTTGGTTTGACAGAAGATTGGCCGGATGATCTGAGCCGTGCCCTGGTGCAACGTTATCTGGACTGGATAGCCCCTGCGCTGCTGACCCTGCCAACGCTGCAGGAGGAAGAACGGCTTCGGCTGGAATCGAATTTGGGACGGCGGGCTTCCCGCATCGAGTACTATTGGCGACTCTATCCGAAGATACTGGATCGGGATAAGATTCCCGCTCCCAGAGTTCGGACCAGAATGACAACTGACAACAGTGGGATAACCCGATGATAGAGCTTGGCCATGTGGCGTTGTATGTGAAGAATCTGCAGGCATCAACAGAGTTTTACTCAGCAGTTCTGGGCTTGCAGGCACAGGGTGCGATGTTTGGCGGCAAAGGGGTCATGTTCAGCGGTGGACGTACCCATCATGAGTTACTGCTGATCGAAGTGGGCGAGGCGCCGGGTCCGCTTCAGGGTCGCCGAACCGGGCTTTATCACGTCGGCTGGAAAGTGGGTAATGATCTGAGCGCCCTGAAGCAGGCGCTCGATCGACTCAATCAGGCGGGTATTCAGATCCATGGTCTTTCCGACCACACAATCAGTCAGAGCATCTACTTTGAGGATCCGGATGGCAACGAGATCGAGCTCTTTGTGGATGATCCATCGATCGATTGGCAGCAGGATAAGAGCTGGATCGATGATCCGGTAAAACCCCTCGATCTCAGCTCATGAAAAGCACCTTGAAACTTCTATTGATGGGTTGCCTGACAGTGCTGATGTCGGGCATGGTGATTGGCTGTGCACAGCATCAATCACAGTTGAAGACGGTGTCCAGTGTTGAGCTGCAGCGTTACCTTGGCACGTGGTACGAAATAGCCAGATTACCCAACCGGTTTCAGAACCACTGTATAGGCGAAGTGACGGCCAATTATAAGCAGCTCGAGGGCGGTGATATTCAGGTCATCAATCGCTGCAAGGATCAACAGGGTGAGATGGATGAAGCAAAGGGAGTTGCTCGTATCGTGGACAATAGCACGAACGCAAAGTTAGAGGTCAGTTTTGTTTCCCTGTTGGGCTGGAGTCTGTTCTGGGGAGACTACTGGATATTGGGACTCGGCAGCGATTACGACTATGCGGTGGTCGGTATGCCGAGCAGAAAGTATCTCTGGGTACTCTCGCGACAACCTGAAATCACCACTGAAAAGTGGTCGGTGATTGAGAAGATTGTCCAGGCTGCGGGTTATGATCTGGGCAGACTGATCAGAACAGACCAATAGAGGCAGCGTTGCATATCGAGTCGTTACCTCAGCCACAGCGCCCTTATCACCCCGCCGAGTCGACCTAATGCTGGCTTTTGATAACGCAGTAATTTGTCACAAAGTATCAGTGTCAAAGATCACTTCAGAGATTATTTAAACATCTATTATTTATTGTAACTGACTGAATAACGATTGCTTTGGTTCGGTTGGTCACCGATTTCGGTGGAGGAGTCCCAAGCTGGTAGAGGGTTTGAGGTCTGTAGGGGGCAGTGCAGCTGTGACTGCCTCAGGCAGGGTTAAAAGTCCAATAAAGAATGGATTGAAAATTAAGCGGGGGAAGTGACATGTTGACTGATAATGAACGGCTTCCGGGCATGGATGATACAAGTTCGAGACCGAGAGGCTTCCGGCATAGGGTTAAACAGGCGTCAGTTCGTGAACTGGAAGTGATGGCTGTTCGGTTACGGGATGCGGGTGATGAAAAGGGAGCTGAATATCTCGAGCGGCAGGCTGTAGCCCTTCTGGATAAAAAAATATGCCGCCGGGTTTTGACTCAGAGTCGTCAGCTGAAAGCCGGGATCGACGGTAGAGAGATCCCCCTGATCGAAAGCCTGGCCTAAGACTCATCCAAACGACTCTTTTGTCCCCTTGATTGATGCAAACATAGGGGGTTGGCGCTGCTGGATTGGCAAAATCAGATCCTAAGCCCTAAGTCTCTAAAGTAAAGTGAGAGTTAGCCGTAGAGTGAGTCTGACAGGGATTTGATTAAAGATTCCATATAACAGAACAACGACCATAAAAAATTTGTGATTTTGGGATAGTTTTTAAGTCGTAAAAACTACGTAGCGGTAGAACGTGGTAGTAATGGAAGAGTTAATTCAGCAGTACACAGAGCACGCCAAGAACGGTTTCTACTCTGTTCACTTGTCAGAGATCTCAAGCAAGGGAAATCAGGCGTTCACCACATCCGATATTCTGAATGACAAAGGCGTACTCCTGGCGCGTAAGGGCATCAACATCGATCGGGATGTACGACAGCAGCTGATCAAGCACAAGCTACTGAAGCCTTTGGATATCCAGATTGGTCTGGAACATCAGGCAGATACCCAGACCCTGATCACTGAATTCAGACGCCTGTTGGAAAAATACCCCGATCTGCACAGAGTGAATGAGGCCCTGAAATATGGACCGGAATTCGAAAAGCTTTTGCAACTGGAGAGACTGCATCCTCTACTGACTCAAAAACTGACCGTGCTTGAGGCACAGATGCATTCCGAGTTTGAAAAGAGCATCTTCTCCGCCTGGCTCTCTAGCATGATCGCACGGGAGATGGGACTGAGCATGGATGAGCGGCGGGATATCCTGGTTGCAGCCCTGATGCACGATATTGGACTGCTTCATCTGGATCCTGACATCGTCTGCAGCAACAGAAAACTCTCTGCTCAGGAGTGGAGTACCGTTCGTGCGCATGTCGTCGTGGGTAAGATTATTGCGGACTCAGTGCCAGGCATCTATCCAGAGGTCTCCCGTGCCGTCATAGAGCATCATGAGGACTGTTTTGGCGCAGGCTATCCATTCGCCTTGAGAGAGGAACAGCTCGGTAATCCTGGCAAGATCATAAACATGACTGACAGTATCCACTCCATCCGGGTAAAGTCTTTTCGAAACAGCCAACGAACCCTTGGTGATATCAAGCCATACCTGCAGCTCAACCCGACCACCAATGGTTACGAAGTCTATCGCG
Source organism: Candidatus Thiodiazotropha sp. 'RUGA' (assembly GCA_016842065.1). Classification (GTDB taxonomy): domain Bacteria; phylum Pseudomonadota; class Gammaproteobacteria; order Chromatiales; family Chromatiaceae; genus Thiodiazotropha. Next base: position 5,690 of record JAEPDS010000014.1, read on the forward strand.
CGACCATGTCCATCATCAAAAAGTCAGGCCTGCAACCGGTCAGACTGAGGGCTGATGATTGTCCAAAGGATTATGCAAAAAATCTGGGTAGACAGATCGATATTCTTAGAGAGGCAAAGCAGGCACTGGACGATATTCACGAGAATCTGTTGGAGCTCAAGGAGCGAATAGATCAGCATGATGCGAAGCAGCTTTCCGCGATTGCCGCTGTCACCTGCAGAATACGTTCTACCCTGGATGAGTCCGGCCTGTTGAGTAGTGAAATTGCTGCATGGCTGTGTAAGGAGAGAGAGCTGTCCAGGGTTGATGAACAGGTCCTGGGTGAATTCAATGAGATCGAGTTGTTGATCAAAGAGCTGACCTGGCAGATACGCAATACCGTTCGGATGTTTCACAGTTACAACGATTCGGATGCAACTCGTGACGCCATGATGCTGGAACACATTGAGGCATCCATCGAATCGATTCAGGAGATCTTTGAGCGGCTTGGGTAGTCTCTGTTAACACGAATCCAAGTTTTAGCAAGAATGGTGGGGCATGGACCCACCTTACCATTGATTTCAGGGTGTAGGGTGGTGCCATGCCCCACCAAATAGAGTTTGTGTAAGCACCATCATGAGAGTCGGCTCTCATAATCGTCATAGCCGAATTGTCTGATCACTTCGATCTCACCCTGTTCATGTCGAATCGCGATGGCCGGATGCGGGACTCCGTTGAACTGGGTGGTTTTCACCATCGTGTAGTGAATCATATCCTCAAACACGATCCGCTCACCGATTTGCAGCGGTTGCTCGAATGCATAATCCCCGATGATGTCACCGGCCAGGCAGGTAGGACCGGTGAGTCGATAGGTATAGGCACGGCTGCCTGGTTCACCACCATGACGTACTTCCGCCCGATAGGGCATCTCCAGTACATCGGGCATATGAGCAGTGGCCGAGACATCCAGCAGTGCGATGGCGATACCCCCTCGCTCGATCAGATCCAGTACCGTGGCAACCAATGGGCCGCTATCCCAGGCGATGGCTGAGCCCGGTTCAAGCACGATATCCAGGTGGGGATGGCGTTGGCGAAAGCCTTTCAGTGTCTCGATCAGTCCATCCACATCGTAACCCTGGCGGGTCATCAGATGGCCGCCACCCAGATTGCACCACTTCAGGTTGGGCAGCCAGTGAGCGAACTTCTCTTCGATGGCCTGGATCAGTCTGAAGCTGGCATCGGCGTCGGATTCACACAGAGCGTGCACATGCAGGCCTTCGATGCCGGTTGGCAAATTCTGCGCAGCCTGTTCAACTGAGATGCCGAGTCTGGATTGGCTGTGGCAGGGGTTGTAGAGATCGGTCGTCACTTCATCGATTGCTGGATTGACCCGTAAGCCACAGGACTTACCGGCCGAAATGGCCTGATTGCCGAATCGCTGCCATTGGGAGAGGGAGTTGAAGCTGATCCTTTCGGCCAACGGTAACAGTGCAGGGAACTCAGCTTCGGAGTAGGCTGGGGCATACAGATGAACATGCCCACCGAAATGGGTTTTCGCCAGGCGTGCCTCATTGTAGGAGCTGGCGGAACAGCCCGACAGATACTCCCGCACCATCGGAAAGGCCGACCACATGGCAAAGCCCTTGAGTGCCAGAATGATATTGCAGCCTGACGCCTGCTGTACCCGATCGATCAGCTGAAGGTTTTCTCTCAGCCTGACTGCTTCGAGCAGGTAGCAGGGTGAGGGCAGGGCATCGAATTCACTACTCATCGACAGGCAGGGTGTCGATATCGATTTCAAATGGCTGGTCCTGCCAGGGCAGGCCGTATCGGTTGAGATCCGCCATGAACGGATCCGGATCGTACTGCTCCATATTCCACACACCGGGCTTGCACCACTTGCCTTGCAGAATCATCTTGGCGCCGATCATTGCCGGTACACCGGTGGTGTAGGAGACACCCTGAGCCTGGGTCTCCCGATAGCAGGCCTGATGGTCGCAGACATTGTAGATATAGCGGCTGACCGGTTGGCCCGCTTTTTCACCCTTGATGATACAACCGATATTGGTTTTTCCCTTGGTACGCGGCCCGAGGGTGGCTGGGTCCGGCAACAGTGCCTTGAGAAACTGCAAGGGTACGATCTGCTGGCCCTGAAACTCGATGGGCTGAATGCTGTCGAGTCCCAGGTTCTGGATCACTTCGAGATGCTTCAGATAGCTTTCACCGAAGGTCATCCAGAAGCGCATCCGCTGCACCGGGATATGTTTGGTCAGGGATTCCATCTCTTCATGATAGAGCAGGAACATCTTGCGTGGGCCGATCTCCGGAAAATCGAATACCCGGGAGATCTCCATGGGTCTGGTTTCCACCCACTGACCGTCTTCATAGAAACGGCCATTGGCGGTAACCTCCCGGATATTGATCTCAGGATTGAAGTTGGTGGCGAACGGATAGCCGTGATCGCCTGCGTTGCAGTCGAGGATATCCACATGATGAATTCGGTCGAAATGGTGTTTCAGTGCGTACGCAGTGAATACATTGGTGACACCGGGGTCGAATCCGGATCCGAGCAGGGCGGTCAACCCCGCCGCCTGGAATCTCTCCTGGTAGGCCCATTGCCATTTGTACTCGAATTTGGCTTCGTCGGGCGGTTCATAGTTGGCTGTATCCAGGTAGTGAACACCGGTCTCGAGGCAGGCATCCATGATGGTCAGGTCCTGATAGGGCAGGGCGACATTGATCACCAGTTCGGGCTTAACCCGTTTGATCAATTCGACCAGTTCTGGCACTTGATCCGCATCCACCTGGGCGGTACGTATGCTCGTGGACTTGATCTCACTGGCAATCTGATCGCACTTCGAGAGGGTTCGGCTGGCAAGCCAGATCTCAGAGAAAACCTCAGGTACCTGGGCGCACTTATGGGTAACGACTCTGCCGACACCACCGGCACCGATTATCAGCACTCGACTCATGATTCAACTTCTCGGATCGATTGGGAATATGCGCGGATTTTAGACCCAGATTATGGGTTTTGTCTTGTGCTTTTTTCGGCCTGCAGTAATTAGTAAAAACTGAATATTCCATTGGCCGCAAATTAACGCGAAACACCGCCAATGGCCGCAAAAAATCGTAGATGATTACTGCTATCCCATTACCTTTGATCGATAGGATATTGATGGGGTAAGTTCAATTGGTTTCCCTAGCCTATCGAGCTTTGTGGCATGAATTGAGATAGCCAAACAGAAGATAAAGGTTAGAAAAAAGCACCAATCATCGGTGTACCACCCAGATGGAGAGAGTAGCTCCCCTCTCCCCTTGTGGGAGAGGGGCTGGGGGAGAGGGGGCTCCATCAGCACACTCATCACTCTAAACAATTCCCAATACAAAGATTGGTGGGTGAGTGCAGTTTATACTTCAATGCATCAACCGCTCTTGATTCACCCTCTTTCCAACCCCTCTCCCATCAAGGGAGAGGGGCTATCGAGCATCTCCCAGGCGAGTTTTGAGATAACGGGACTGGTGATCACCTGTTTTTCGCCATAAGTTAGTGGCTCTGTGGCGACGCGGAGAGAAAACTAAGGCACCCGCCGGAACATCCACCAGGCCAGCCCCATGAAGAACAGCAACGGCAGAGCTGTGGCGAACAGGGCATCAAACGAATAGACCACAGCCATATAGGAGAAGGCCCGATTGAGCAGGTAGAAGACAATGCCCAGCATGGCACCGACGAACACCCTCTGCCCCACACTCACACTGCGCAGAGAGCCGAACACGAAAGGGATGCTCAACAATAGCATCACCAGGGTGACCATAGGCGCGGCGAGTTTACCCCAGAAGGCAACTTCATAACTGACCGATGCCTGCCCATTGTTGCGCAGATAATCGATGTAGCGCCACAGGTCCCAGGCAGCCAGCATATGAGGTTTTACCGTCAACACATCGAGCGAGGCCGGTTCCAGCTGGGTCTCCCAGGTGAGCTCTTTTTGCTGGCTGACCTGGATCTGCTGATCGCTGAACCGGCTCACCGAGACACCATGTAAGATCCATCCCTCAGACTCATAACTTGCCCGTTCGGCATAGATCGCCCGGAGTAGGCGGGAGGCGCCATCGTATTCATACAGAGAGACTTCTGCCAGTTGTGCATCCGGCAGCACCTGACGGATATTGATGAAGGTGTTGTCGTCGCGGGACCAGAATCCGTAACGGGTCTTGAGACTGATCTGATCGGAGAGTGCCTCCATTTTCATGCGTTGCGCCTGCTGTTCCGTGAGAGGCGCCAGGTACTCACCGACCCAGATTACCGCAGCCAGAATCAGCAATCCCGCCTTCAATACCGATGCGACGATCCTGGCGATGGAGATCCCGGCGGCACGCATCGCCATCAGCTCTGAATTGCCTGCCAGGACACCCAGCCCGATCAGGCTGCCGAGCAGGGTCGCTACCGGAAACAATTCATAGATGTATCGTGGCAGTCCCAGAAATACATAGCTGTAGGCCTTTCCGGTGGTATAGCCACGCTCAACATCCTCCAGTTCGGCCACTACCTCGAAAAAGCCGATCAGTACCAGCAGCAGTAGCAATACCGC
>JAEPDS010000014.1:10264-96938 GCA_016842065.1 Candidatus Thiodiazotropha sp. 'RUGA'
GCACACCGGTGAGCACCGATCTTCCGATATAGCGATCCAGGGTGGTGATCATCCTGGAATCCGCAGTTGGACAGGGTGAAGTATGCGCCCCCACAAGCGTGCAATTCGCCCTGTAGCGTGACTTACCCAGCGAGGGATACCCTCTGTCGAAACTTTTTTCATCTCATTTACCGACTTAGCAACAGAATGGAGTGGTCAACTGCGGAATCTAGGATCATGCCGGCTGACCCCTCAGTCGGCGTCGCAAACGGCGCAGCGGCGGCGTATCGGGCAACAGCATCAGCAAGCCGACGATCGCCAGGCTCAGATGAACCCACCAGATACCCAGCCACTCCGGTGTGCGGGCGTGGATCATCCAGTTTTCCGCAGCACCCTGCAGGCTCAGGTAGACGGTGTAGAGTACGAAGGCGAAGACCAGCCGGCCAAAGGGGCCCTGTCTCGGCAGAGTCCGACTCAGGGGAAGGCTCAACAGGGCAAACACCAGCAGGCCCAGCACCTGAGAGAGGCGGACCTGGAATTCAGCCCGGTCCTTGATCGAATCCGAGTGGAGCAGATCGTAACTGGAGAGGGATCTTCGGGTCACCTTCGCTTCTCCGCCGGACGAGGCCTTGATCAGCAGTGCATACTCATCAAATTCACTCACCTGATAGTCTGCCTGTCCCGGTATACCGGCATAGCGCAGCCCATCCTCCAGCACCAGATAGCGGTCGCCAGTGCTGTTTTCGATCCGCTGATAGCCCCGTTTCGCGCTCACCAGGGTCAATGCACCCTCCCGGCGCTGTTGCACGAAGACCTTCTGCATGCGGCGCTCATCACTGTCCAGGGACTCCACATAGAGCACCAGATCTCCCTGACTGTATTCGTTGAAGCGGCCGGCACTGATCCCGGCCAGCTCCATTGCCTGCCCTTGCTGACTGCTGAGCAGTTCGGCACTCAGGCGACCGGCCCAGGGGGTGACATAGAGGGAGAGCCAAGCGGTGATCAGGGCCACCGGGACGACTACCAGAACCATAGAGCGGTAGATCCGCATGCCACCGATGCCGCAGGACTCCAACGCCACCATCTCGCTGTCCCGATACATTCTGCCCACCACATAGAGCACCGCAAAAAAGAATGCCGGTGGAATCAGGCGGGAGAAGTAGACCACCATCTGCAGTGCCAGAGCCTGGACCAACAGCTCCGCATGCAGCTCGCCAGTAGCAACCTCCTTGAGCAGCTTGATGAAGCTGTTACTGGATAGGATCAGGGTCAACACCAGCAGAATCGCCGACATTGCCTTCAATACCTCTCGCAGCAGATAGCGATCAATCAGTGTGATCAACGCAGCTTCCCGACGGTAGTGTCTATTTCAGAGATCATTCATTCAATTCAGATTGTTCCGCCGCAAATCCTCGCAAATCAGGCTTAAGTCCGCAAATGAAAGCAGAATTTAACCCACAGTAGAGAGTTCAGGATGTCTGCTTGGCCGATGGTTGTCTGTTGGAAGCGGCTAACTGGGTCGGATTCCCCGGTATCTTGTCTGAAATGCGCCCTCCTATGGATAGAACACTTCAGACACATTTCTATCCCTTCGATTTTCAGGTTGTCGGCATCTCTTGCCTCCCATAAGATGTGCCACAATGAGTGAGAACGACTAGAAGAGGCCTTTGACTTCATGGAATACAGCATCAAATCCGGTGATCTGACCAAACAACGTACTGCCTGTTTGATTCTGGGGGTGTTTGCCAAACGGCAACTCTCGCCCTCGGCACTGCTTGTGGATAAAGCCAGCAAAGGCCATCTCAAGGAGATCCTGAAGCGGGGAGACATGAATGGTGAGAGCGGACAGCAGTTGATGCTTTATGATGTACCAGGCATTCAAGCGGAACGGGTTCTGCTGCTCGGATTGGGTAAAGCATCCGAATTGAATCGCAAACGTTATATGAAGGCCCTCACAGCCAGCATAAAAAGTCTGAATGAAGGGCATGCCATCGAGGCGGTCTGGGGATTGTGCGACGTTGCGGTGAGCAATATCCCGGAGGCCGGGATCGTGCGGGAAACCATTGTCCAGTCAGAAGAGAGTCTGTATCAGTTCTCGGAGACCAAGAGCTCGGTCAAAAAGCGCCAGCGTCCACTTAAGCGGCTGGCGGTATGGCTCGCTGACAGACGTCAGCTGAAAACGGCGCAGAGGGGCCTGCAACAGGGTACAGCCATTGCCAAAGGCATCAAACTGACCAAGGATCTGGGCAATCTGCCCGGCAACTACTGCACCCCCAGCTACCTGGCGGACCAGGCACGAAAACTGGGCCGATCCCATGACAAGCTGAAGGTGCAGGTGCTGGAAGAGAAGCAGATGGAGAAACTGGGCATGGGAGCCCTGCTTTCCGTCTCCCGTGGCAGCCGGCAGCCTGCGAAACTGATCATCATGAACTACCAGGGGGGCAAAGTGGATGCCAAACCGGTCGTGCTGGTCGGCAAGGGATTGACCTTCGATGCCGGTGGCATCTCTCTGAAGCCGGCAGCGGCGATGGATGAGATGAAGTATGACATGTGTGGTGGCGCATCCGTTTTCGGCACCATAATGGCCTGCCTCGAGATGGATCTGCCGATCAACCTCATCGGCGTGGTTCCCAGTTCCGAGAATCTGCCGGATGGGGATGCCAACAAACCGGGGGATGTGGTTACCAGTATGTCAGGACAGACCATCGAAGTGCTTAACACAGACGCGGAAGGACGACTGATCCTGTGCGATGCCCTGACCTACAGTGAGCGTTTCAATCCGGCTACGGTCATCGATATCGCCACCCTGACAGGTGCCTGTATTGTTGCGCTGGGCAATCAGGCCTCAGGTCTGATGGCAAATAACGAGGCGCTGGCGGAGGAGCTGCTGGATGCCGGATCATCCTGTGGTGACCGGGCCTGGCAACTGCCTCTCTGGGATGAGTACCAGGAGCAGCTCGACAGCAACTTTGCCGACATGGCCAATATCGGTGGTAAAGGTGCCGGTACCATCACCGCAGCCTGTTTTCTCTCCCGCTATACGAAGAAATTCAAATGGGCTCATCTGGATATCGCTGGTACCGCCTGGCGTTCAGGTGCGGCCAAGGGAGCCACGGGTCGACCGGTTCCTCTGCTGACCCGCTTTCTGATGGGGCGTTGCGGATTATGAGCATGTTGTTGAGCATGGGGTTGCGCTTTACTGGATAGAATCCATGACACAGATTGACTTTTATGTACTTGAGGAGGGCTCCAGGGGGAATCGTTTCACCTTGACCTGCCGGTTGTGTGAAAAGATATATCACCAGGGACGTCGTATCCTCATCCATACTGAAAGTGAAGATGAGACGAGGCACATGGAGCGTCTGCTCTGGACCTTTCGCCAGGGCAGTTTTGTACCGCATGGGATTGCCGAGCGTTGCGACCACAGTGTCACTCCGGTGATTATCAGTCACCAGCAGGAAGCTGGAGAAGAGCAGGATGTGTTGATAAATTTAGGCCGAGAGGTGCCAAACTTTTTTAGCCGCTTCCAGCGGGTTGCTGAAATTATCGACCAGGAGCCTCCGGTGGTGAGCGCTGGCCGGGAGAGATTCAAATTCTACCGCGACCGCGGCTATCCATTGAACAAACACGATATCAGATAGATGAGTGACGAAGAGAAAAAGCCGGAAGTTGATGATGCGATTCCTCTACTGGAGGATGTCGTCGTACCTGATGAACTGGCTTCGGAATTCCACACCTTTACCAAGCTGCCGGAAGTTTCGGAGGATAGCGGGATTCCCGAGTACGATGAAGTTCTGCTGGCGATGCGTGACGAGATTGCCAAGCAGCTGCAGGATGATCTGAGCAAGATGCTGTCAGAGGTACTCGAACGCGCCATCGAGGAAGCCGGGGAGCAGATTACACGAGCCCTGCACGATGAACTGGATACGACACTGGAGCAGAAGATCCGCTACCGTATCGACCAGCGCCTCGATATGGAGTTCGGTCCAAGAGGACAACTCGATCCCGAGCAGGATTGAGGGTCAGAGGTATCCATTCGGATTCACTTTAACTAGCCTTGCCTGTCGGTCATGAAAATCACCCAACTCGACCATCTGGTGCTGACCGTCAGGGATATCCGAGTGAGTTGTGACTTCTATACCCGCATACTGGGTATGCAGCTGGTGGAGTTTGCCGGTGACAGAAAAGCCCTCAGGTTTGGATCACAGAAAATCAATCTGCATCAGCATCAAAAAGAGTTCGAACCCAAAGCGGCCTTACCAACGCCGGGCTCAGCCGATCTCTGTTTTCTGACCGAAGTACCCGTGAGCGAAGTGGCCGACCATCTGCAGCGGAATAAAATTGAGATCATTGAAGGGCCGCTGGAACGAACCGGCGCTGAAGGGCCAATTCTTTCGATCTATCTTCGTGATCCTGACGGCAATCTTCTGGAGATTGCGAACCGGAAATGATACTGCTGCCTGACAGTGCGTTTATATTCTCAGGGACCGGGGATTATTCTCAATTTGCTATGAGTCTTGAGTGGTTGCTAATCAGCATGAGATCGTCACGACCGGATAACAGTGCGAACTCTGCAAATGAAGGGGAATTCAGCTGTTAAATGGAAGAGGCGTTCTGATCACTATTCCATCAGTCTGTTGGGGCAAGCAAACTTCTGGTATTTGAATGAGATCAAACAAACGAGGGTTCTGCATCTATCCAGGATTTTTTTTCTAAAAAAGCCTCCATCTCACTGACTGGGATGGGCTTGGAATAGAAGAATCCCTGGAAAACCACACAACCGTTTTCTACCAAGAACTCTATCTGCTCAATGGTCTCGACGCCCTCGGCAAGTATTTCCAGGTCAAGACTTTTTGCTAAGGCAATCACCGCTTTAGAAATCGCTTTATCCTCTGTGTCATTTGGCAAGTCTTTGATAAATGAGCGGTCGATTTTGAGTTTGGTGATTGGAAGTCTCTTTAGATACGAGAGGGACGAGTAGCCTGTACCGAAGTCGTCCAGTGCCAACTTGATGCCGATATTATCGATTTTACTTAGAACTTTTATGGCCTCGTCCGGATTTTCCATTACATGACCTTCGGTGATTTCCATTTCCAACCATTCGGGACTACAACCGGAATCCTCCAAACTCGCCAGGAGAAACTCCACCAGATCTTTTCTTTGGAGTTGTCGCATGCTCAGATTGAGCGACAGCGTGCCAGGCTGCAGACCTTTACGATACCATTCCGAGAATTGCGCTACGGCCTTTCTCATGACCAGGCGGTCGATTTCCACGATCAATCCAGTCGATTCAGCAATCGGGATGAACTGAGACGGGAAAATCAGGCCCAGGGAGGGGGCTTGCCAGCGCACCAACGCCTCCATGCCTACAAGTCTGTTGCTCACGCCGTTAAACTGGGGTTGATAAAAGACCACGAATTCATCGTTCTCTATTGCCATGCGCAATCTGGTCTCCATTTGTACTCTCTCGAAGGCCTGCGCAGTCATCTCGGCACTGTAATATTGAAAATTATTCCGCCCTTCGCTTTTTGCCTTATACATGGCGGCATCGGCATTCTTCAGTAGGTCCTTGGATGTCTTTCCATTATCGGGATAGATACTGATACCGATACTGATGGTGATGTAGAGTTCATGGTTATCTACGATTATTGGATTTGATAGCTTGTGTTGAATCTTTTCAGCTAGCCTGGAAGCGTCCTGATCTTGTTTAAGGTCTTCAATCAGAATAGTAAATTCATCTCCACCGAGCCTTGCAATAGCATCCTCAGCGCGAACTGTCTGTTTAAGGCGAAGCGTCACTGATTTCAGGACTTCATCGCCTGTCCTATGCCCTAATGAGTCATTGATTTCCTTGAAATGGTCGAGGTCGATAAACAACAGAGCAAGCTTGGAGTTGTCACGAGCCGCCTTGTCGATACCCTGCTCAAGCTGGTAGGTAAACAAGGTACGGTTAGCGAGGTCTGTCAAGGCATCATGGCTTGCCTGAAACTGGAGTGTGTCTCTTTGATGCTGAAGTTCTTCTTGCTGGATTATGAGCTTAGTGATATCCGTGTTGAATCCGACAAAGCGTACAGCAGTTCCTGTCTCATCAAACAGTGCTTTTCCGCGTCCTGTAATCCAACGCCAATCACCACTTTTTGTTTGCATACGAAATGTGTTTTCGTATCTTCCTTCTCCTTTCGTGTCAAGGTACTCTTTAACCCTGCGATGAGCCTGTTCGCTATCTTCAGGATGCAGTAACTCTGACCAGCACTCAATCGAATTGGGCAGTTCGCCGACCTGATAACCAAGCATGGTCTCGAAACGGGGTGAATGGTATACCTCATTGGTCTTGAGATTCCAGTCCCATAAGCCATCATTGGCACCATCTATTGCCAGTTTGAACCGCTCTTTTTCTTGTTCCAGTTCAGTTTGCTTGGTTATAAGTTCCGATCTCGAATTTCTGATCGTATCGATCATTCTATTCATTGTCTTCGACAATGTTGTGATCTCCTGGGGGCCTGCGCAGGGTACGTTTTCATGCGGTATACCCTCTTTGTCTGCATGACTGATGACCTCTGCAATCTCAGCGATCGGCTTAAGCAAGCGGAGTCGAATGGATACAAACAGGGAAACGATCAGCAGAAGGGAAATTGAGATTGTACTGATCAGATTGCCGACTACGATTTCACGCAGTTCCGCCCTCAATTCATGATCGGAAATGTAGATGGTTATCGCTCCCAGCTCTTCGCCTCCCGGGCTGACAATGGATTGCCGAAACGAGTAATAAGCTTGTTCAAGCTTTCTGTTCTGTTGTGTGTTGTTCGGATTGAAGTCGGTAGGCCGCCACTGGTCATCTCGTATTTTGCCGCTTACATAGGCTTTCACCCCCATGATGGTGCCCATATTGTAATCTTCAACGACTATCGCGAAGCTGTTACGCCGCTCTAGCTCATTTGTGACGAGCTTCTGGTACTCGTTTACAGCATAGGATGAGAGATAGGTGGCGATATTTTTGTTCAGGGAGATGATACTGCGCTCAACACTCTCTCTCATTTCGTTTTCAATTCGATGCTTGGTCGAGAGATAAGAGTAAGTTGATTGCAATACCGATATGATAGCTACGGCTGAAATAATAATGATGCCAAGCGTTACATAAATTGGATGCTTGTTGATCAGCGTTTTCATTTAATCCATGCTAGGGCCTGTTAACACTAATCCAATTGTCCCTGCTGGGTCTATTTTTTTGTCCAGCAAGGCACAACAGGGCCAATTGGATTAGTGTTAACAGGCCCTAATGACTTTCTATTCCCAGTACATTCCGCCGGATAGTGGGCAGTTTTTCACTTATGTTCTCCTTTGATATTGCAAGAACAGGAAGCTGCTTCTCCTTTTCGACCGTCTCGCCATTGAGGTGCCTGTGCATTGTAGTGACCGCTTCTTCACCCATCAGATAGGGCTGTTGCATGGCGGCACCAATGAGAATCCCTTGGGGAATCAGATCCAGGAAAATTGGTTCTGCATCAAATGTGGTCAGCAGAATTTCTTCTGTCTTTCCCGTATCGGCAATCGCATCGAGTGCACCCTTGTACCGGTCAGATCCCTGTAGCCAGATCGCTCGCAAGTCTGGGTATTTCTTGATCATCTGTTCGCTGTAATCGTAGGTCTCCCGGTAGGAGAAGGTGACCTGCTGTTTAATGTCAGCGCCTTTGATACCCGCCTCACTCAAGGCTTGCATGAATCCCGCAGTCCTGGCCCGACCGTTTTCCCTCATTTGTGGGATAGCGATTATCCCAACGCGGCCACTCTGCCATCCTGCATCGGCTAACTTCCTGGTCAATATCTGCCCTATTTGGTACGCACCATCATGATTGTTGGATGAAATATATGAGACGTATTCGCCTCCATCCGTACCGATATCTGAAATTACAACTGGAATACCTGCCGGCTTGGAAAATTTCAAAATGGTTTCGCAGGCCGATGAATTAGTGGGTGATACAATGATCCCGGACACATTATCTTTCAACACCCTGACTGCGAATTCCAGTTCCCGCTTGGCATTGTTCTCTGCACTATAAACCTCTACGTCATAGCCTAACGAAGTGGCGCGACTCTTTATTCCACGCCACATGATGTCCCAGAAGGGAATTCTGAGATCTGAAACGAGATAGACAAGTTTTTTGTTGCTCATCTGGACTGTGCTGTTTGCATCTGCTGCTTCAATGTTGTCTATGCAGCAAAGGCAGCTCAGGAAGATCAGGCTGAGGAGAGAAAACTGTCTGGAGCGGTGTTGGTAGCGTGTCGTATGACTGTTCATATTTATACAGTAGCACCAGTATTGACTCATTGTTATCAGGTGCTGATTTGAACTTTGTCAGAACACGCACGATTCCGATCTGAATCACTCCGGACCATACGCAGCATGTGGTGTGTGGTCTAGCTCCCTAAACCTGTTGTATATAGCGGACTTACGGTACGGTAGTTTAGGGCGTGTTAACAGGCCCCAGTACCCATGCCGTTGCTCTCTGAGTCAGTATCAGCACTCAGAAACCGAAGGCGTCTATTTCGGCTATTAAGGTGTCGGTCTAAAAATAACCGGGTGGAAGCAGGCAACTATCGCCAGCGAACCGTTAGCTGCATTCCGAGATAGTCGTTGACCAGTGGGTCGATGCGTTGCCGGTATGGGCTGTTCCACTCCCTATCGTCGTAGATACCGAAACTGGGGCTGCGGTAGAATGAGCGTAGTTCCAGTTCACTGTCGGTTTCGATCCAACCATCCACAATGGTGTTGAGGGTGCCCAGAGGGTCGGTGAGGACCAGCACGGTCTGATCCCAGAAACTGTAGCTCGACTGACTTTTGATCTCCCGGCGGGTGTCTTCGAAATACCAACCGAGCAGAGAGCCGAGACCGGGAGTGAAGATCATGTCCTGGATCGAGACAGGTTCGAACAGGGCTTCCAGACCAAACTCATAGATCGAGGAGAGGGTGAACGAGTACCAGAATGCACCGGTCTCACTCAGACCCCGCTCTCTGCCCCGGGTGTAGTAGGTCATACCCCAGTAGGGGTGGAGGATGTAGTTGATGTACCACTCGTCGGGATCCCAGCGGGGATGGGTGACATTATCCCACCATTTGTTGACCGTGTACTCCTCTTTCTGCTCATCGGTCCAGGCGGAGATCTCTTCCGGAAGTACATACAGCAAACCGACAATAAAGAACTGGTAGCCGAAGAAGTATCCTGCATCCTTGCGCAGCCCGGGATAGTCTGCCGGACTGGTGTCTCCAAGCTCTCTGCCGTAACCGTAGGGTCGTTCAGGGGGCGGTTCGCTGCTGTCGAGGATGACATTGCCGGTCAATGTGGAGAGGCGGGTGGATTGAAACAGCGTAGTGCGTTGCAGTTCTGTCTCATAGAATGAAACCGGGCTCTCTGATAACCACTCTGAACTGTTCGCTGCACCCCAGGGGAGCAGGCTGATGATCAGGATAATCAGTCGACTCATGGCACCTTTCATGTCTGCTTGTCTGATTGCACTCTGCATAGATGCCAGAAATCCTTGAAACACCCGGAAAATCTAGGGCCTGTTAACACGAATCCAATCGGCCCTGCTGGGACTATTTTTTCGTCCAGCAAGGCAGAATGAGCGTTGTGTAGTTATTCTACATGAGCGAATGATAACGCCGCTGGGCGGAAAAATAGCCCCAGCCCCCTCTTCAACATCAATATGGGGGGTTGCGCCTGAAAAAGCGCCACTCGGCGTTGCTCGTTGTTCATTTGGAATCACCAAACCTCACTCCTCGCGCCTTGATTGGCGCTTTTTCAGGCACAACAGGGCCGATTGGATTCGTGTTGACAGGCCCTAACAACCTGGATCCACACCAATCGCCCGGCTCGATTGTGGATGTCATTGGCCCTTTTGGCGACCACGCCCTGTGGTCCAGCCAATCAGTCTCAAAATATGACGACCCGCACCTAAGAGCTACTATTCATCGGCTGCCACTCTGAATTCTAAACCACCAGCCCTGATATCCGGATCTGAGAGGGTGATGAGTGGGGCCACAGAAAGAGGTGTCAGGATCGTCAAACCGCGCGATTATAGCGGATTGGGGGGCGGGCGCCCACTGCAATTGTGGGATTTGAGCGTCAGTTGGTTTTGCGCAGGTTTTCCAGATTGTTCAATACCCGCTGGGCACGTTGAATCTTCTCCCGTGCCCGCGGGTCCTGGGGGTCGAGCGCCAGTGCCGCCCGCCAGGTCGCCTTTGCGCTTTCGATTTCACCATCCCGGTAGAGCCGGTCTCCCGCACTCAGAAGGTTGTCGATATAGCGTTGCAGTTGCTGGTCGACCTTCGCTAGCATCTCTTTGGCCCGGCTGTTTTTCGGTACATCTTTGAGAATTTTCTGCAGAGCGTGTTTGGCATCCCGCAGCTGGCCACTCTCCAACAGCCGGTTGGCTTCCGCCAGACGCTTGTCCAGCTTCTCTTTCCAGCGCTTCTGGCGGGCGGATTTCTCTTTTTTCTCCAGCGCCTTCTTGCTTTCGCTCTGCTCCTTCAGCAGGTGGTCCATCAGGTTTTGATCCGATTCGTCCAGCTTCAGTGAGAGCGCAATACTGAGGCAATCCTTGGCCAGTGCATTATTCCGCTTGTAGTGTCGCCAACCGCAGTCTGACAGGGCGAGGCGCATACTCTGCAGTTGCGCCTGGGTCTGCTCCAGCAGTTGCAGGTATTGGGGGTTGTCGCTGGACTTGGTCAGCTTCACCAGGATCGGCAGCTGATTTTTCAGTGCCGAGGTGTTGCTGATCAGCAGCTGGTCGTTCAGCTCCTCCTCGACGATTTTCTGCTGTCCGCGCAGGTTTTTCAGCTCCTGAATGTAGCTCTGATTCTTTTTTGTGCCTACGCTGGCCTGATTGAGGAGCTGGATGGCCTCACTGTAGCGCCCTTTGGCGACCAGCTGCCGGCTGTATTCAAGTGAGTCATCTTTGACCGGTGCAGGGGTCTCTCTGGGCTGCAGCAGCTGGCATCCGCTCAGCAGTAACTGACAGATACAGACTGTAATTAGGGTCAGTGAAGACTTCATCCAGGGTGTTTGTTCAGGATTTGGGCCATGGTGCGCATCAACCATTGACCAAATTCTCGCGACGGTGTTCCCGCGATGGAGGGAGAAACCCGATTTTTTTTGCCTCTGATTTTCAATTCCGGCTGTCGGTGCAGCTCAACCATCTCATTGACTCCAGGAAACTCCGCAGTGGTCTCACTCATCATTATGCCATCGGCCGGAGCGGCACCACAGAGTCGCGAGGCCAGATTCACACTGTCTCCAACCACGGTATACTCCAGCCGGTCGGGAATGCCGATGTTGCCGGCCAGCATGACACCGCTGTTGATTCCGATACGCAGCATTATCGGCTCTTTTCCCTCTTGCCGGCGCTGTTTGTTGATATGGCGCACCATGGCCTGGATCAGCCAGGCGCAACGAACTGCCTGTTGGCCATGCTGGTCGTCTGCTTCGGGGACGCCAAATAGGATCATAGCACTGTCACCGATGAATTTATCCACCACCCCCCGACAGCGATGGGCCGCATCGGCAATCGCACCGAGATAGAGATTCAGCAGCGAGGCGACCTCATCCGCCGGCAGATCTTCCGACAGTTGGGTGAAACCCACGATGTCGCAGAACAGCACGCTGCCCTCCATCTCCTGGTTGGCGAGACGGGGCTGGGAGAGATTGGAGAGGATCTTGTCCGCCACCACCGGTGAGACATAGCGGGAGAGGGCATCCTCCACCTGGCGTTTTTCCAACATGCCAGCCGACATGCGCTCGAAGTGGGCGTAGACCTGCCCGATCTCATCCTTTCGGTCCTCATCCCCCTGGGAGATCAACATCCCCGCTTCCGGTTGATGGCCCGCCTGGGCAAGCAGGGTGATCGGTCGGCTGAGGCGCTTGCTCAGGACATAGGAGAGAATTGCGGCAATCAGGATCAGGCCGATGGTGGCGAAACTGATAATACGAATGGTGCGTTTCTGGTTGCGGTCGAGAAAGGCCCGATCCAGGGTGATCACGGCGTGTCCCGCGATGACATCCCGAAAATGGATGGGGCTGAAGAAGGTGATTGCCGGATGCCGGGTGTTCTGCTCATCCCGCCAGGACCAGATCATTGGAGTAAGCTCCTTCGTGGTCGGCAGCTGATGGGGTACATTGCCTGAGATCACCCAGGGCTTTTCCGAAGGTACGATGGCCGCACCCACCACATTGTCATTCTGAGTCTGACGACTGACCAGGCCCTGCAGGTTGAACTGGTCTTCCGCCAGCAGGGGTTCGCTCGCCGAGTGGGCCAGCTGTTCAACCAGCACCTCACCGAAGCCTCTGACTTCGCGCATGTGGAAGCTGGTCTGCTGGGTGATCAGAAACCAGCCGAGAACGCCCATGACCAAGGTGATCAGGGTGCCGATATAGATCGTCCATTTGATGGAGATCGGAACAGGTGCTTTACGAAATAGTCGAACCAACCAGTTTAACAAGACAATAATCCAATATAGTCAGTGGAGTAGGGATGTTTATATTGGTTTTAAAGAGGATTTCAGGGCAATCCGGGAGCGAGATTATAACCCTATTTCCACACGCTGTCGTAGACTCTGTCGATATTATCGATCAGCTTGAAGAACGGCGCCGGTTTAATCGATCAGGCAACCCGTTTGATGTGCTGAATCAGTCTCGCTGAGATCTCCTCGATCGACATGGAGGTGGTCTCGAGATAGGGGATGTTGTAGTGCTTGAACAGGCCCTCAGCCAGTTTGACCTCCATTTTACACTGTTCAAGAGAGGAGTAGCGCCGGTCCGGGCGTCTCTCCTGGCGGATACGCTGCAGTTGATGTGGGTCGATGGTCAGACCGTACAGCTTATCCTTGTACTTGGCGAGGGTCTTCGGCAGCAGGTCGCTGTGCAGATCGTCATCAGTGAGTGGGTAGTTGGCAGCCAGGACGCTGTGCTGCAGGCCCAAAAAGAGGCAGGTCGGGGTTTTGCCGCTGCGCGAGACGCCAACCAGAATCAGGTCGGCTGTCTCATAGTTCTTGGTAATCGCACCATCGTCATTGTTGAGAGCGAAATTGACCGCGTGGATACGCTGGTCATAGGCGCGACCGTTCTTGGTGGTATGGAACTGTCCCAGGGCATGGGAGGAGGGAAGACCCAGCTCCTCTTCCAGGCGGGTGGTGAAGGTTTCGAAGAAATCCATCACCGGAACATCCAGGGTTTTGAAGTAGTCGCGGATCGAGGGATCCACCAGGGTGGTGAAGACGATCGGTTTCTGTCCCGACTCGATGGTCGTGTGGTTGATCCGCTCAGCCACCCGGCGGGCCTTGTCCAGACTGTCTATGAAAGGCCAATGCACGGTCTCATACTCAAAACCGTCGAACTGACTCAGCAGTGAGCGCCCCATCGCTTCGACAGTGATACCGGTATGGTCGGCCAGGAAATAGACAGTACGTTTCATTGGGATTTCAGATGACTCTACACTGATTGAGAAAGGTGGCGGGGAGACCCGACGGTCTCCCCGCTACACCCTAGTCACTCAAGCCGGTCAACAGCCTCCAGGTATCGACAACCGTGTCAGGATTCAGGGAAATACTGGCAATCTTCTGCTCCACCAGCCATTCCGCAAGGTCGGGATAGTCAGACGGCCCCTGGCCGCAGATACCGACATACTTACCCGCCTTGTTACAGGCCTGTATTGCCATGCTGAGCATCCGCTTGACCGCCGGGTTGCGCTCATCGAAGCTGCCGGCAACCAGTCCGGAATCCCGATCGAGTCCCAGGGTCAGCTGGGTCATGTCGTTGGAGCCGATGGAGAAGCCGTCGAAGTACTCCAGGAACTCTTCCGCCAGCACCGCATTGGAAGGCAGTTCGCACATCATGATGACACGCAGGTCGTTTTCACCCCGTTTCAGACCATTCTGTTCCAGCAGGCTGATCACGCCAGAGGCTTCATCCAGGGTACGCACAAAGGGGATCATGATCTCCACATTGCTGAAGCCCATCTCTTCGCGAACCCGTTTCAGGGCGCGACACTCCAGCTCGAAGCAGGGTCTGAAGCTCTCGGAGATATAGCGCGAAGCACCACGGAAACCGATCATCGGATTCTCTTCTGAGGGCTCATAGAGCTTGCCACCGATCAGGTTGGCGTACTCATTCGACTTGAAGTCGGACATGCGTACGATGACCGGCTTGCCCTCGAATGCGGCTGCCAGGGTGGAGATGCCTTCCACCAGCTTCTCCACATAGAACTCCACCGGATCGTCGTAGCCGTTCATCTGGCTCTGTGCGGCCGCCTTGATATCCTCAGGCAGTTTGTCGAACTCCATCAGAGCGCGCGGATGGACACCGATGGTGGTGTTGATGATGAACTCCAGCCGGGCCAGACCGATACCCCCATTGGGAATTCGGCTGAAGGCGAAGGCGCGACTTGGATTGGCCACATTCATCATGATCTTGGCCGGTGCTTCCGGCAGACTGGTGACATCGCCCTGGGTGACTGAGTATTTCAGCAGGCCCTCATAGATGAAGCCGTCATCCCCTTCCGCACAGGAGACCGTAACCTCCTGGCCTTCCTGAAGTTTTTCCGTCGCATCATGACAGCCGACCACTGCGGGGATGCCCAGCTCGCGGGCGATGATCGCCGCATGGCAGGTGCGACCGCCCCGGTTGGTGACGATCGCCGACGCTTTTTTCATTACCGGTTCCCAGTCAGGATCGGTCATATCGGTGATCAGCACATCACCGGCTTCCACTTTGGCCATCTCACTGGCATCCGCAATCACCTTGGCGACGCCGCTGCCGATACGCTGACCGATGGCGCGACCCTGAGCCAGCACTTTAGCGTCACTCTGTTCCAACTTGAAACGCTCGACGGAGGCGGTGTCGACCCGGCTCTCAACAGTTTCCGGGCGTGCCTGCAGGATGTAGAGCTGGCCGTCGGTACCGTCCAGACCCCATTCGATGTCCATCGGACGCTGGTAGTGCTTCTCGATGGTGATCGCCATCTGGGCCAGACTCTCGACCTGCTCGCTGGTGAGCGAGAAACTGGTTTGATCCTGTGGTTCCACATCGACCGTCTTGACCCGCTCCTCACCTTCCTGGCCATAGACCATCTTGATCGCCTTGCTGCCCAGGTTGCGGCGCAGAATAGCGGGTCTGCCGGCTTCCACATTGCCTTTGTGCACATAGAATTCATCGGGATTGACGGCACCTTGTACCACCGTTTCACCCAGGCCGTATGAGCTGGTGATGAATACCGCATCCTTGAAACCGGATTCGGTGTCGAGGGTGAACATGACCCCGGCTGAGCCGACGTCGGAGCGCACCATCCGTTGGATGCCTGCAGAGAGTGCCACATCCTCATGGGCGAATCCCTGGTGAACGCGATAGGAGATGGCCCGGTCGTTGTACAGAGAGGCGAATACCTCTTTGATCGCGATCATTACGTCATCCAGACCCTGTACGTTGAGAAAGGTCTCCTGCTGTCCGGCAAAGGAGGCGTCGGGCAGGTCTTCAGCAGTCGCAGAGGAGCGCACCGCGACAGAGGGAACCTCCTCAGCATCACCCACCAGCTTCTTGTAGGCCGCGGTGACAGCATTCTCCAGCTCTTCCGGAAACTCCGCTTCGACCACCCATTCACGCACTGTCTTGCCCGCTTCCGCCAGTGCCGTGACATCGCTCACATCGAGCTGCTGCAACAGCGGGTCGATTCGCTCCGCAAGGCGGTTGTGTTGCAGAAACTCACGATAGGCATGGGCTGTGGTGGCAAAGCCACCGGGAACGGAGACGCCGGCATCGGCAAGACCGCTGATCATCTCACCAAGAGATGCGTTCTTGCCGCCGACCTGATCGACATCATGCATTTTCAGGTTTTCAAACCAGATTATTTGTTCATTCACCGCTTGCCCTCGGCTTGTGGATTGATTGGATGGATCAGTCATTGTTTTAACCTCTGAGGTGGTCTCCTTGACGTTGGCAGCTGTTTCCGCTGCACAGACAGCTTTTACCACAGCCTGTGCCCTCTTCCTTATGAGGACCTAACTCAGGATGCAGTTTAGAAAAGCGTCGGGTGATGGACTGGACGATCAACCAGCCCAACAACAGAATCGGTATCACGGTCATGGCGATGAGATAGTCGAGCATCGAATCAACCTCCAAGTCCGGCAAAGCCCATGAACGAGAGTGAAAGCAGACCACCCAGCATCAGACTCACGGCGGCACCCTGGGTGATGCTCGGCATGGTCGAAAGCTCAAGCTTCTCGCGCAGACCGGCCATCAGCAGGATCGCCAGGATAAAACCGACTCCGGCACCCAGTGCATAGACCAGGGATTGCAGGAAACTGTACTCCTTGAATGTCTGGAACAGGGCCAGACCGAGGATCGCACAGTTGGTGGTGATCAACGGCAGAAAGATGCCCAATGAGCGAAACAGGGCAGGGCTGAATTTTTTCAGGGTCATCTCCACCAATTGTACGGCACTGGCGATCACCGCGATATAGGCGATCAGGCGCAGGAATTCGATCTCAAAGGCGACCAGCACCTCATTGATCAGAAACGCACAGACTGAACTGACCAGCATTACGAACAGGGTTGCCAGGCCCATTGGTACGGCGGTATTGATCTTTCCCGAGACACCGAGGAACGGGCACAGGCCGAGAAACAGGGCAAGTACAAAGTTGTTTGCCAGTACCGCGTTGAGAAAGATAAAGCTTAGGGTTTCTGTCGCCATCGTGGTCACTTAATGATGTTTGAGGAGAGCGGGCTGCAACCGCCTGCAGGAATCTGAACCAATTTCATCTGATCGATTCTGTCGTTCATGATTCTGCCGCCGGATTCAGTTCAGTCTCGGATTTGCGCTGCTTCAGCCACTCGAACAGCAGCAGCCAGGCACCCAGTACGAGAAAGCCGCCGGCGGGCAGTACCATCACCACCCAGGGTTCGAATCTGGGGCCGAACAGATCAATGCCGAACAGGCTGCCGGCACCGAGGATTTCGCGCACCACGCCAAGGCAGAGCAGGGCCAGGGTAAATCCCAGCCCCATGCCGGTGGCGTTGACGATCGACTTCAACGGCGGATTCCTGGAAGAGTAGGCCTCGGCCCGGCCCAGTATCATGCAGTTGGCTACGATCAGCTGGATGAAGGCACCCAGTGCATTGTAGAGATCCAGGGAGATCGCCTGGATGGTGTAGTCGACAATGGTGACGAAGGTGGCGATGATGACGATGTAGGTGGCGATGCGCACCTGCTTGGGAATGCTGTTGCGCAGCAGCGAGATCAAAGTGCCTGAGGCGAGCAGTACGAAAAGTGTCGCAATACCCATCGCCAGGGCATTGATTGCCGAGTTGGTCACTGCCAGTACCGGGCACATGCCCAGCAGCATGACAAACACAGGATTCTCACGCCACAAACCTTCACTGAAGGTATCCCAGGTGATGGTGTTGTCTTGTTTTTTCGCCATGGTTATCAGTTAGTTCAATTCAGTTATTGTCAATCAATCGGACTCGGTCTTACTTTGCGCATGATCAATTAAATCAGGCATTGTTCACTGCGTCCCGCTGTCCGGCGTTTCAGGTTCGCTTGGCGGCGGTGGCGCATTGCGGATCACATCAATGTGTGGCATCAACTGGGGCAGTAGTTGCTGAGTGGATTGATTCAGCGCCTTGCCCACCGCTTTTGCGGAGATGGTCGCGCCGGATATGGCGTCAATCTCCCAAGGGTTCTGTTTGGTGCCCGCTTTGACGGTCACAATCTCATTGGCCAGTGCGTCGCCGCCCGCATTCAGCTTTGCCTCCAGTGCATCGAAGTTGGCGACAAAGTTGGCATCGGTGATGATTTTGTCACCCAGCCCCGGGGTTTCTGCCAGCTTGAGCACTTTGATCCCACGGACGCATTCACAATCGGGATCGTAGCCATACAGTAGGTGAATCATATCCGCATAGCCCTGAGCGCCGGCCTTGGCGGCAACACCATTCAGGTTGCCCTGTTGATCGTAACCCGCGTAGACCAGTACCCCCTCAGTGGGACCATCCGGGCTGACTGGCGTCACCGCCGATTCAGTGACCAGGAAATCACGTCGGGCAACCGCACCCGGGATCACCTGAAACACCGCGGCCTCGATGGCACGCCGTTGGTTTTCTGCGATGATTGGTTTGGTCAGCTGGTAGGTGAGTACCACCAGAAAACCCGACAACATGGCAATTCCCATCAGGGTACGAATCATCGGGCCCGTCGGGGTGGACGGTTGGATGGCTTGAGCTTCCGGTGTACTCATTTGCCCGCCCTCTGCTCGCCGAACACCCGGGGTTGGGTGATCTGATCAATCAACGGTGTGGCCGCATTGCCCAGCAGGATGGCATACATCACCCCTTCGGTCAGACCGCCGAAGAGTCGGATGATCACGGTGATTACACCAATCATCACGGCATAGATCACCACCCCGAGTGGGGTAACCGGTGAACCGACCATGTCACTGGCCATGAACCAGGCGCCAAGCATCAGGCCGCCGGAGAGTACCACGAACAGTGGGTCCGGATATTTGGCCGGATCGATCATGTAGAAGATACCGGCAGTCACTGCGGCGCTGAGCAGGACCAGTACCGGAATGCGCCAATCGAGCATCCGTCTTGCCGCCAGATAGAGACCTCCGGCCAGAATCAGCAGCGCGGAGGTTTCGCCGGCGGAACCGGCAGTGGTACCGAGCAGCATATCCATGTGGTCGGTCACGACACCTTCAAACTTCTGCAGTGCCAGCGGGGTGGCGCCGGAAAAGGCATCCACGGTGACTTCCGAGATCCAGTCGCCTACAGCGGGGGGTTGCAGGAATGGGGGCGTCAGTGTGGTGGGGATGAACTGGCTGAAGCGGCCATCGAAAAATGCCGGTGTCCAGGTGGTGATGGCAACCGGAAAGGCGGCTTGAACAAAGGCCCGTCCGATCAGTGCAGGATTCATGGCGTTCATGCCCAGTCCGCCGAACATCGCCTTGCCCAGCGCGACACCGACGAAGGCGGCAACCGCACCCATCCAGAGGGGGAAACCGGGCGGCAGGGTCATCGCCAGCAACAGGCCGGTGATGGTGGCGGACCAGTCTCCCAGGGAACTGGGCTTACCGCTCAGCGCATTGAACATACGCTCACTCAACAGGCAGGTCAGGGTGACGACCACCAGCAGTGCCAGTGCGCTGATACCGAATTGCCAGACAGTGAATGCACAGATCGGTAGCAGGGCGTAGACCACATTGCGCATGATGACGACCACATCCTCCCCGGCATGGGCATGAGGTGAGGTACGCAGTTCAATGGTGGGTTTTTTACTCATGTTTGTTTTTTCAGCTATACAACATAGGCCGGAGGGTTAGGCAGCCTGTTCCCGGTTGATCGCTTTGGCGATCCGAAAATACTGCACCAGGGGAATATTCGAGGGGCAGACATAGGAGCAGCAGCCACACTCGAAACAGTCGGTCAGGTGATACTCTTCGGCCATCTCCTCATATTTACGCTTCGCTGCCAGTTGTCCAAGCATCGAGGGATTGAGATGCATGGGGCAGGCACTGACACAACGGGCACAGCGGATACAGGGCCAGATTTTGTGGCTCTCTTCCTCGATGGAGGGTTCATTCAGGACCAGTAGTCCGGAGGTGCCCTTGGTAATCGGGGTATCCAGGGCGGAGACGGCAGGCCCCATCATCGGACCACCCAGTATAAACTCAGTACGAGCACCCTCATAACCCACATAATCGAGAATATATCGGATCGGGGTACCCAGTGGCACCAGGTAGTTGGCCGGCTTGGCGATGCCGGGCCCTGCGACGGTGATCACCCGTTCGATCAACCCCCGTCCTTTGGGCAGCAGATCCCCCAGACCGGCCAGGGTGCCCACATTATTGACCACTACGCCCACATCGGCGGGCAGACCGCCTGTGGGTACCTCCCGATCGAGGGCCGATTTGATCAGCATCTTTTCAGAGCCTTGAGGGTACTTGGTCTCTACTGCTTTGACCTCCACCGGGCTGCCTTTGGATAGATGGCTCTTAAGCAGCTCCACCGCGTCCATTTTATTGTCTTCGATACCGATGATCGCCTTTTCCGTACCGGTGGCGCGCATCGCGTAACGAATGCCACGCAACAGAGCTTTGGGGTGTTCCAGCATGATCCTGTGGTCACAGGTCAGGTAGGGCTCACATTCGCAACCGTTGACGATCAGGGTATCGACCTGTTTGTCTGGCGGTATCGAGAGCTTCATATGGGAGGGGAAGGCGGCGCCGCCGAGTCCCACCATGCCGCTGTCCTGGATTGCCTGGATGATCTCTTGCGGGGAGAGTTCACTCATCTCCCGCGGCTGTTCCCAAAGCACCTCTTGTGTCGAGCCTTCATAGACATCGATGAGGATCGCATTGGTCTTCGGGCCCTTCGGAGTCGGCATCAGTTCGATGCCGGCGATTCGGCCAGTAGCCGGGGCATGCAGAGGCACTGAAAAGTTTCCGTCCGCTTTGGCAATCGGTTCACCCCGAACCACCTCCTGGCCTTTGACAACCAGAGGTATCGCCGGTTTGCCGATATGCTGGTCCAGCGGCAACACCAGTTGCGGGGGGAAGGGAAGACGGCGGATCGGTTTATCCGCCGTATCCTTGTGATAGGGTGGATGGATGCCGTGTGTAAAGCCTTTCTGCCCAAACAGCAGGTTGAACAATCCCATAGTCTCTCTGATCTCGTTTAACCTTGAGTTCGCAATTGAACACGGTGTTGTGGGAAATCCATTATCGGGTTTGCCATAACAGAATCCATGCGCCGGATAGTAGCCACCAATTGCAGAATCGAGATTTAACAGGCGGAGCCGAAGCTCCGCACACTGTTAGCCAAATCGACCATCCTGGCTGTGCCGGATGGTCGCCGTGGGTTTACTGAAATTTCGCTGCACGTTTGACAAACTTTTCCAGGTCTTTTTCAGTAGCGTTCCAAGGTGTTCCCGGATGGATGCAGGCCGCCGTGCACTTCTCGGCAGCCTTCACAATATCCTTGAACTGACCACCCTTGGGATCGGTGATAATCGCTTTCTTCTCGTCGTTGTAGGCGAAAATTTTCGGATTGATCTCGATACACTCATCACAGGCTGTACATTCCGGGGTTTCGATCCATACCGGCTCGTAGTCCTCTGCGGCAGCGCCGTTACTTCCCGCCGCAGCGGCAGAGCCATTGCTGCCATTGGCAGAGATGGAACCTGCCAGGGCGTCCGCGTTACCGCTGGCCGCCATGGAGAGCAGGGTGGAGCTGAGGCGGTTGGCCATATCGACCTTGGCCTGATCGACCAGGGCATCCACATCCACTTTGTTCATCTCGCCGGCGACACCTTTCAGTTGACGCCAGAACTGTCGGCGCTCTTCACAGGATTTGGCGATCTCCTGCGCACAGATGATACGCATCAGGCGGTTCTTGCTGTCCACACCCCAGATGTAAGGGAATTTGCCTTCCCGGTCATCTTCATCCATCTCCAGGAACTCATCCATGGGGACCATGTCATCGTTCCAGGTCTCCGGAGGCGCCATGCGGAACTGCTTGCGGAAACGCCCTTCGGTGACGGCAAAATCGGCGAAGGTCATGGGTACTTCCAGTTTACGCGCTTCACCCTTGTCATCCTGGTAGTCGATGGTATAGGTAGGCCAGTCATCGTCCAGTGAAGGGTTGCCATCCAGATCGATACAATCCTCGATGGTCTCGCCCGCATCCGGATCGTACTTCATCAGCGGATAGGCTCTCGATTCCACAGCCATTTTTGACTGTCTGAACGCGATGTCGTCGCCCACACCATGCTCCGGAGGACAGACCGCATAGATGTTGAACAGTGCCGGATGACGGCTGTTCAGGCCATCGATGTAACCTTCCAGCAGGTGGGTGGTGTTACTGATGGTGCCCTGCAGGACATAGGTTGTCCGATGGGCGATACCGATCAGGGAGACCTCTTTGCGAATCTCTTCCTTACCTTTCCAGGCTTTACCGTAAGGACTCATATCCGCAACCTGGCCGATGTAGCCGGAGGTACAGGCCTGGCCACCGGTGTTGGAGTAGACCTGGGTATCGAGTACCAGGACTTTCACCGGCATGCCGGAGGCGAGGACACGGGAGAGGTTCTGGAAACCGATGTCATACATCGCGCCATCACCACCGACCGATACGACCGGCGGACAGAGCAGCCACTCCTCTTCGCTGAACTGCTTCCAGTTGAACTGCTGGAAGAAGGCGCCGTGCTCGATCGCATTGTACTTGCCTGCCAGTTCCAGTTCCGCTTTACGAATGGTGGCGAAGCCGTTCGCCATCTTACGCATGTGACCTTCGAAAAGTCCCATCGCGACCGATGGGCTGTCCTGGAACAGGTGGCTGGCCCAGGGGAACGGATAGGGGTTGAAGGGGTAAGTGGATCCCCACACTGAGGTACAGCCGGTGGCGTTGACAATACCCATCTCGGCGCGACCGTTGTTGGTCTCACCCTCGGTGTAACGCCATTTCAAATCTCTCAGTTCATCCAGCAATCGGGTTGCTGATTGCAGCCACTCACGATCGATGACCGTCTTCTCGTGATCGCTGTCCAGATTCTCGCTCAGCCCGGAGAGGGTCAGATCACTCTCTTCACTGCCGGACATCGCTTCCGAGATCGCTTTCGAGCTGCTCAGATCCACACCTTCGGCCAGTTTCAGTCGGATGTGCTGTTCCAGCTGTTCGATCAGTTTGTCAATCTTCTCGATCTGCTGTTTGACCCGGGGCTGCATCAACGCAGTGACGGTAGAGGTGAACAGATGGATGATGGTCTTCTCACCACAACCCAGGCAGGCGCCGTCACCGCAGGAGAGGGAGTTGTAGTTCTCCTTGTCCATCAGCAGGGTCTGCAGAGCGCCGATCTTTTCGTCCAGGTCGTCGATGCGGTTGAATGAAGGATCACTGGTTGGCAGGTCGAGCCAGAAGTTCCAGTCATCGCGCATACGCGTAATCGCGGCTTCGTCCTGATGGGTGGCGAGCAGTGCTTCGTCTTCACAGATGGTGACACACTCCATACAGCCCTTACAGGTGTAAGGGTTGACGGTAATGGAGAAGAGACCACCACTGTTCTTGCTCTTCTTCTCCATGTTGTTCCAGTAGGGCTTGGTGATGGAGAAATCGAACTCACCCATCGCCTGCAGGAATAGACCGAACTCCTCTTCCAGGGTAGCCCGTGCATCCTCTTCAATCTCGGCGGCCGCTATGGTCTCGAGTACCGCCTGATCCAGGACAGTCCGCACATTGGCCGCTTCGCCGGCCTCTTCGAGCAGTGCACGCAGACGTTTCTCCACGTTGCGGCTCTCTTTACGCAGGTATTGGGTCGGACGGCCAGCGGTTTCGATGCGGTTGATCGCGGTGGCGAAAACATCGCTGACCTTGTTGACCAGGCCGGGGATCGCGCTGTCGGGACAGATGGTGTAGCAGTCGCCACAGGCGGTACAGTTCTCCGCAACCCATTTCGGGTAGTCGAAACGGATCTGGGTCATGTCGCGGAAGACGCCGGTAGAGGCTGGAATCAGTGACAGAGCCTGATAGGGGTCGGCCAGATTCTCATTACCCTTGCCACTGGCGTAGAAGCTGCCGGTCTGTTCCCAGAAACGGTGTACATCGGAGATGCCGCCCTCTGCTTCAGGCAGTTGCTTGAGCATCACCGGCATGCCGATCTCTTTCTTCACCGGCAGCTGAGCGCTGCTGCCGATGGCTTTGTTGGTGATCTCGTGGATCTCATCGAAGCCGCGGCGTACAACCCGCAGGTTGTCCTCAACCACCCGGCGACCCTTGCTGCCGAATTTGGCGACAAGTTGACTCTCGATGGCGCTGAACAGTTTCTTCTCGTCCAGTCCCGCCATCTCCATCAGCGGAGAACCGGCAAAGAAGGCGCCTTGGAAGGCGTTACCCTGCATACGCAGCTGTAATTCGGCGTCGGAGGCCTCATCTTTGGCGATCTTGAAACCGTCCAGATAGAAGACATGGATCTCGTTGTCGATGATCTGCTGCTGCATCCAGCGGGGGAATGATTCCCATACCTCATCCGCCGAACCAAGGTCCGATTGGATGATCAGGGTACCGCCCTGTTTCAGACCGGCCAGTGGATTGGAGTGACCGAACACGTTCGCGTCCGGGCTCAAGACCACATCCACATAGTGATACTCACAGTTCAGCGGAATCGGTGTCGGCGCCGCAGAGAGGTAGTAGGTGGTGGGTTGACCCTTCTTCTCCGAACCATATTTCGGATTCGCTTTGATCTCGTATCCGAGCAGATCATAGAGCGTCATGACCAGGTTCTTACCGGTGGTGATGGCGCCCCAGCCACCGACCGAGTGCATTCTTACGGTAATCGAGCCTTCCGGCATCAGATTCGGGTTTTCCGAACCGCGCAGCGCCATCTCGCCGATGTTCGGATAGGCTTCGAGCAGTTTCTGGATATGGATCTCCTGCTTGGGTGTGTCCGCATCGCGCACGAAATCGATACCCAGGTAGAAGAACTTCCGCTGGCTGCCGTCAGGCAGCATATTCTCAACCGCAGCGATCAGTGCCTCAGGCTGCAGGTCACGGGAACCCAGCCCATAGGCGCCGGAGTAGAGATGAGGGGCATCGGCAAAGCTGCTGTAGCAGTCATACTTTGCATAGGGCCGTGCCAGTTTGCCCGCTTTAGCCTGACCGTTTTCAATACACTTGGAGACCACCGAGCGGACTTCTCGCATCAGCGGCAGGTCTTCCGCAAGCGGCTGGTCGGTACGCTCCAGTACGCAGACACCCTTTTTACCTTTCAGGATCTGACCCAACTGGTCACCCGGGAAGGGGCGGAACATGGTGATGTCGACCACACCGATCTTCAGTTTGCGGGTCTTCTCCAGATAGTCGGCCAGGCCATGGGCCTGAACAATCATCGAACCCATGCCGACGATCAGGTAGTCGGCTTTCTCAGTGTTATAGGTGCCGATGCGGTTGTAACGACGCCCGGTAAGTTCATAGAACTCATCCATCGCCTTGTCAGCAATTTCCGGGATGTGCTGGAAGAAATAGGGCCTCTGTGCAGCGGTAGTCTGCATATAGGCATCCTGGTTCTGCACCGAGCCTGAGAGCATGGGGTTGTCCACATCCCAGATCGCCGGTACCCGGCGACGGGTCTCACCGAACAGCAGCTTCTGTGCCGGGGTGGGGCATTCGATCTCATCATCCGGACGACCCAGATACTCAGCGATCAGCTCCCGTTCAGGCACCTGCAGCGGTTCGATCAGATGGGTGGTCAGAAATCCGTCCTGGGCAACCGCAGCCGGAGTCAGCGACATTTCGGCGATCTTGCGGCCGATCAGGTTCAGATCGGCGGCACCCTGGGCGTTGTTGGCGAAGACCTGGAAAAAGCCGGTATCGTCAATACAGTGGAAATCGTCATGGCCGCAATGCACGTTGAGTGAGGCCTTGGTGATCGCGCGACAGCCGATGTTCAGCACATAGGGGAGGCGTTTGCCCACTGCCGCATAGAGGGATTCATGCATGAATGCAATACCCTGGGCAGAGGAGAAGTTGGTGGCACGCAAGCCTGTCATGGACATACCGGCGGTAACCGCTGCAGCCGCGTGCTCCGACTCCGGTTCGATAAAGATCAGTGACCGATCAGAAACATTGACATGCCCTTTGGCGGTCTCTTCGGCCCAATATTCACCCATTTGGGTGGATGGGGTGATGGGATATGCACCAGCGGCGTCAGAGGCTTCCCTCTCACACATAATGACTGCCCCGTTACCGTCCATTGCCATACGGATACCAGGGTATTTGAAGCTCTTCTCTTCTTTCTTACCGAACATGGAAACTTCTCTTTGCTAGGTTTGCAATTTACTTTCTACCGCTATATCGATGAGTATCTATATAGAGGAAACAGAAAGCATAGGCTTAAGGTTTTGACTGCCAACATCAGAACGGCAGTGCTTCTTTACGTACTATGCGCTTGGCTTGTTGCCCTTTGATGACTCCCAGGGATTCATCAAGCCATACAATTGCCCCGGTCGGGCAGCGCTCAGTAGCAATAGGGGAGGCTAGACTAATCTTGTTATAGTCGATTACAGCCAAATTGTCTTGAATACTAATCAATCCTTCCGGGGAGTCTTTGACACATCTTTCACAGGCGGTGCAGGCGACTTCGCAATCGTTTTCTGCAGTATCACCATGTTCCAGATTCTTACAGGCCACCCACAAGCGATGGGCAGCGTCCTGAATTGAGAACAGATCCTTGGGACAGATATCGACGCAATCGCCACAAGCGGTGCATTTTGCGTTGTCCACGATGGGTAATCCGTTGTGGTCCATGGTGATCGCATCGAACTCACACACATCCGCGCAATCGGCCAGACCGATGCAGCCCCAGGTACAGCTCTTCGGGCCGCCGGAGACGACGGCGGCTGCACGGCAGCTCTCCAAACCTTTATAATGGGCGCGCATACGGGCGACATGATTGCCACCGGCGCAGGCCAGACGAGCTACCCGTTTCGCCACATCACCACTCTCCACGCCCAGGTAGTCGGCGATCTCCTCGATCGCATCGGCGTTGCTGACGGTACATTGAGCGGGAGTGACCTCGCCGGAGATCAGTGCCTCGGCGAAGGGACGGCATCCGGCACTGCCACAGGCACCACAATTGGTGGCGGGCAACATGCCTTCCAGGTCATCGATTCGGGGGTCTTCAAATACCCAGAGCTTTTTGTTGGCGAATACCAGCATGGACGAGAGTAGCAGGCCAAGAATGCCCATAAAAAGGATAGCGGTCGTGACGTTAAGTGCGATCTCAATATCCATTTCCAATACCCGATGTCATGCCTGTGAAACCTAACTGAAACCCTTTAGAAACCTTACATAGTTTAATGTTGGGGCTAGTATTGGTCTATGGAATGGGTTAAATAGAAAGTATTAATATATCTAAATACTTCAATAGCATTTAAAAAATTAATGAGTACATAAGTGCTCTGATCGATTGATACCAATCCCTACACTCAACTCTATACCCAAGGCATAGGATTTCAACCATGCTGGCCTATCAGAAAAAGTATCGGCGGGGTGGGCTGAAATTTAACCTGAAAAAAGTGGTGTTATAGCATCTTTCAGCTGTTTTTCAGGTGCCCATTCCGTCTGTTGGTCTGAGTGTGCTGGTGATTGGGACGGTGAGTTGCGCCGCTGACTCAAAAGGGCCACCATCCCGAGCCGTTTTCCAGTCTGCTACGGCAACTGGCAATCTGTTGACGATAGCGTTTTGCATTACTCTCGACCCGGCGGGCGACCTTGGTCAGCCAGGGTTTTTTCTTGTAACTGCCTTTTGCGTAACCGCCGTGCCCCTCATGGTAGGCCAGGTACTGTCGGTACGGGTCCCATTTCGAGATGCCGAGTTTGCTGTGGGTGGTTTTCACATACCAGCCGATGAAATCCACCGCATCTTCGTAGTCATCCCTGTCTGCCCAGCGGTTACCCGTCTTCTCCCGGTACCAGTCCCAGGTGGAGTCTTTGACCTGGGCATAACCATAGGCGGAGGATTTTCGAAACCAGGGGATGAACCAGAACAGCTTCTCCCTGGGCGGCTTGGCATCGTGCCTGAACCTGGACTCCTGATGGATGAATGACAGTTGCAGATGAATCGGTACGCCCCATTTTTCAAACGACGATTGGGAGGCCTCGTACCAGTTACTCTTCTCCTCAAAGATATGGCAGGCGTCAGCGGTGTTTTTCGGCGGCGAGCTCGAGCAGCTGTTAAGCAATAAGAGTGAAGCTGAAAAAGCCACAGTAAGTTTTTCTTTTTGCTTGAAAATAACTTGGTACCTCAAGTTCTGCCTGAGTTGCTGGCCTATCCTGCAGGACTGCCGGGTTCTTGTCACGTATAATAGCGCCGGTTTTGACCATGGGCTGAGCGTAACGATCCCGTTATCGGGTATTTTTGTGCCGGCCTTAACAAGAAAAACACGATTTTAGAAAAACAACTTTCAGGAGCGATCAAATTATGAAGCTGATACTTTTAGGTGCGCCCGGTGCGGGCAAGGGCACGGTTGCCAAGGAATTGACCAAGCTGGACGGTTCAGTTCAGATTTCCACCGGTGACATCCTACGTGGTGCGGTGCAGGCCGGCACAGAACTTGGTAAACAGGCCGAAGCCTTTATGAAGGCCGGTGACCTGGTGCCCGATGATCTGATCATGGGCATCATGGAACAGCGCCTGCAGGAACCGGATTGTGAGAAGGGATTTCTGTTGGACGGTTTTCCCCGCACCATTCCTCAGGCTGAGGCGCTGGGTGAACTGCTGACGAAGATCGGTGTGGATCTCGACTTTGCGGTGGAGATCGATGTACCCAGGGAGGTGATCCTGGATCGCCTGACCACCCGTAGAACCTGCGAAGCGTGCGGTGCCATCTACAATGTCAAAAGCATGCCGACCAAGGTCGAGGGTGTCTGCGACAAATGCGGTGGCAATGTGGTTCAGCGGGATGACGAAACGGAAGAGGCGATCTCAAACCGCCTCGACGTCTATCAGGAAAAGACCGCACCGCTGGTCGGCTACTACAGCAATGAAGAGATGCTGTTGACCGTCAGCGCTACCTCCAGTGAGGCGGTAGTGAATGCTATTCAGGAGAGATTGAACGGCTGAATAGGCCCCGGAAAGGTGCCGGCGTAATCAGCCCGTTGCAACAGCCAGCCCGCTCTCTGAGCGGGTTGGTTGTTTCAGGGCATATTGGATTCGTTTTAACAGGCCCTAGCAGCGCTGATTGTGAATTCGAGCTATTATCTCTAGATTGCGACGAGGAGAGGTTTTTATGCCTGAGTTTGGTAATCCCTACATGCTCGAAGAGTATACCCTGGATGATCTGAAGCAGAACCCGATTCTGGTCTGGGCGATGCATGATACTGAGAGTGGAGAGAGACAGTTTCTCACCCCGCTCCTCAATACCAGGAATCTCAGCCCTGAATTCAACCATGCCAAAATACTCCTCTCTGTGGTTGGTGAAGAGGTGTATGCCGAAGCCAGCTACAATGTGGAGGATCGTTCGATCTACTCAATACTGATCTGGGATGGAGACAACACAGTCGAAGCAGAAGACTGCGAACTGGAAGCACCAATCACCTTGCAGGCAGTCCCCGAGATTGATGGCGAAGCCAATGTGGCATTCGTGCTCAAATCGAAGGAGGACTACTATGCCTACCGGGGCGATACCCCTCGATAGTAAAAATTCCACACAACAACAGCATTCTTGTGCGGAAATTGTTATGCTTGTCTGATTAACAGGCCCTGGTCTGTCAACGCAAGGATAATGTAAAATTCGACGGATTGGATTTCTGATGTAAATTGGATGACGTCTGTTAGTACCATCGAGAGATAGCAATAGCTAAGCCATGATCAAGCTTTTTGGAATCTATATCTCTAAGGCCGTCGTACTGCTGGCCGTTGCGGAGGTATTGATATTTGTCTCCTCGATGCATGGCGCCATTCTGCTATTCCATCAAATCATCAACGAAACAGTCTCCCATCTGGAGAACAACATGCCAGTGATTTTCGCACTGGTGATGTTTTCTTCGATGACCGCCCTGGGTCTCTACCAGAAAGGCTCGATGGCAACCTCATCAGGTTTCCTGCTACGGATCATCCTGGCCTTTCTGGTCGGTGGCGTGGCAATGCTCTTGTTATTGGCTATCGCTCCCATGTTCGTCGATCATGGCCAATCGGTACTCAGTTACGGTTTGACCCTGTCACTGCTGGGTATTCTGCTGGCGCGGACGATTTTTGTTCGGGTGACTTCCGATAAGATTCTGAAGCGCCGAGTGCTGGTTCTGGGTGTGGGAATCAATGCGGATCGCATTGAGGAGTCGGTTAGAAACAAAGATACGCTGGGTATTGTGGTGGTGGCCTATGTCAATCTTGGTGACAGGATTGAACTGATCGACAAGGACAGACAGATCATCAAGGATCAATCACTGCTGGAGATATCCAACCGTCTGGCAGTGGATGAGATTGTGGTGGCGGTGGATGATCGACGCAAGAAACTGCCAAACCACGAGTTACTTGAGTGCAAGATCAAGGGAGTCAGGATACTCGATCTGCTGACCTTCTTTGAAAAAGAGCTCTCGATCATCAATATCGATCTGCTCTATCCAAGCTGGATGCTCTACACCGATGGCTACCGTCAGAGGGCCCTGAACCGGGCGATTAAAAAAGCCTTTGATATGTCAGTAGGCATCATCATTTTTGTGTTTGCCGCACCACTGATGGTTCTGGTCACCATCGCCAGTCTGATCGAATCAGCGGGCCGGGATCCGATTCTCTACAGTCAGGTTCGTGTCGGCAAGAACGGCAAGTTGTTCAAAGTCTACAAATTCCGCAGTATGCGTACCGATGCCGAGGCGGATGGAGTTGCCAGGTGGGCGACCAAAAATGACGCCCGCATTACCAAGTTGGGTGGTTTTCTGCGCAAGACCCGGCTGGATGAGTTACCGCAGATCTACAACATTCTGAATGGGGATATGAGCTTGGTCGGGCCACGACCGGAACGGCCTGAATTCGTCATGCAGTTGTCGAATGACATTCCCTACTATCCGCAGCGTCATTGGGTTAAACCCGGCCTGACCGGTTGGGCGCAGATGCTCTATCCCTATGGTGCGTCTGAAGAGGATGCCAAGCGAAAACTCGAGTACGATCTCTACTACGTTAAAAATGCCAGCACCATGCTCGACTTCGTTATCCTCTTGCAAACCATAGAAGTGGTGCTGCTTGGCAAAGGCGCCCAGTAAGCTGCTCTCAGCATGGGTTTAGAAAAGAGTATTCTGTAGACCGTACAAATACTCGCTCAAGTTGTGGCTCGCTGACAAGAGTAATCTACCCAAGGAGAACAACAACCGACAGCAAGCCAAGTCAACAATTCCCTTTGTCCCTAAGAAAATCATGTTATATCATCATCTTATGAAATTGAGTTCCAGCGGAATGAAATTCATGAGGTGTAACAGCATTGGATCGCTGACTTCTGGGTGGATGATTCACCCTTGATTCTAATAAAAATGGTTGAAGCGATCCTGTCCAATGAAACGTATCGACATCTTTCCCTGGGACGATAATTTCAATACCGGTCTTCCCACGATTGATGAACAGCACCGCCAATTGGTGCTGATGTTGAACGAACTGGCATCCCAGTTTGCGTTCGAATCGGAGCAGATCGACCTCAGCAAAGTGTTTGATGGGCTGTTGGAGTACACGGTCTACCACTTCGAGACAGAAGAGGCTGTCTGGCGTAAATATCTGCCGGATGAATCTTTGGAGGCGAGTCACCGGAATTCCCATCAGGCCTTTATCGATGAGCTGCAGACGCTGATCAGTCAGAAGGAGCAGGGCTCCAAACATCGGGCTGCTGAACAGACCCTGGAATTTCTGGTTCGCTGGCTGGCTTCCCACATTCTTGAGTCCGATCGACATCTCTCCTATATCGTTTTAGGCCTGCGGCAGGGCCTTGCGCTGGAAGAGGCCAAGCACTACGCACTCGAAGAGATGAGTGGGTTTACCCGCAAGATGATCGATATCATTCTCTCCAGCTACGGGATTCTCTCCAGCA
This sequence comes from Candidatus Thiodiazotropha sp. 'RUGA', assembly GCA_016842065.1. GTDB lineage: Bacteria > Pseudomonadota > Gammaproteobacteria > Chromatiales > Chromatiaceae > Thiodiazotropha. The sequence continues at coordinate 41,844 of JAEPDS010000014.1, forward strand.
ACACATTGCGCCTGATGCAGGAGCTGGTGCAGCAGAAACAACTGGAGACAAAACTGCTGCGTCAAAGCGGATTTCTTAAAGTTCTGATACAGACCCTGCCTGATCTGATCTGGTTGAAGGATCCGGATGGGATCTATTTGGCCTGCAATCCAAGGTATGAGGATTATTTTGGTGCTGCAGAGGATGAAATCCTGGGGAAATCAGCTATCGATTTCATGCCGGCGGATAAGGCGGCATCCTATCGTGAACATGATCTGAAAGTTATCGAACAGGGTGGTCCGAAGGTCTATGAAGAGTGGGTCAGTTTTGCGGACGATCATCGTGAACTGCTGGAGACCACCAAGACACCGATGTATGACGAACAGGGGAACCTGATTGGAATCCTTGGGATTGGACACGATATTACTGAGCGTCGAGAGAGTGAAGACCAATTGCGTCAGGCCGCCAGCGTTTTCGCCTCAGCCCGTGAGGGGATCATGATCACCGATCCTGATGGCACCATTCTGGATGTCAACAGTGCTTTCAGTCGAATTACCGATTACAGCCGCGACGAGGTGCTCGGCAAGAATCCCAGGCTGCTGGCTTCCGGGCGTCATGACACAGCTTTCTACGCAGGATTGTGGCAGGAGTTGCTGAAGCACGGGCACTGGTCAGGGGAGATCTGGAACCGGCGAAAGAACGGTGAGGTCTACGCTGAAATGCTGACCATCAGCAATGTCTACGATGAGCAGGGCAGCCTCAAATACTATGTGGGACTCTTCTCCGACATCACACCACTCAAAGAGCAGCAGAGAAAACTGGAGCGGATTGCCCACTACGATGTGCTGACCGGTCTGCCGAACCGGGTTTTGTTGGCTGATCGGCTCTATCAGGCAATGCTTCAGGCACAACGGCGCAACACGCTGGTGGGTATCGTCTATCTGGATCTGGATGGCTTCAAGCAGATCAATGATGCTCATGGTCACGATGTGGGGGATCTGTTTCTGATTCAGCTTGCGGAGCGCATGAAACACGCCTTACGAGAAGGCGACACCCTGTCTCGTCTGGGTGGGGATGAGTTTGTCGCGGTGCTGATGGACCTTGTGGATCATGCCGCGAGTGTCAATATTATTGAGCGGTTGATGGCATCGGCAGCAGAACCGATACATATCAAAGGTATGGAGCTGAAAGTCTCGGCCAGTCTTGGTGTGACCTTCTTTCCTCAGGCAGAACTGCTCGATGCGGATCAACTGCTGCGACAGGCGGACCAGGCCATGTATCAGGCCAAGCAGGCAGGCAAGAATCGCTATCATATCTTCGACGCTGAACATGACCGGACGGTGCGTGGCTATCATGAGAGCCTGGAACGGATTCGCATTGCCCTGAAAAGTGGTGAGATGGTGCTCTACTATCAACCCAAGGTGAATATGCAGAGCGGTAGCGTTTTGGGTATGGAGGCACTGATTCGCTGGCAGCATCCACAACGAGGATTGCTGTTACCCGGTGCCTTCATGTCGGTCATAGAGCAGCATCCGTTTTCTGTCGAGCTGGGGGAGTGGGTGCTGGATACCGCACTCGCACAGATCGCTGAGTGGCGACGGGCCGGGGTACCTTTGCAGGTCAGTGTGAACATCGATGCCATGCATCTGCAACAACCCAATTTTGTCACCCGACTGCGTTATCTGCTGGCAAAACATCCCAATGTAAAGCCCGGCGATCTGGAACTCGAGGTGTTGGAGACCAGTGCTCTGGATGAGATCGATCAGGTCTCTGAAATCATTCGTGATTGTCGTAACCTGGGTGTTGGTTTTGCGCTGGATGATTTTGGCACCGGTTACTCCTCTCTGACCTATCTGAAACGATTACCAGCCGGGCTGCTCAAGATCGATCAGAGTTTTGTGCGGGATATGCTGGATGACCCGGATGATCTGGCAATACTGGAGGGTGTGCTCGGCCTGGCATCCGCCTTCAGTCGCAACGCCATCGCCGAAGGGGTTGAAACCCTGGCGCACGGTGAGATGCTGCTGAAACTGGGATGTCAGTATGGGCAGGGATACGCAATCGCCCGACCCATGCCATCGGAGGAGGTTCTGCAGTGGCTAAGCGATTGGCAACCAGATCAGCTTTGGAGTGAGACAGTCCGACTCAGCCGGGACGATCAACCCTTGCTGTTTGCTGCGGTAGAACATCGGGCCTGGATCGCTCACCTGTTGCAGTATGCGCAAGGTGAGAAGCTGGCACCACCGGTTTTGGATAGACATCAGTGCCGATTTGGTCAATGGCTGGATGGGCAAGCCAAGACCCGATTGGCCGATTCTCCAATGTTGCAAAAGATCATTTCAATTCACGAATCGATTCATGACTCGGCCGAGCAGCTTGTCAATCAAAAGATCGGTGTCGAGGTGAAGGATTTCTTGAGTGAAATCGAGACATTTGAATCCCATCGGGATGAGTTGTTGCTGCTGTTGAATGAACTGATGGAGCACTCCAATCGGGATTGACAACACAATACAGGGGCGCCGAATGTATCGGTCTTCCTGGCTCCAATCCTCAATTGGTTACCGATTGGCGCTTTAAACCGCAGCGGCCGCTAACAGTTGACCCGATAGCTCTTTAATCTGGATTTTGCGGGAAAACCTCAACTTCTGAGGGTAGGGGAAGACATCCGCCTGTCTACCGGCTGCCAGGCTCTCCTGGGCATTCTGCCAACTGCTGATGTCAAACAGATCCGGATGCAATTCCATCAGCATTTTGCGGATTTTTGGATCGGTACTGACGAAAGTGATGAACTCTTCTGGAAAGATGTCATTGGGATTGACGCTATACCAGGGCTCATCTCTGAACAGATCGAGAGAGCTTCTTGGCGGCGGGATTCTGCGGAAGTTACATTCACTGAGATAACAGATCTCATCATAGTCGTAGAACACCACTTTCTGCTGGTCATTGACCCCAAAATTCTTAAACAACAGGTCGCCCGGGAAGATGTTCACGCCCATCAGCTGTTTCAGCGCCAGTCCCCAGTCATCGAGGATCTTTCGCGCCATCTCTTCATCGGTCTCTTCCAGAAAGAGATTGAGGGGTTTCATGCGGCGTTCGATATAGAGATGCTTGATCACCAGTTTGTCATCGTCGATTTCGAGTTGATTGGCGATGGTGTTCTGCAGCTCCTCGAGTAATTTCGGTTCAAACCGATCGATTGGCAGGGCCACTTCGGCAAAGTCGAGGGTGTCTGCCATACGGCCGATACGGTCATGCTTCTTGACCTGAAAATAGCGCTCTTTGATCAGCTTGTGGGTAACCTCTTTCTGGGGTGGAAATTGGTCACGTATCACTTTGAATACATAGGGAAAGGATGGCAGGGTAAAGACCTGCATCACAAGTCCGGGTGTGCCGGCGGCAAGGATGAATTTATCCTCGCTGTCGTCGAGATGGTTGAGCAGATCCCGGTAGAACTCATTCTTCGCCTGTTTGTGTAGCCCAATGCTCATGTAGAGCTCAGAGAGGGTTTTATCGGGCATGATCGTTTTCAGAAAAGCGACTGTGGCGGTGGGTACCGGGGTTTTCGCCATGAAGTAGGCCCGGGCAAAGCTGAACAGGGCTTCCACATGCCGGCTGCGGATCAGCAGGGCATCGACGAACAGGGCTCCCTCTTCATTGTTGATCAGCGGGATGATGAACGGACGGATTCGATCCCCATAGACCATTCTGCCAATCAGATAGGCCGCCTTGTTGCGGTAGAAGGGTGATTCGAGGATATCGAAGCGCAGATCTTTCGGTAGGCTGTCGAATCCGGCCTGCTCGATCAGCGACTCGGCCAGCAGTTTGCAATCCCTGTCGATGTCCTCGTAGGGAAGGGAGAAGTAGAAGGCGGAGAGCATGTCCCAGATGCAGCCCTGAAGATTTCCCTCATCCAGGTGGAACGACATATAGACCTGGTAGCGTTCGGAGAGGCCCTGACGATCCACCTGAGACTCGATGAAGATCTTGTCGTTATCGTAGTAACGTCTGTCAAAGAGCCTGCAAAATACTGAATTATAGAAAGTTTCAGCCAGTTCAGGACGGCTGTGAGTACGCAGCAGTTTACCGTAGATCTGTTTTACATCCTGCCACAGCCCTTCATCCAGTACCTCAATGTCAAAGCTCGACTTGAGTCGTTCGATCGCCTCTTTGACACGCATGTCATAGAAGCTGATGCGCTTCGCCGATGCCTCACGCACAGCCTGCCAGTCCGCATGTTCAAAGCGTTGACGGGCAGCACTGCTGATCTCCTGAAAGAAGGAGAAGTGTCTCTCAAATCCGGTCAGGATCGAGCGGGCGATCTGTTGGGGCTGGTTCTGCATTGTTTTGGTGCGTCGTTTTTTCGTTTGGTCGTTATATCTGAGCGATTAAGTAAGGTTTAGCAGATTTTTATTGCGGTGCACTATTTTTTTTGTCAAAGCTAACTATTGAGATTTTTTTGAAAATAATGTTGACCTTTTCACTATGCTTTAACGCAGTGCACAAAAAGTCGAACACGCCTCAGAGAATGGCAGTGCGATTTTTCAGCCGTTACGACCGCACCAAGCAAGTGCGCGGCGAAGAATATGAGGAGATTGAAAATTATGTCTAGTACCACATCGACCCTCTGGCATCAGGCGCAAGAGGTCAGAATCACCGGCGAGATGAAGTCGGAGTATCAGGAGATACTGTCACCGGAGGCACTTCACTTCGTTGCTGAGCTGGAGCGTCTGTTTGGCGAAACCAGACGTGAGCTGCTGAAGAGCCGGTCACAACGCCAGCAACTGCTCAACCAGGGTCAACTCCCCGATTTTCTGGAAGGGACCAGCGGAATCCGGCAGTCTGAATGGACGGTTCGCCCGGCGCCAAAGGATCTGCAGGATCGACGGGTGGAGATTACCGGTCCGGTTGATCGCAAGATGCTGATCAACGCCCTCAATTCCGGGGCAAAATGTTTTATGGCGGACCTCGAGGATGCCCACTCGCCTCACTGGAACACCACTGTGGAAGGGCAGATCAACCTGCGTGAGGCGGTCAACCGCACACTCAGCTTCACCAGTCCGGAAGGCAAGCAGTACCAGCTCGGTGATCAGCTGGCTACCCTGATTGTACGTCCCCGTGGCTGGCATCTGGAAGAGAAACACATGAGTGTGGACGGCCGACGGATCAGTGGCGCCTTTTTCGATTTCGGGCTCTATCTGTTCCATAACGCCAAAACCCTGCTGGAGATGGGCAGTGGACCCTATTTCTACCTACCGAAAATGGAGAGCTACCTCGAGGCTCGGCTATGGCGTGATGTCTTCGCCTGGGCAGAACAGGAGCTTGGTCTCGACCAGGGCACCATTCGCTGTACCGTACTGATCGAAACCATCACCGCGGTTTTCGAGATGGATGAGATCCTCTACGAGTTGAGAGACTACATCTGCGGTCTCAACTGTGGTCGCTGGGACTATATCTTCAGCTTCATCAAACGTTTTCACGCCAATCCGGAATTCGTCCTGCCGGACCGCAGCCAGGTCAGCATGACCGTGCCTTTCCTCAGATCCTATTCAAAGCTGCTGATCAATACCTGTCATCGTCGTGGCGCCCATGCGATGGGCGGTATGGCGGCACAGATCCCGATTCGCGACGATCCGCAAGCGGATGCAGCGGCCAAAGAGAAGGTCAGACAGGACAAGGAGCGGGAAGCGACAGACGGCCATGACGGTACCTGGGTGGCGCATCCGGGACTGGTTCCTGTAGCGATGGAGATTTTCAATCACCACATGCCTGAAGCCAATCAGCTTGATCGTATCGATGAGTCACTCTCGGTCAAGGCGGCTGATCTGCTGGCGGTGCCTGAAGGTGAAATTACAGAAGCCGGATTACTCAACAACGTCAGTGCCGCATTGCGCTATACCGCTGCCTGGATCGGTGGCCGCGGTGCAGTACCAATTCACCACCTGATGGAAGACGCGGCTACTGCCGAAATCGCCAGATCCCAGATCTGGCAGTGGATCCGCTATCCGAAAGGTGTTTTGAGCGATGGCCGCAAGGTCACCTATCAGATTTTCGAACAGGCGGTTAAGGACGAACTTCATGAGATCAGACAGGAGTTCGGAGAGTTGGCCTATGAGTCAGGCAACTTTGAGCAGGCAGCTGAGCTGTTGAAACAGATCGTTGCCAACGATGAGTTTGAGGAGTTCCTCACCTTACCGGCTTACGAGCAATTAACTTGATTGGTCGTAGCGATACCACCAAAACAAAATTGAGACATGACTGGAGATGACACAAATGACACGTAAAGAACAGATCGAAGCGTTGAACAAGGATTGGGCAGAAAATCCCCGTTGGACAGACGTCAAACGCGGTTACAGCGCTGAGGACGTAGTCCGTCTGCGCGGCTCGGTTCAACCTGAATACACCTATGCAAAGAAAGGTGCCGAAAAACTTTGGGACCTGGTTCGCGGCGATGCCAAGAAAGGCTATGTGAACTGCATGGGCGCGATCACCGGTGGTCAGGCGATGCAGCAGGCAAAGGCCGGTATCGAAGCGATCTATCTGTCGGGTTGGCAGGTTGCCGCCGACGGTAATACTTCCGAAACCATGTATCCAGACCAGTCTCTCTACGCCTACGACTCGGTACCCACCATGGTGCGTCGTATCAACAGTGCCTTCAAGCGTGCTGACGAGATCCAGTGGTCAAGAGATATCAACCCGGGTGAAGAAGGTCACGTGGACTATTTCCTTCCCATCGTGGCCGACGCGGAAGCCGGTTTCGGTGGTGTACTCAACGCCTTCGAACTGATGAAAAACATGATCGCTGCCGGTGCTGCCGGTGTGCACTATGAAGACCAGCTGGCGGCAGTAAAGAAATGTGGTCACATGGGTGGCAAGGTACTGGTACCGACTCAGGAAGCGGTGCAGAAACTGATCGCCGCCCGTCTGGCAGCGGATGTGATGGGTGTGCCCACCCTGGTACTGGCCAGAACCGATTCTGAGGCAGCCAATCTGTTGACCTCCGATGTGGACGCCAACGATCAGCCCTTCCTCACCGGTGAGCGTACTGCCGAGGGTTTCTATCGGGTTAAGAACGGTCTGGAACAGGCCATCTCCCGCGGAATTGCCTATGCGCCTTATGCCGATCTGGTGTGGTGTGAAACCGGTACGCCGGATCTGGGTTTTGCTCGTGAATTCGCTCAGGCGGTACTGGCTGAGAATCCAAACAAGCTGTTGGCCTATAACTGCTCACCTTCTTTCAACTGGAAGAAAAACCTGGATGACAGCACCATCGCGAAATTCCAGGATGAGCTCGCTGACATGGGTTATAAATATCAGTTCATTACCCTGGCGGGTATCCACAACATGTGGTTCAACATGTTCGACCTGGCCTATGACTACGCCCGCGGTGAAGGCATGAAACACTATGTTGAGAAGGTTCAGGAACCTGAATTCGCAGCCCGCGACAAAGGCTATACCTTTGTTTCTCACCAGCAGGAAGTCGGCGCTGGCTACTTCGACGATGTCACCACCGTGATTCAGGGTGGTGCCTCCTCCGTGACCGCTTTGACCGGTTCCACTGAAGAAGAGCAATTCGACAGCGCGGCAAGCATGTAGTCTCTACAGCGTGTGATCCAGCGGTTGAATGATCCCTTCAACCGCTGCCGTCACACAGCTGCTACCCAGTTTTCTGCCCTTCGGCCGTGCCTCCTGGCACGGCTTTTTTTTCTTTCCGGAAAGGGTGGCCGGGCTGGCGTTGCTGGACATGAGTAAGTGCTATAACTTGATATAACAAAAGAAGAAACAGATTGGAGAGTGGAGATGACTACCAGTGAAAGCACCCTGAAGACAGCCGATCTATATGACATCCATGAAGAGTCGTTACAGATCTGCTATCCCGGATTTCGCCACTATGGGGGACAACATGCCTTCAGCGGCCCCATCGCAACCCTGAAGTGCTTCGAAGACAATTCGCTGGTGCGGGAACAGTTGGACCAGGCAGGGCAGGGCAGGATATTGGTTGTGGATGCCGGCGGCTCGCTTCGTTGTGCCATGTTGGGTGACATCCTGGCGCAGATGGCGGTGGACAATGGATGGGCCGGGATCATCATGAATGGCTGTATTCGGGATGCGGCTGAAATCGGTGAGATGCCTCTGGGGGTTATGGCACTCGCCACCAATCCACGAAAAAGTGTAAAAAAAGGTGTCGGGGAAGTGGGCGGTGAGGTCTATTTCGCCGGGGTAAGTTTCAAACCCGGTGAGTGGCTCTATGCGGATGAAGACGGCATTGTGGTGCTTGATCATCAGGCGACTTAAGTTGGTGTTTTTTGTAATCGTTCGTCGATTCGGCCCGGGTTGATTCATAAGTTGCCTAGTGAATTCCCCGGCGGATCACGGTATAACCTGCATTCAATATCCAACCAAACGATGGTGTCTGTATGGTTTTACTGATCGTCTATGTCTCCATAGCCTTGGGTTTTTCCTTTCTCTGCTCGGTAGCCGAGGCGGTGATTCTGAGTGTCACTCATCCCTATATCTCGGTGTTGGAGAAGGAGGGACACAATGCCTCCTATCTACTGCGCAAGATGAAGCAGAACATCAATGATCCCCTGGCTGCGATTCTGACCCTCAATACCACTGCCCATACCATTGGTGCCGCCGGCGCCGGTGCCCAGGCTGCTGCGGTATTCGGCAACGCCTATGTGGGGGTTGCCTCAGCGGTACTGACCCTGATGATCCTGATTTTCTCCGAGATCATTCCGAAGACTCTCGGTGCTCACTACTGGCGCCAACTGGCACCGATCACCGCCTATGTGCTGCAATTCCTGATCTGGATTCTCTATCCTTTTATCTGGATGTCGGCGATTTTGACCAGGTTGCTTTCCGGCGGCCACAGTCATGGACAGTTCAGAAGGGATGAGTTTGCCGCCATGGCTCAGGCGGGTGCCGACGAGGGTAAGCTGGAACAACATGAATCCCTGATCCTGAAAAACCTGCTGCTGTTAAGGGAGACCCGGGTGAGTGATGTCATGACCCCTCGAACAGTGGTCTTTTCACTGGATGAGGATATGACGGTCGATGACTACCTCGAGCAGCACAACAGCAGCCGCTTCTCGCGGATTCCTGTCTACAAGGATAATCGTGACCATGTTACCGGATTCGTGCTGCGCAGCGACCTGTTGCTCTCCCATGCCAGGGGCAATTCTGACAACCCGTTGACTGTCTATCGGAGAGAGATCACTGCCGTGCCCAACAGCAGCTCTCTTCAGGCAAGTTTCGAAACCTTCATGGAGAAGCGCAGCCATCTCATGTTGGTGGTGGATGAGTATGGCAGTATGGAAGGTATTCTCACACTTGAGGATATTGTCGAGACTCTGCTCGGGATAGAGATCGTCGATGAGGGAGACAAGATCGAGGATATGCGCAAACTGGCCAGACGCTTATGGAAAAAGCGGGCTGCGGATATGGGGATCGATATCGAAGAACAGGGTTAGTCACACTCTGGGTAATTCGAATTTTATCTCATCGATGGTTCAGCATGTTGTATATCGCTTCGGTGAGTGCTCATGACTGTGTGGAACAAATCCCACTGATCCAGATCTGCGGCAACTGGTGGAAAGATCTAACCACGGATCGACACCGTTCATCCTGAGTATTCCAATAACTCTGATTAGACACGAGGATCGAATTCCTGGTCATTGAAATAACCCTGCAAGCAGGGGATTCCTAGATTACACTTGGAGATTCGTAAGCATGTCAAAAACAGGAAATAAAGGATGAATCAATTATATCGAGTTGTATCTATTGGAATCATGTTGATTATTGTGATGAGTGGCTGTGGCGGTACCACAGGTGGTACAAAGCCGGCTGGAACTGCAACTGCAACAAAACAGAACGCGGTGAGCGTTGCCTCCGGTGGGCCTGCTGTGAGTGTCACCAAGCGGATCAAATATGGTAAGCACTCCAATGTGCCCGATAAGGTTAAGGCAGAGTGTAACTTGGATACCCAACTGCCTGCCTATATCAAAACCTTTGCTGCTGAAACTGATACTGCGGTCAATCTGAAGGATGGTGCGGTCAATAAAAAAGCCAAGGGCAGGGTGCTGAATGTTGAGTTCAGCAATGTGGTTGGAGCCGGAGGTGGTGCCTGGAGCGGTGCGAAGTTTGTTGCTGTAAAAGGTGAGCTGTTCGAGAACGGCAAAAAAATCGGTAGTTTCAACGGACGCCGCACATCCGGCGGTGGTTTCTTCGGCGCCTACAAAGGTACCTGTAAGATTCTGGATCGATGTGTAAAAGCCCTCGGTAAGGATATCGCCTTATGGATGATCGATCCGTCAATGGATGCAATGATCGGAGAGTTTTGAATCGCCGCTGGCACAGGCTTAGTCTGGCTGGCAAACGATCCGCGTCGTAGCCCGGTGGGTCTGCCTGCAGTAAGTTGCAATAATCAACTCTGCAGGTAGCCTCAATCGGGACTGTCTTTGTTTAATCTCAATGTCAGGTATGTCAGGCCTCATACCAACCTTTCGTGCTGTTGACGATCTTCACGACTGAAAGCATTACCGGGACCTCGACTAAAACACCAACAACAGTTGCCAGTGCTGCGCCTGAATCAAAACCAAAAAGAACAATGGCAGTGGCAACTGCCAACTCAAAAAAGTTACTTGCTCCGATCAGGGCGGAAGGGGCCGCAATACAATGCTCAACACCAAACTTTTTATTGAGTAAATAGGCTAAACCTGAGTTGAAATAGACCTGAATCAAGATCGGGATTGCCAGTAGAACTATGATCAACGGTTGAGAAAGTATCTGTTCTCCCTGAAACCCGAAAAGTAGAACCAGAGTCGCCAGCAGCGCAGTCAGTGATGGTATGTGCAGGGAATCAAGTCTTCTCTGGAGCAGACTTTCACCGCCGGAAGCGAGTAAGCGTTTTCTCCAGATCTGCCCCAAAGCGACTGGTAAAACGATATACAACACTACTGAGAGCAGTAAGGTATCCCAGGGTACCGTGATTGCGGACAGGCCCAGCAACAGACCGACTACCGGAGCAAAGGCAAAAATCATAATGGTGTCATTCAGTGCAACCTGACTCAGGGTGAAATTTGCATCACCACCGGACAGTCGACTCCAGACAAAAACCATTGCAGTACAGGGTGCTGCTGCCAACAGAATCAGACCGGCGATATAGCTGTCGAGTTGGTCTGCTGGCAGATAGGTTGCAAACAGGTTATGGATGAAAATCCAGCCAAGCAGGGCCATTGAGAATGGTTTCACCGCCCAATTGATAAACAGGGTAACACCGATACCTTTCCAGTGTTCCCCGACATGGTGAAGTGAGGTGAAATCCACTTTGATCAGCATCGGTATGATCATCAACCAGATCAATATCGCAACCGGTATGTTGACGTGGGAAAATTCCATTTTTCCAATCGCCTTAAACTGCTCGGGAAAATAGCTTCCAAGTAGGATGCCGGCGACGATGCATAGCCCCACCCAGACGGTCAGGTAACGCTCAAAAATTCCCATCTCACTACCTGTCACACGTTTGGCAGTAACTTCACATTGGGCTGTCATTTCTGTTCTCGGTTAAAATGATTTCAACGGCTGTCACGCCGCAGTGTCTTTGTATGGTATAGGCATTGCTGATGCCGATCAGATCGAGTTGCTCCTGAAGCTTTAATCTGTCCAGTGAGGCAATTGGCAGATTTACAAAGATTGAAATTCTGTTTAGCAGTTCATTGAAGGCTTTGACAGAGGCTGCTTTCTTCTCGATCCCACTGCCGTCAACAGCGGTAGGATCTTGTAAACTCCATTGCGCTGTCATGGGTTGTCCGGGTCAAACGGGACAGACTTCCGCTGCACAGGAACAGTACGTTGTAGATTTTGTCAGTCATAATTCAGTTCCATGTTATTACTTATTTCAGTTACGACACTTAGACTCTGTGTTACGGCTAATTTTCTTCAGCTTGATCAGGTCCGTTTTGTAGGGCTCGTGACCAACTGCCCCCGTTTTGGAAGCCTGCAGAATATCGCTTACCCACTCAGGCAGATCGGGATTGAGCCGGTAATGGATCCATTGTCCCTCACGTCGATCTATGACCAGTCCGATGTCGCGTAACTGTCCAAGATTTCTTGAAATATTGGGTTGCGCTCCACCAATCAGATCATTCAATTCACAGACACAAAGCTCATCCTGCTCAAGCAGGAGCAGAACCGAGCGCATTCTTGTGGTGTTGGATAGTGCGTTAATGACGGATTCTGTGCTTATGTTCTTCATATTTATATACTATAAATGATATATATCAAAAAACAAATATAAACTTTTTGGAAAACCAACGATTGATCTCAATTTGTCCAAATCCTGTACAAATCAAGCTTCAATCAAATCACGGATGTGAGGGGTGCTAGGTGCTATGTTGTGTGGAAGGTTGCGCTGACTCTTTTTGCCTATCTATCCGATCAGAGGGCAACTCATTCTGATTCATTGAAATTGAGTGGTCCGGGGCTGTCAGGTTACTGTCTTTTGGCCTGTTGTTGTTTGCAATAAGCTTTGGATTTCATATCCGCAGCATCTTGGCCGGCTCCCTGATTGATATATTCCGCTGTCATTTTTTTACGGCAATCCTGGTAGTTGAAGAACTCAACATCGACAGACTCTGAACAACCGGATATGAGGATTGCGATTACAAGAAAACCAGACTTCATCAGCCTCTCTCCAAAAACATCTAGCCAATGGTTAATCGAAGCAAACAGCGTTTTCATTCAGACAACGTTTTGATCTTTTTTATCATATATTTATTCCTTGCGTTTGCCTTTTCGACAATACTTGTGAGCACTCTGGTTGGTGCGATCTTATCCTGCTGGTCACCATAACAGGGTGATCCTCTGAAATAGACTCTCAAGGTATGAGCAACGAGCTTTTCCGACCCTGAAAACCGTTGTCGATTAGCATTAATCGCCCGAATAAATGCGCTGTCACACTCACAATCCATATGTCCGTTTGCCAGATAGCAAAAGTCGTGCTCTCTGCAGATTGAATCCAATGTGTCGATAGGTGGTGGGGCGGTGAGTGGATCATTCGGATGGTTCAAACCACACCAGTTACCATACTTCGGGAAAAAGGATGAGCGCTCCTCCGATCGGTCGATGCTTTGAGTATTAGCTACATCCGCGGCGGCATTGGATAGGGCAAGCAGCGTCGAGAGGAGAGTTAAAAAAAGGACGATATTATTATTCATATGGATTCCTTTATATGAATAAATCTCTACATGCTTGATTGTTGAATGATCTATGCCAAACAGTCGTTGTCGTCAAGCGCTATAGGTAGGAACCAGGGCCGACCACTTTCATGCCGTGGATCACCAGGTCCTCGTAGAGTGGACTGTCGATGCGCCCCAGCGAAAAGATCAGGGTCGAGTCCTGCGGTGCCTTGACGGCGGCCTGATGTCCCACCAGTTGCGTGCCTGCAATGTCGAGTCGACTGTTATTGGCCTCGATTGCCACTTCCCCTTCAAGATGTCCACCGGTGATAGTGACGTTTGAATTGCGTGTCTTCAGAGCGGTACCCATGGAAATCACCCGGGTGTTGCGCAGGCTGACATTGGAATCGATGATGACGATGTTATTGATTTCCGCATCGTTGACCACCACATCTTCACAGCTCTGTATCAGCAGACTGCCGATACGTCCGCTGATCACATGGCCCGACTCACTGTTGCACTGCACTGTCTGACGGAAAGGCTGCGTGGCCGGTTTGGCGCTGGATTTGGCTTTTGTCTTGGTGCGTTGGCTGAGATGTGGCCTGAGCATATTGTGGAACAGTTCAGGCTGATCGATAAAGGCCACATGGCCGCCATTTGGAATCAGCTTCAGACGGGCATCGGGCATCAGCGATTCGAGCACATAACCGGTGCGCACGGGGGCGATCTTATCCTGCTCTCCCCAGATGATCAGGGTCGGCTGGTGAACGGTCTCCGGAATCCGGCTGAAATCATTTTGCACCAGTGCCAGTCCGGCTATGGCTGACGGATCGCCGCGCAGTACCTTGTTGCGGAATGGCTCCAGATTGATCAGCAGATCCATGTTAACCGGATAGCGCTTCTCCAGGGCGCTCATCAGGGTGCCAGCCAGATCGGTGACCTTGCGCTCATTGAAAACATTGTACTGATTGAGCACCTTATCGACGCCGAGTGGAGCCAGATACTTGGTATAGGCCTGTCGATGCAGGATGCCGGCGGCAGAGATCAGAGTCAGCGTCTTCACTGCGGCCGGGTAGCTGTGGGTGAACTGCAGGCTGATTGCGCCGCCCATGGAGTGACCAACCAGATGAAATGGCTTGCCCACATGTTTGTCGGTCAGCTGATGGATCAGCCGGGCGTAGTTGACCGGTGAGTAGAGGGCGTTCTGCTTGGTCGAGCGGCCAAACCCCGGCAGATCGAAGGTAAAGATGAAATAGTCCTTTTTCAGCCGCTGCAGGATATCTTCCCAGCAGGTCGAGGCCTCATCCCCAAGACCGTGAACCATCACAACCGCGGGTTTGCTCGGATTTCCGGCGGTTCTCAGGTAGACCTGGCCACCGAAGACCCTCTCCGGCTCATACCACTCCCGCTCATGGGGTTTGGCATTCGCCTGCAGGCTGACGAACAGCAGCGAGAGCAGAAAAAGCAGTACAGTTGGTTTTATCATCATAGGGCAGCACTCAGCAGCTTTCCTTTACTCCAGGGCAAGATGATAGCAGGGTGAGTAGTCCCCTTGTAGTTTCATTCTGTTCTGTTCGGCGAAGGCGATCAGCAGCCGGTCCATGGCGTCCACCACCTGCTGCTCGCCATGCAGTTTGAATGGCCCATGCTGCTCCACAGCACGGATGCCATCCTCCTTGACGTTGCCGGCGACAATGCCTGAAAAGGCTTTGCGCAGGTTGGCGGCGGCCAGATGGGCCTGCTGTTGCCGGTTCAGCTGCAAGCGGGCCATCGCCTTATGGGTTGGGGTGAAGGGGTGCTGCAGATCTGTCTCTATGTGCAGTTGCCAATTGAAATAGAAGGCGTCATTACCGTCGTACCGGTAGCTTCTGACCCGCTCCATGTCCTCAGCCATGGCTTTAGCCACGGCTTCCGAATCATCGATGATGACCTGATAGTATTGGCGCGCCTGATCACCCAGTGCGATTCCGATAAAGCGGTCGATTTCATCGAAATAGTCCGCGCACTCGGCAGGCCCGGTCAGGATCAACGGAAAGGCGTGCTCCCGGTTGTCGTGGTGCATCAGTATGCCGAGCAGGTAGAGCAGCTCCTCCATGGTTCCCGCGCCTCCGGGAAAGATCACTACCCCATGACCGGCGCGGACGAAGGCTTCCAGGCGCTTTTCGATGTCCGGCATGATCACCAGTTCATTGACGATGGGATTCGGTGGTTCCGAGGCAATGATGCCGGGTTCGGTGATGCCTAGGTAGCGACCATTACCGATACGCTGCTTGGCATGACCCAGAGCCGCCCCTTTCATCGGGCCTTTCATCGCCCCGGGGCCGCATCCTGTGCAGATGTTCAAGCCCCTCAGGCCGAGCTGGTAGCCTACCTCTTTGGAGTAGTCGTATTCGGATCTTCCAATTGAGTGTCCACCCCAGCAGACAATCAGATTGGGATCCATGCCGGTGTGCAACACCCTGGCATTTCGCAGGATATGGAATACCGCCGAGGTGATGTGTACCGGATCGTCCAGATCGTACGCTGGATTGTTCTGAATCTCGTTGTGGACGTAGATGATATCTCTCAGTACGGCAAACAGATGCTCCTGGATACCACGCACCATCCTGCCATCCACAAAGGCGCTGCCCGGGGCATTCTCCAGGCGTAGCTGGATTCCCCGGTTACTCTGCATCAGATGGATGCCAAAGTCCCGGTAGCTGTCGAAGATATCCTTTGCGTTATCGGTTTCACTGCCACAGTTGAGTACCGCCAGTGCGCAGCGGCGAAACAGTCCATACAGACCCCTTGCGCTGGTATCCAGCAGGTCGCTGACTTCAAGGTGAGAGAGTACTTCCAGGCTGCCACCCGGCCTGACTGTGGCGCTCAGTCGGGTGATCGGCGGTTTGTCTTCATTGTGGGTCGCTGAGGAGATCTTGCTCTGGCTTGCTTTACTCATAGTGATACTGGTTTGAGTCCGTTACGCATTATCGTGAACCTGTGAGTTCAGAAAAAGGCTATGCAAAATCAATAGACCGAGTAGCAGCCTGAGAGTTCGAGGATGTGACCTTGTCACATCCTCGATGTGGTTGATGGTATCAGCGTTATGGCAGAAGGTCCTCGATGATCTTACGCTCTTCGAGCAGCTCTTTTTCAGAGGCTTTCAGGCGCGCATTACTGAAATCATCCAGTTCCAGGCCCTGGACTATCTCATAGTCTCCATTTGTACATTTCACCGGAAATGAGAAAACGACACCCTCATCAATGCCGTAGCTGCCATCGGAGTGGACCGCCATACTGACCCAGTCATCATCCCTTGTACCCAGTGCCCAATCGTGCACATGGTCAACAACCGCGTCAGCCGCAGAAGCAGCAGAGGAGAGTCCGCGCGCCTCGATGATTTCCGCACCGCGTCGTTGAATCCTGGGAATGAAGTGATCGATCGCCCAATCCTGACTGACCAGATCGAATACCGGCTGGCCGTTGATCAGGCAGTTGTCGATATGCGGATATTGGGTCATGGAGTGGTTGCCCCAAATGGTCATTCTGGTGATATCGGCGACCTGAACATTACTCTTGTTGGCCAGCTGTCCCAGGGCCCGGTTGTGGTCCAGACGGGTCATCGCGGTGAACTGGCTGGGTTTCAGATCCGGTGCATTGGCCGCTGCGATCAACGCATTGGTATTGGCCGGATTACCCACCACCAGAACCCGCACATCCGGCGAGGCATAATCGTTGATCGCCTTACCCTGATTGGAGAATATCTTGGCGTTCTCAGTAATCAGATCCTTACGCTCCATACCCTTGCTGCGGGGTTTGGCGCCAATCAGGATGGCGTAATTGGTACCTCGAAAACCGATACTTGGATCATCGGTGAGGACGATATCGTGCAACAGGGGAAAGGCACAATCCTCTAACTCCATACCAACACCGTTGAGTGAGGAGAGAGCCTGGGGGATCTCAAGCAGACGAAGAATGACCGGTTGGTCCTGACCGAACATGTCGCCTGAAGCGACTCGAAATGCCAGCGCGTATCCGATATGTCCAGCAGCGCCGGTTATGGTGACTTTTACAGCGGGTTTCATTTCAGTTGGATCCTCCCATTAATTTATTAGATGCCCGGATAAGTATAGTTAGTTCCATTCTTATGGCATAGTCAATTCTAAAGCCAAAAGCGATGTATTTATCAATCCTTTTTATTGTTCCACACCGGAACCGCCTAGGCTTTGCCAGATTCAGCCTCAATGATCACTTCATGCATCTCTATGGCGCCCTCACCTTTGAAGGCCTCTTTCGGCATCGGGTTGGCGTGGGCTTGTCGAAAGTCATCGCTACCGACCCAATTTTCGAAGGCTGCTTTGTCCTGCCAACTGGTCAATACAATATAGGGTGTATCCGGATTACTTGGTTTCAACACCTGCATCCGTACAAAGCCGGGTTGTTTTTCAATCTGACCGCTACGAGCCTGAAAGCGGGCCTCGAACATCTCCTCGAAGGCCTCGGCGACCGGAACTCGGTTGGCAACAATAAACATTTTTGACTCCTTGGATTCTGATTTCTTGGGTGGTATAGCGGTTAACTACCTAAATGGTGGTAGGCGGGGAGTGTCTGCAACCTGTTGTCAGGCTTTGCTTCGCCAACGGTAAAGTGATAGAGACTTTGCAATCCACTCTCTTTCAGCCCCGCAATCTGGTGAACCGAATCATCGAAAAAACAGCCGATGCCGGTACCTCTGACGCCATGGGCCTCCGCCTGCAGATAGAGTACCTGACCGATCAGCCCGGCCTCCCAGAATAGCTCTGGGTAGGCTAGCGGCCCTGACGTCTGTAACGCTGCGTCAAACTCCGCCAGCATGCCGAGGCTGAAAAAGCTGCTGGCAGCGATATCCTGATGGCAACTGAGGGCTCGGGCGGCTTTTTTTACCTCAGTAGCGACCAGCTGATGGAGCAGAATATGGGCTGGACAGCCCTCAATAGGCTGCCAGCTGAAATCCTCATCCAGGCTCTGCTTCAGGAGCGGCAGTGCCTGTCGGGAGCGGGGCAGCAGATAGAGACCGGGTGACAGCCCGTCCACCCGGTGGACAAACAGCAGCAGATGTATTCGGGCCTGGTAGGGCCAGCTTTTCCATGGATGTTCGGTTGCTCGGGGCAGGCAGTGGTCGAGTATCTGATAGAAGTGGCTCAATGGCAGGATCGATTTGCCGTTGAAGGCCTGTGCACTTCGTCGCTGCAGAATGATCTGGTGGATCGGTTGGTCCGGTCCCCTGGCGGGTTCCGGGAGCGACTCCGTCAGGGGTAATTGTCGGCAGGCTGGGCACTCCATGAGGGGGTGTTCCAACTCATCGATCAGTGGCCATTGGTGGCTTGGCTGCTGGCTGAGTCGATTGGCGGTGCCATGCCATTGTTTGGCTGTGGGGAGTTGCATTCCTTCACCACTACTCAGGTCTGATGGCTGATCCGGCGGTTCCCGCAGACGGAATATCAGATCCGGGTATTCATTCTCCGCATCCTTGAAATCCTCCTGCCTGTCGAGCCCCAGCAGCCTGGCCAGCTCGCTGCGACTGAGTGGCAGACGTTGCAGGCAAACTCCCAGTGCGGCAGCCGAGTAGGCGAGGGCACCGATTGCATGACCGATGTCGAGCTGCACATAGCGATAGGCCCGTTCGCCATATTTCCAGGCTTCACGCCAGGCAATGCTGCTGAAGGCCAGCAGGATCTGCGACTGATTTGTTGCAGCTGATTCGGTTTCTGTACGTAGTTCCAGGGCGTGGGGATAGGGCGCATAGTGATAAACGCCATCCTTCAGCGACTTCAAGCCACTGACCAGCATGTAGGTTTCTGTCGGATGCAGATTGCCGCTGGAGGGATTGCAGCGCAGTGACCAGCGGTCAGGTCCGTAGACCTTCCAGGCGGCCAGGCCCATGCTGAAGCGCAACAGGCTGGAGATCTCGGTCAATCCCCAATCCTTCAGGGCAAGCTGGGGTTGCCGGGTGTTGAGACTGTTGAAAGCCGCTTCGGGCAGTTCTTCAAAGTTCAGAGGAAGTTTGATCAGAGGTGCCGATTCAAACTCTCTGAATGGATTTGGTTGCTGCTCCCAGTCGAGATATTCCGGGCCGGCAGCGTATCGGTCGAAGTGGTGTTTGGTCCGCTCGTGATAGGCGCGTACCAGCTCCAGGGTTGCTGTCGAGTGGTTTGCAATCATAGGGGGCGGTGACTGTACTTCACTCTGGTTTGGTGGTGCTCATTTGACCGATGTTGATACCAGTCGGCATCACCCTTCACCTTAGGCAGATCTTTCTGCGCTCTATGAGGCGGCCACTTCATCAGGAGTTTTGGCCCGTACGGTAAGGGCATGCAGTTCCCCGGAGGCGATCTCCTGATTGAAAAGGGTTAATATGGAACGTTGGCGCTGCAGGCTTTTCATATCGGCAAACGCCGGCGTGGTGACATTGACCTCAAAGCTGCAACTCTCTCCGGCAACGCTGATTTCCGCATCCGGATAGAGCTGTTTAATGCGATGCATCAAATCTTGTTCATTCATGTCGATATCTCGTTGCTCAATTTGAACCGCCATCTTCTCACGGTTTCGCATCCCAATGGCAGAGTGTTTCGATCGGGAAATTGTGGAAATCTGGCTGAAAGTTGTTGAGTAACCCTCTTCGGCTCACTATACGGACTGCTAGTCGTTGCCTCAACTCACTGATCACCAGGGTGATATTTCGCTCTGTTATGAAGAACACGAGCTCATCCGGCCGTTGCCTGTTGTTGAGTATTTATCCCCTTAATAGTTTTCTGCAGAGAGATATTTGACACTCTGTTGCAGTTGGTGCAACGTTCTATTGATTCGGCGAGCCAAGCCTATACCAAAGGCGTGCTGAAAATCACTGTAAAGTGATCTGTAGGGCCGCCGGCTAATAATAAAATTCCGGCAGGAAGGTGACCATGGATATCCATAATAAACCGATTGAAGAGCGCATTGACTGGTTGTTCAACCACGCACACAACCACTCCTGTAACTACACCAATCCGGAAAACTGGTTGGCTCGTACCCGTTATCTGGCAGAACACCCGACGGCGATTGCAGTACTGAAGTGTATGGATGGGCGAATCAATATCCCGATTGCCACCAACACCCCGAAAGGCATCATTCAGCCTTTCCGTAATCTGGGCGGCATGTTCGATCTGGGCTGGCCCCATCTGGGTGAAGTGCTGGCCAGCTATGTGCAGAACATAATTTCCGAAGGTCGCCACACCATGATTCTGATCACCTACCACTTTTCCAAAGGTGATCCAAGTAGGGGGTGTGCCGGATTCAACTACGATACGGAGGCGGCAAAGGCCCATACCTTCGAGATCAAACGTCAGGTAGAAGCGGTATTTGGTGGAGGACACCAGACCGTCTATCCCATCGTCTGCGGTTTCGAAACCGACGAGGACGCCCTGATTCTGCATGGCAGCAACGGGGAGCTGCTGAACATGGCCGATATCAAGCCATTTGAAAGGGATACCCTGAGACCGCGGCTGGAAGCCCTGTTCCCGGATATGTCAAAGCAGATGTGTGAGGATCTACTGCCGTTGATTGCAGGCAATCTCGATCATATCGAAGCGGCCAGGCAGGTCGACCGCGAACTGAATATCGAGCATCGGGAGTGGATGATCTGTATCGGTCGTGGTTTCGACTTTCTGCACATGCCGAATATTGCACTGATCATCGGTCCATACAGTCCCAGCCTGGCCGATCCGATTCATAAAGCCGCCGGTATCATTGAGAGCAACATGAAGGCAGGCCGGATACCGGATGATGGTTTTCTGCTGTTTGCCTCGGTGCCTTTTCAGGATGTGGGTGTGGATCAGGCCAGGGCAAAGATGAAATCGAATTTTTTGTGTGATTTCGCTGCCAATGAGATTCGCCAGAGCAATCCGCAACTGGCTGAGAAAATGTATGTGAAATCTGCTGTACTGAATTGGCAGTCACGGGCACTTGAGATACTCAACGAACAGCACTGATACCGATAGGCCGGTTTAATAGATCGACAAACGTGTAGCTGGCCGCGTGATTAGAGTAGCAGGCGCAGTTTATTGTACCCAGGATGGCGCCAGGGTTGCATTCACTACCTGCTGGGAGACCAGCAGGATCACATCAGAAACTTCTTAGAGAAGTCTGATCTTCTGTAGCGTCATGTTGCAGTCGCCAGTCCCCTTGAGGCTAAACAAAACACATCAATAACCTATTATCTGTTTGGCTTGAGCAGTGCAAGATCTTGAAAGAAAAATAAATAAATAAGTAATACAACTGCAATTCAGGCGTCAATCGAACGTTATATTCGACTGTTAGGGTAGCGCCACCTAACAGGAGATATCTAGATGTCTGTACAGATGGTGCGTAGAGGAAGCGGTGGGCTTCCCATCTATCGACAAATCAGTGATCTGTTGCGAAGAGAGATCCAGGATCTCTATAAGGCAGGTGATGCTTTGCCCCCGGAAGGGGAGCTGGCAATACGATTCAATGTCAACCGCCATACCCTGAGAAGAGCGATTGATGAGCTCGTCAATGAAGGGCTGGTAATACGCCGGCACGGATCCGGTGTTTTCGTTTTGTCGCCAACAATTGATTACTGCATCAACGCGGAAACTCGCTTCACTGCCACACTCGAGAGCAAAGGCAAGACAACCCAAAGCAGAGTACTACGTAAACAGGTCATCCTGGCGAAGGGTGGTGTGGCCTCGCGCTTGCAGGTGCCGGTAGGGGAGGAGGTGATCTTTCTTGAGACCCTGCGCGAAGTAGACAACAAACCATTCTGTGTAATCTCCCACTTTCTGCCTTTACAACAGGTACCCCAGGTCCTGGCTGACTACAACAGCGGTTCACTGCATGCCTTTCTCGAACAGCAGAGCAATATCAAGGTGATGCGAAGTGAGAGTCTGATCAGCGCTGTTATTCCTGAAGCTGATGATGCAGTTCTATTGAATATGCCCCGCAATCTACCGGTACTGCGGGTTAAGAGCGTCAATTTGGCGGTCCACAACAAGAGACCGGTGGAATATGTGGTAACGCGATTCAGAGGCGATGCCACACAACTTTCTGTTAATCCCTAGCAACATTACCCAACTGTCGAGGAAAAGTAATGAAACTGAAGAAACTGTTAGCTGCGGGCATCGCCGCAGTCATTTTATCCACTCCTGTGTTTGCAGCCAAGTTGCCGGATGGCAGCAAAGAGAACCCACTGCGTGTATTGATGATTCCAGCGGATACCGGAACCAATGATATCACCCAGGACTATGCCCCCGTGTTCAATGGCATTACCAAACACTACGGGATTCATTTCAAGCTGTCTGCAGGCGAAAGTTACGCGGCTGTGGTCGAAGGAATGTGCAATGATCAGGCTGATATCGCCTGGTATGGTGCAGTGACCTATGGACAGGCCAACGAGAAGTGTGGTGTTGACCTGTTGGCAGTGGATGTGAAAAAAGGTGATGCATCTTACTACTCCGGTATCTTTGTCGCCAAAGACAGCGGTATCAACACCATTTCAGACCTGAAGGGTAAAGGTGTAGCCTTCGGCAGCCCCAACTCCACTTCCTCCTTTAATTTTCCAGTAGCAATGCTGATTGCCGGTGAAATCGACCCGGTGAAGGATCTCAGCAAAGTGATCATTGCAGGCTCCCATTCTGCTTCGCTGGCTGCATTGGCTGAAGGTAAGGTTGACGCGGCTGCGGCTTCATACAACTCGTTTGGCAAGGCAGTAAAGAAGGGTGCTATTGATCCCGCCAAATTCAAGCCGCTGGTCAAATCCCAACCGATCCCCAATCCACCCCTGGCCATGAACAAGGGTATCTCTGACGACTTGAAAGCTAAGCTGCGGGTTGCTTTCAGTGAGATTCACACCAAGATTGCAGCGGAGAAGATCCGTGGTTATGGCGGCAAAAAGGTGGATCGTTATGACACCCAGTTTGAAGAGCAGAAAATCTTCGAGGCACTGGAGAAACTGGCTGCTGTGACCAAGCAGGTCAAGGCCGAAATGATCGACAAAGCCGGTCAGCGATAAACGACTGTTATGTATGCGGCCATATGGCCGCAGCTAGGGGGCGGCATCGCCGTCCCCGTCACTGCAATTTCGAGGTGTCGCTATGTTGAAATTCGAATCAGTCAGTCGTGTCTATGACGATGGTACGCGGGCGGTTGATGATGTCTCACTGCATGTCAAAAAAGGCGAGTTCTGCGTGCTGCTCGGTCCCTCAGGCGCCGGAAAGAGCACCCTGATGAATATGGTCAACGGTGTGGTGGTGCCCAGCGGCGGCAAGCTCATCATTGGTGGTGAGATGCTTACCAAAAAGAATCGCGCCAGCATCCAGCGGCGGGTCGGCATGATCCACCAGCAACTGCACCTGGTACCCAGATTGTCCGTACTGCACAACGTGCTCTCCGGTCTGCTGCCGGGTACGGGTTTCTGGCGCAGTCTGCTGAAGTGGTTTCCCCTTGATGATCAGCTCACTGCTTGTCAACTGCTTCATGAGGTCGGCATGGAGGAGAAGCATCTCTACCGACGCGCATCGGAACTTTCCGGTGGTCAGCAACAGCGGGTGGCAATCGCCCGCGCCTTCATCTCCAAACCAGAAGTGGTATTGGCTGATGAACCTGTGGCCAGTCTCGATCCGGCGATGAGTCGTAGTGTACTGGAGAGTTTGAAGAGCGCCGCCAGAAACCATGCGGCTACCGTCGTCTGTACTTTGCATCAGCTTGAATACGCACTTGAATTCGCTGACCGTATCGTTGCCTTGCGTAAGGGTAAGGTGTTCTTCGATGGTCATCCATCGGAGCTGGATGAGGCAACCCAGTCAGAACTCTACGAATTGGCAAAACCAGTCGCAGAAGTTGCCCAGGAGGCAGCATGAACACAGATAGCGTTCAATCAAACTGGCAGCAGTGGCAACTGCACCGAAGTATCACGCCACGCAATCTGTTGATCGCTTTCGTGGTCTTTGTGCTGCTCTCCATCTCAGCTCATAACACGGAGATGGACAAGGCATTTATGCAGACCTCACAGGCGTTGCTATCGGCTGTGGGAATTGGTGAATCACCGGTACTGGATGGTGCCATCCGTTTCGGCAGTCAAGCCTTTCCCTTGGTCATTTCGCAACGCACACCGGTCAATCGACTGGACGAGTTCGATCGGGACAATCTGCCCCTTTTCGCATATATCGAGGTGGCTGAAGATCGGGATTATGACGCCCTGACCGATAGCTGGGAAGTGGAAACCACCGAGTTTCTGGTAGAACCCGTCGGCTATCTGGTGAAGGTGTCCTGGAAGATGTGGGAGACCATCGAGATGGGGTTCTGGGGAACCTTCATCTCAATCATGATCTCCTTACCCCTGGGCATCCTCTCCAGCCGTAACTACACGCCTCACCGAATTGTCTACAGCATCTCTCGCAGCTGGTTGAGTCTGCACCGGGCCATGCCGGAGTTGATTATCGCTCTGTTTCTGGTGCTGATGTATGGATTCGGTCCGATTGCCGGCGTGTTGGCTCTGGCGATTCACACCAGTGGGGTATTGGGGAAATTTTTCGCTGACGAGATCGAGAATGCTCCTCCAGGGCCTCAGTTGGCACTCAAGGCTTCCGGTGCCAGTTCACTGAAGGTACTGCGTTATGCAGTATTCCCCCACGTTTTCCCTGCCTGGATCGCTTATGTGCAATACATCTTCGAACGCAATATCCGTACCGCTACAGTATTGGGAATCGTTGGCGCCGGAGGTATTGGCATGGAGTTGAAGGGGCGCTGGGATCTGTTCGACTACAGTCACGTCACCACGATTCTGCTGGCGATTTTTATCACTGTCCTACTACTCGAATACATCTCACAGAAGATGCGTAACAAGACCCTATAAAGGCTCGGTCCAATAACACCTTTGTAATCAGCAACCGATCCATACAGTTGAAGAGTGAGTGAAATGACAAGAGAAGAGTGGGTAAGCGCGCTGACAGCACTGCCCGAGAAGCGCCTGACGGAGTTGGTCAAAGGCTTTCCTGCAGATTGGAAAGTCCAACCCACAACCTTGCCACAGGTCGGTCTTGGCATGATGAAGATGAAAGAGAGTGCATTCAACGAATCGTTCTATCTTGGTGAGTTTCCCCTTGCCAGCTGTACGGTCACTGTCACCACCGATTCGGGTGAGTGTGCTGCAGGTGGTGCACTGGTAATGGATGACCGGATGGAGCGGGCTGAACAGCTGGCCGTCTGCGACGCGGTGATGACTGGTCGATTGCCTGGCTGGCAAAAGGTCGAGGCACTTCTGCAAGAGGGCAGTGCACGGCGTGAGCAGATCAGCCGGGAGCGTAAAGCGATGCTGGCACGTACCAAAGTGGATTTCTCTTTGCTTGAGGATGTGGGGGGTGAGGATGCTTGAAGTGGCGCCCATCTGGCAACCGCACATCCAGCAGCAGAACTATCGTTTACTACTGGAAGCCATGTCCCGACCCGGCACTGTGCATCCGATACAGGGTCTCAACAGAACCTCGAATTCCTTGCTGGCGGTATTGGCTGCTCTGCTCGATGGTTCGGTGCGTTTCTGTGACCTGAGTGAACGGCTTGAGACCTCAGACATCGCCTTGTTGCAAGCCATACAAACAGTACCGGAGGAGGCAGACTATCTGCTTTGCTCCGGTATTGACGCACCTGACTTCCAACCCAGGCTTGGCTCATTGGCCAGCCCGGAGCAATCGGCCACTCTGTTGGTTCATGTGGAGGCGCTGCAAGCGGGTGATCTGCAGCTCGATTTGACTGGACCCGGTATCAAGCAGAATCGGATCTGCAACATCCAGGGCCTCGATACCGATTGGTTGGTCAAACGTGAGAGCTGGGTGTGTGGCTTTCCTATGGGGGTCGATCTGATTCTGCTCGATCAGCAACAGTTGATGGCACTGCCCCGTACCACACGCGTGGAGGTGCACTGATGGCTTATGTGGCGATCAAGGGTGGTGCTCAGGCGATCGAGGGGAGCAAACTGGTATATGACTATCTGCGTAGCCGTCAGGCTGAGGATAGTCAGCCTCTGGATACGTCTACGATAGAAAACCAGCTGCGGCTTTTGCATAGCCGGGTGATATCTGAGGGAGGTGTCTACCATCCACAGTTGGCATCCCTAGCCATCAAGCAGGCTCAGGGAGATACCCTGGAAGCAGCCTTCGCACTGCGGGCATACCGATCCACCATGCCGCGTCTTGCGGAGACCGAGGCATTGGATAGCAGTCGTATGCGGATTACCCGACGCATCTCATCCGCCTTCAAGGATATCCCCGGGGGACAGATGCTGGGCGCCACCACCGACTACCATCTGCGGCTGATGCGCATGGAACTGCTCAATGAATCGCCGGAAGCCTTTATGGCAATCTCCAGAAGTTGGTTCGAAGGATGCGATGTTGGACAGATTCCAGATACCTTTCCCAAGGTTCTCGACGGACTTCGTCAACAGGGATTGCTGGCGGAAACTCCAGCTCAACCACAACAGGATCAACCCTTCGACATTACCCGCGAGCCGCTGATCTTCCCGGTACCCCGGTCCGCCGCTCTGGCGACCATGACGCGCAGTGAGCAGGGATCACTGCTGGCACTGGCCTACTCGAATATGCGCGGCTATGGGGATGTCCATCCAACCGTGGCCGAGTTGCGGGTGGGTTTCGTGCCGGTGATGCTGCCACATCCGATCAGCGGAAAGCCGATGGAGATTGGTGAGGTGGAGATCACCGAATGTGAAGTGGTGGCCATGTATGAGAGTGATGAGCAGGGGGGCAAGCCGAGTTTCACACTTGGATATGGCGCCTGCTTCGGTCACAACGAAGTGAAAGCGATCAGCATGGCGATTCTGGATCGTTCCCTGCAAAAGGGAATGCAGGGTACTCCATCCAATCCCTCGGAGGATCCGGAGTTCGTGTTACTGCACATTGACGGCATCGACTCGATGGGATTCTGCACTCACTACAAAATGCCCCACTACGTGACTTTTCAATCGGACATGGATCGGCTGCGTGCCACCCAAAACAAACATGCCGCTGAGGATCAGAATTCATGAATCAGGAGCACTTTGGTTTTCTCGATGAGTACGCCAAGAAGGAGGTGCGGCGTGCAACCCTCAAGGCCGTGGCGATCCCCGGTTATCAGGTACCTTACTCAAGCCGTGAGATGCCGATGGGTCGAGGCTTCGGTACGGGTGGTCTGCAGCTCACCCTGGCGCTGATCGGACGGGGTGAGACCTTGAAGGTGATCGACCAGGGTTCCGATGACTCGGTGAACGCAGTCAATCTGCGCAGTTTCATTGAGATGACCTGTCCAGGTATCCATACAACAATCAGAACCGAACAGGCGGATCTGATCCAGTCACGTCACCGGATCCCTGAAAAACCTCTTCGAGAGGATCAGCTGCTGGTTCTGCAGGTCCCTTATCCGGATGCTCTGGTGGTTGTGGAGGCCTCTGAGGACCGGCGCAAACTGCTGCATGGTGAGGCTGATTACTCCCGGCTGCTGGTCAAACTCTATGAAGATATCGTCAAGTTCAGTGAGATCACCATATCCCACCGCTACCCAACCCGCATCAATGGCCACTATGTGATCGACCCTTCACCCATTCCCCGATGGGATGTGCCCAAATTGCATAATTCGCCTGCCTTGATTCTGCTGGGAGCCGGCCGGGAGAAAAAGATCTACGCGGTACCACCCTATACCCAGGCCGAACCACTGGCTTTTGAGGACGTGCCGTTCCGGGTGGAGGATTTCAGTGACGAGCATGGGCAGCGCAGAAGTTGTGTGCGCTGTGGTTGCAACAGCAGCTTCCTGGACGAGTATGTGGACTCCGCCACCGGCGAACAGGTCTACCGCTGTTCGGACTCGGACTGGTGCAATCAGCAGCTAGAGCAGCAGCAAGGGGTGGAGCAAGCCGTGGAGGTGGCCAATGGATGAGGTGCTCAGTGTTCGTGGGCTCTCAAAGCGATATGGGCAAGGTTGTCCGGCATGCTATGAGCTGACCGGTCCCCGTTTCGAGACGAATCTCTGCCCCAGGTGTGGCAGTGTGGTGGCTGCTCATGATGTCTCGTTCAGTCTCTATCAGGGAGAGATTCTCGGCATTATGGGTGAATCGGGATCAGGTAAGTCCACCGCCGTGAAATGTCTCTATTTCGATGAACCACCGAGTGCAGGCAGTGCAGAGTTTTTCGACCAGGGAGAGGCTTACCAGCTGTTTGATCTCAATAATGCACAGCAACGGCGTCTGGCCAATCAACGTTTTGGCATGGTCTACCAAAATCCCCATCTGGGATTGAATTTTGATATCTCGGCAGGTGGCAATATCGCCGAACGTCTGCTCATGTCCAACGTGGACAACTATGCACAGATCCGTCAACGAGCGATCAGTCTGCTCTCCCGTACCGAGGTGTTGGCAGAACGAATGGACGAGATGCCGCGTAACTTTTCGGGGGGGATGCAGCAGCGGGTTCAGATTGCCAAGGCTCTGGCCACCAATCCGCCACTGCTGTTTCTCGATGAGGTCACCACCGGACTGGATCTCTCGGTTCAGGCAGCAATCCTCGATCTGATTCTGGAGATCCAGCAGCAGTCCCGTACCTCGATGATTGTGGTGACCCATGATCTGGGGGTGATTCGTCTACTGGCGGACCGAACCCTGGTGATGAAGTACGGGCGTGTCATCGAAAGCGGACTCACAGACCAGATCCTCGAGGATCCACAACACGCCTATACGCAACGTCTTGTTGCCTCAGCCCTGTAAGGAATCGATCAATGAAGCAGCAGTTGGTTCTGTCTGTTGAAGGTTACAGCAAAGCGTTTTCCCTGCATGAACAGGGGACTGTGATCCCCTCTGCCAAGGATGTGAATCTGCAGGTTTACAGCGCCAGTCTCACCGCTCTGGTGGGCCCAACGGGAGCCGGAAAGTCGAGCATCTTAAAGGGCATATACCGCACCTATCTGGCAACCTCGGGACAGCTTTTTTACACCATGCAGTCAGGTAAACGGGTGGATCTGGTGCAGGCGGATGAACACACGATCCTGACACTGCGACGTAACGAAATTGGTTTTGTTACCCAGTTTCTCCACTTTCTGCCCCGTCAACCTACCGAACTGGTGGTGGCCCAGCCATTGATCCAGCGGGGGCGTCCTGTGGAAGAGGCGCTGGCCGTGGCGCGGGATATGTTGGCTGCCATGAACCTGCCGCGACGCTTGTGGAGCATCTCTCCTGCCACGTTCTCAGGTGGAGAGAAGCAGCGGGTCAATCTGGCCCGTGGGCTGGTGGCCAAGCCACGCTTGCTGCTGCTCGATGAACCAACCGCCAGTCTTGATCCGATTACCTGCGAACGGGTGTTAAGACAGATTGAGGAGTTGAAAAAGGAGGGAATCGCCATGCTTGCCATCTTCCACCAGCCTGAGCTGGTCAAACGTATCGCCGATCGTGTAGTGGAACTTGAACCACCGTTGAATGGGCAAACACAACTTGAGGATATCGCCTGATGAAGACCTATCTGACCCACGCCCGCATCGTACTTGCTGATGAGGTACTCGACGATGCTTCTCTGTTGATGGAGGAGGGTGTCATTACCGGGATCAATCCCCTCTCCTGTGGTGATGCAATGGAGATCGATCTGCAGGGGGAGTTGCTGATGCCCGGAATGATCGACCTGCATTGCGACGCCCTGGAGAAGGAGGTTGAGCCCAGACCCAATGTCCATTTTCCATTGGATTTCGCTTGCGCCCAGGCGGATAAACGCAATGCCTCCGCCGGTATTACCACAGTCTATCATGCCCTATCGTTCGCCAATGACGAGCTGGGTGTACGCAACAACGGTTTCGCTGCCGAAGTGGCCAGAGCGGTACACGATTGGCGTCCCCATGGACTGGTCGATAATCGGGTGCATTGTCGCTATGAGATTACCGATGAGAGCGGACTGCCGATTCTTCAGCAGCTGCTGGCGGACGATGCCATGCACATGGTCTCGATGATGGATCACACACCGGGACAGGGTCAATTCAAGGACATGGCTGCCTATCGTGACTACCTGACCCGCACTTACAAAAAAACCGCAGATGAAGTGGAAGTAATCGTGGAGCGTAAGCTGGCGGCCGCCAGCGGTGCCTTTGCGCGGATGCAGACCCTGGCAGAGGCTGCCCACAGTGCCGGTATCTCCGTGGCCAGCCATGATGACGACTCGACAGAACGTGTGGATACCATGCTCGGCATAGGCGCCGATATCTCCGAGTTTCCGATCAATATGGTAGCTGCTGCGGCCGCCAAGACCGCCGGCATGTCCACCATTTTCGGTGCACCGAATATCATTCGCGGTAAGAGCCAATCCGGTTCCATGCGGGCAATCGATGCAATTCATGAGGGGCTGGCCGACTGTCTTTGTGCGGACTATGCGCCGGCCACCCTGATTGTGGCCGTAATGCGTATTCCACAGATGTCAGATCTCAGCCTGCCCGAGGCGATACGCCTGGTAACCGTGAATCCGGCGAAAGCCGCACAACTTCATGACCGGGGTATGATTGAAGCGGGTAAGCGTGCTGATCTGATAGCGGTGGGAGAGCCGGGTGGTGTACCCCAGGTAACCGATTGCTGGGTGCACGGCAAGCTGGCCTACCGGGCGCGCTACGATCATGGCTGAACTGTTCTACATCATCGGCGCATCGGGTGTCGGTAAGGACAGTCTGATCAATTATCTGCGACAGCATCTTCAACCCGGGGCGCCGGTGGCAATCGCCCATCGCTATATCACACGGCCATTCGATGCGAATGGTGAGAACCACATTGAACTGAGTGAGATAGAGTTTGCCAATCGTATGTATTGGGGGTGTTTTGCACTCGAGTGGTACAGCCATAGAACCTGGTATGGTATCGGTATTGAAATCGATCAGTGGCTATCGAGCGGGTTGAGTGTTGTGGTCAATGGTTCACGTGCCTATCTTGCTGAAGCATATCATCTCTATCCCGATCTCATACCAGTGTTGATTACTTCGGATTATGATCAGTTGCGTGAGCGCTTGCTCAATCGGGGTCGGGAGAGCACAGAACAGATCGAACAACGACTTGAGACAGCCCGGTTACTCGATCAGCAACTTCAACATCCCCAGTTGCAGCGAATCTCCAACAATGGCCCCATCGAACTGGCGGGTGAACAGCTGTTGAAACTGGTGCAAAGGAAGGAGTCCAGGACATGCGCCTGAAGCTGCTTGGTAGTGGCAACGCGGCCGGTATGCCACTCTATGGATGTGGTTGCGAGGTTTGTAGTGTAGCCAG
Source organism: Candidatus Thiodiazotropha sp. 'RUGA' (assembly GCA_016842065.1). GTDB lineage: Bacteria > Pseudomonadota > Gammaproteobacteria > Chromatiales > Chromatiaceae > Thiodiazotropha. The sequence continues at coordinate 73,272 of JAEPDS010000014.1, forward strand.
TGCTGACCGCCAGTTGCAGCGCACACCTTGCAGTGCTCAGCTCGAAATTGATGGCGGTACCTATCTGCTGGACGCAGGGCAGATGAATCTGACTCAACGGTTCCCGGCTGGAAGCTTGGGTGGGATATTGTTAACCCACTTCCATGTCGACCATGTACAGGGTCTGTTTCATCTGCGTTGGGGGGTTGGTCAGGAAATTCCGGTCTATTGCCCTGAGGATGAGGAAGGTTGTGCCGATCTCTATAAGCATCCGGGAATCCTGCGTTTCCATTCAAAGCAAGCCTATGTTCCGTTTGTCTTGGAGGGGGTGCAGGTGACACCTCTGTCACTCAATCACTCGAAGCCAACTCTCGGTTATCTGATTACATCGCAGAATGAGCAAATTGCCTATCTGACCGACACCAAAGGCTTGCCAGCAAAAACGGCTGAACTGCTAGGTAGGCAGAAGCTCGATCTGATGGTGATCGACTGCAGTCTGATGCCCGGCTGTGACCACCCTGGTCATAACAATCTGGATGATGCGTTGGTTCTGCATAAAACCATAAGACCAAGACGGAGCGTTCTGACCCACATTGGTCATGATCTGGATATCTGGTTGAAGGCGAATCCCCAGGCACTGCCGGATGATCTATCGGTGGGACATGACGAACAGCTTGTCTACCCCTTTGAGTGACCATGCATAATGCCTATCTGATGATTGGCGCTTCGGTGCTGATGCATGTGGCCTGGAACCTGCTGGCCCGTCACGTGGATTCCAGGGCCAACTATCTCTGGTGGGGACTGTTGGCGCATCTGCTGTTACTTGGCCCCTGGGCGCTGTGGAATCTTCTGCTTAATGCCGACTGGAATCAAACACTGCTATTGGCGATGGTAGTCACGGCACTCTCCAACACCCTCTATTTCATTGCACTCAGACGTGCCTACCATTATGCACCGGTTGCCCTGGTCTACCCATTGGCTCGAAGTTCACCGCTTCTGATTGTTGTCTGGTCATGGCTTTTCTTTGCCGATGATCTGTCTATGTGGGAAGCTTCAGCGATCGGTATCAGTGTGTTTGGTTTGTGGATACTATCCGCTTCCTCGGGAGATGGTGATACCAGACACGCGCTGCCATGGACACTGCTTGCCGCTTTCTGCACCAGTCTTTACTCATTGAGCGACAAACTGGCGGTAGCTTATCTGCCAGGATTTACCGAGCAACTCGGTTTTATAACAGTCGGTTATGCCGCGTCTTTCTTTGGCCTGACACTGATGCAAAGAAAACAGACCGGCAGTTGGATACCTCCGGTAAGACCCAGCTGGCCACAGATAATGGTTGGGGGGTTATGTATCGGCGTTGCCTATGCTCTGGTGGTGGGAGCTATGCGTGAACTGCCGGCAGCTCATGCGGTTGCTTTCACCAATGGGGGTATTGTTTTGGCAGTGCTGCTCTCTGTTTTCCTGTTTCATGAAAAAGCCCATTGGCGGCAACGTTTAGCCGGAGCGAGCGTGGTCAGCGCCGGTTTGCTCCTGTTGGGATGGGTGAGGTGAAGTGACAATAATGGGATTTTACTAATGCAGCCTGGACAGCCAGGCGCTAGTCGTCGCCTGGGTCATCTGCAAAACTTCTCCAGGAAACAGACCGAACATAAGCACCAGCAGGGAGAACACCAGCATGGTGATCAGTTCTCTGGGTTTCAGATCCTGAGCGATACGAACCTGACTGTCGGTAATCGGTCCGTAAAAACTCTGTCGATAGCTGTTGAGCAGATAGCCGGCTCCGACAATGATGCCGAACAGGGCTGCCAACCCTGCACCCGTATGGGTGGTCAGGGCGCTGATGAGGATCAGAAACTCAGCAGGGAATCCACTGGTACCGGGTATCCCCAGTGAGGCGAGACCGAGAAACATAAAGAAGGCGGCCAGCAGCGGCATGGATTGGGCCGCACCGCCGAGATGAATCAGATCGGTAGAGCCCAGGCGGTGGTGCAGATAACCGGTGAGCAGAAACAGTCCGCCGGCAATCAGAACAAAGTTATAGAGCTGAAACATCGCACCCTGCAGCCCTTGCTGGTTGAAGGCGGCAACACCCAACACCACCAGACCGACATGGCTCATCGAAGCGTAGGCGAGCATACGCCGCAGATTGGTCTGGTTGAGTGCAGCCAGAGCGCCATACAGTATCCCCACCACGCCAAGCCCGGCCAGCAACCAGTGCAACTCCTGGGCTGCATTGGGTGCCAGGGGGATGGCGAAACGGATCAGTCCGTAGGCACCGAGTTTCAAACCGACCAGCAGTGCGGCAATCGGCACCGGCCCCTCCAGGGCTACGATCGGCAGCCAGGTGTGGAGTGGGAACAGTGGGGTCTTGATGGCAAAACCGATCAGCAGGAAAGCAAAGACGATGGTCTCCATGCCTGGGGGGAGGCGGGTGTCGAGCAGGGTCAGATAGTCGAATGATAGCCCGGCCGGGGGCGTCGCACCGATGATCTCAGCATGGTTGATCGCCAGTACCGTGAAAGCCAGCAACAGGGGGATTCCGCCTGCCAGCATGAACAGAGTGTACTTGGTGGCGGCGTAGCGCCTGTGTGGTCCAATACCCCATAGGCTGATGAGAAAATAGAGCGGCGCCAGGGTGAGTTCCCAAAACAGGAAAAAGGCCAGGGTATCGATACTGATAAACACTCCCAGAGTGGCAGTGGCGAACATCAGCAGCAGGCTGTAATAGATACGCGGCATGTTCTGGATCCGCTTCCATGAAGCCAGCGTGACAGCGATAAACAGCAAGATCGTGAGCGGCAGAAAGGGGGCTGAGAAGCCATCGATGCCGAATCTGAAATGGGCATCCAGCGCCGGTATCCAGGGGTAGGTCTCCAACATCTGGAAATCACTGCTGGCACTATCCAGCAGAAGCAGTGCAGAGAGGGCCGGGATCAGGGCCAGGCCCAGTGTGATCAGGCTGATCATCCTGGCTCTCACCTGCGGGATCAGCCAGATCATGGTGATGCCGAGCAGTGGCAACAACAGCAGGGTTGAGAGCAGCGGCAGGTTGGTGAGTGTTTCGATTCGGCCCATGGTGATTTGCTTCTCAATGGGATGTGTAGAGGGCACTGAGTGCCGACAGGGGCTGATCGATCAGCTTCAGCCAGGGTTCGATATAGAAGCCGGCACTCAGCAGCACGACTACCAGGGTGCTGACCACAAACACTTCCGCTTTGGTGATGGCAATGATCTGAAAGGGTTGCGCACCATTGGGTCTGGGGGCCAGAAATGCCCGCTGGAAGGCCCATAGCAGAAAGCCGGCAGCGGCCACATTTCCCAGGGCGGAAGCGATGGTCACCAGGGCGCCGAATTTGTGGATTGCCGATTCCAGAATCAGATGTACCGCATCGAATCCCGGTGTGCCGGGCATACCGATGATTGCCAGCCCACCAATCAGAAAGGTGATGCCGAGAAACGGTAGATTGTCGAACAATCCCCCCAGGTTGGGCAGCAGGGTGGTATGGGTGCGGCGATAGAGCAGGCCTGTGGTGAAAACCAGGGCGGCCAGAGCGAGTCCGAAGGTAAGCGATAGAATCACACTGCCCATGAAGGCGGCGTGCTCCAGGCTGAAGACCCCGAGTATCAGGATTCCGGTATGAGAAATCACCGCATAGGCCAGTAGACGCCTCAGGTTATCCTGCATCATGGCGAGGAAGGCGGCGTAGAATATGCCGCACAGGGCGAAGGCGACCACATAGTTGTGCCATTCGATCACGGCGGTAGGCAGTAGTGGCAATACGAATCGAAACAGACCATAGATGCCAATCTTCAAACCGAGTAGCAGGGTAGGGGCGACAGCCACATTGCCATGCTCGGCAACCATTGGTAACCAACCATGCAACGGGAACAGTGGGGTACGGATGGCCAGACCGTAGAACAGCAGAAAGAAGGCCACCGAACGGAAAGTCTCGGAGACTGGCGCCTTGGACAGTTGAATCAGATCGAAAGCCCAAACCCCCTGGTGACTGTCAGCGTAGTTCCAGCCTAGCAGCAGGGTGCCGGTTAACAGCAAAAGAATGCTGATGGTCATGAACTGATAGAAACGTCGCATCGCCATGCCTTTGTCCGGGGAGTTGCCCCAGCGCCACAGCATGTAACCTATGATGCCTATTTGAATTGCCGAGATCACGACAAACAGCAGTAGGTTGAGGGTAACGAACATACCCATCAGGCAGGCCTGTACCGCGAAAGTGGCCATATAGAGATGGTTGTAAGGTTTGAGCTCGCGAACCTTAGCATAGAGTATCAGCAACAGAGTCAACAGGCCGGTCAGCAGGATAAATACCACCGAGAGACCATCTACCGCTGCCTGGTAATTGAGCACAGAGAAGAGCTGTGCGGTTTCACTGAACTGCATACTGGTGACACTGCTGTCGTAGTGGAGCCAAAGATCGATCCCCAGCAGCAGTTCAATCGAAGCGGCCGTGACAGCAGCCGGCAGCAGCAGGGGGTGGCGCTTCAGCAGCCAGATGGCAAACAGAGAGAGCAGCGGCAGCAGTTGCAGCAGTGAGAGTATGGGGTAGCCGATCTGCGTCGACCAGTGGATGGTTTCTATGATCATAAGGCCCCCTAGAGAATCACCGCGAAGGTGGCCATGATCAGCAGAATCAGATAGCGGGGCTCAGTCAGTAACTGTTCAACCCGTTCCACCAGTGTGCCGATACGTCGCATCGAATCCCACAGACTGGCTCCGCCCTCCCGCAATACCAGGTGGGACTCGAACCAGTAGAGCAGGTTGGCCAGCCAGGCCATCAGTCGACCGGCCACCCCTGTGGCCTGATTGACATCCACCTGGCCTCCCGGTTTCTCCTGTTGCATCGCTTCCCACTGGCTCAGCGAGGATACACTGCGGGAGTAGATCGGCAGGCCGACCAGGCGGGTCACCACCTGCTCGTCGAAATACTGTACATCCTTGGCCAGGGAGTTGGTCGGTCTGACCAGCAGCACATCGGCCAGCGGGTCGAGCCAGAAACGTTGCAGCGAAGCTCGATGCAGCCAGCGTTGGCGGGATAGCCACTCAGGTACTGCAGGAGTGGGCTTATCAATCTGGTTGACCAGGCCAGGGGAGGCGAGAAACTGGAAAGCCCGCCAGATGGCATGGAGCGCCAGGTGCCAGGCCGCCAGAGTGAACCAGCCCATACCACACCAGAAAAACATCCAACCCACCTGGGTGGTGGTGGCGAACATCAATGAACTTTTGATGTCTGTCTGACTCAGCCCGGAGAGCCAACCGTAGGCCACGGTCAATAATCCCAGCAGGGCGATGATCACCATGATCGCCGGTGCCTGCTGCAGCAATGGAGCGAGGCGAATCATCAGGATTACGCCCGCATGCACCATCAATGATCCGTAGAAGATAGCTGAGGTGGGTGTCGGTCCTTCCAAGGCTCGGGAGATCCATGGGGAGAAAGGGATCTGGGCTGATTTGGCCAATGCTGCGATGACAAATCCCATAATCACCACACCGGCAGCCAGGGTGTCCAGATCACTGCCGTGACGGGCGATCTCCGGCCACTCCACACTGCCCAGCCAGTAGAGTGAGAGAGCAATACCGAGAATGAACCCGGCATCGCCAATACGGTTGGTAACGAATACCCGTACCGCATTTCGGGTGGCTGTGGTTCGCTGGATCGCATAACCGATCAACAAATAGGAGGTGACACCAGCAATTTCCCAGCCGACAAAAGCCAACACCGCATTACCGGCGATGACGATCAGCGACATGGCACCGGAAAAGAGGCTGAGCAGTAAAAAGGCGCGCTGAAATCCCGCTTCCCGATGCAGGTAGTTGGCTGAGAATCTGAGAGTCAGCAAGGCGATCAATGTGATCACCGGCAGCAGCGACAGACCGATGCTATCCAGAGTGAAACTGATCCACAGACCGATCTCACCGCTGCTGAACCACTCTCCCAGGGTGACCTGTCCCGGAGGACCCTGCCAGAAACCCATGATGGCCAGAACCAGACTCATCAGAAAGGCAATGGCAGCGGCCGATAATGCGATATGGGCAGTCAGCTGTTCACCCGCTTCCCCTCGGTTGACGTTGAGGATGTAGCCAAGTGCGATGAAGGCGGCTGCCAGCCAATAGACGAATGGGACCATCCATACACTCTGTTCAACCATCAGTGGTATCCTCCAGCGGCGTTTTGATCAGCGCGGTAGGCAGTGCGTCTGATGAGCCCAGATACCAGTCATCCGATCTATCCACTCTGGTCAGGGGGTGCTCATCCGCCGGCTGCCAGGGTAGCCATCCCTCGCGGGGATTGAACAGCTTCAGTTCTCCACTATGCGGATCGATGGCCACCAGCTGTACCCAGTCGTTGCCAACCAGTTGCTGCAGTGGTGGTTGGCGCTGGTAGATGGTGGTCAGAATCTCTGTACTGGCTTCTACCACGACGAGCAGCCGCATCGCCTCGTGAATCTCGATCATCTGGCGGGGCAGACCGGTACGAAGGTCTGAACTGGCGCCCTCCATGACGCCGAGAAAGCCGGTCACATTATGGGTGACCTTGGAGCCGCTGCCATAGTTTTCATTGTCCACCGTGGAGAAATAGTACTCGAGGCTGATACCGGCGCCCACGGCACCGTTGATCAGTAAGTGTCGCTCCAGAACCTCTCCTTCCGGATCGGTGCTGGCATCATAGGAGATCAGAAAAGCCCGTCGGTCGAAAAATGCTCCCCGGCTGAGACTGCGCCGGCCGATGAAGGCGCACGCATTCGTGGCATGACCCAGCTCCGGGCGGGCCTGGGAGAAGTCGTTGGCTCGGCCAGCGACATGCTCCATTGCCTGTTGTTCGGTCAGTTTGTGTGGCGCGGAGGCGAAGCGTCGGCAGCGTTCCCGGGCGTGCCGCTTACCCGCCTGTATCAGAGCCTGGTCAAGTTTGCCTGCGGCTGCTTTCAGTGAGCTGGGTATCAGGTCCAGGTCATAGCTGATGATCTGATCGCTGCAGGTGTCGTGTTCCGCGCCGATGAACCAGCTCTCCTCTGGGATTTCGATGCCCCGTTCACTCAGCAGTTTGCGCACCTCGCTACGGTTGGCCATGGCCGCGACCAGACGGGCATTGGGACCACTGAAGCGACCTGAGCAGGCACCACAGTTGTAGGCGGAGGTGTGAGGATTGTTCTGGTTTCTGGAGCCATGTCCAAGGATCATCACAAGGCGGCTGAAGCCACTGGTGAGACCGGTAGCCTTCAGCAGGGTCTGCACCCGGTCGGCCTGTTCAACATCGGTAAATCCCAGACGTGGCGCCTGCAGCGTTGCCTCCGGACTCTCATTCGGCGCGGTGAAATCGATACGGGTCTGCAGACTCTTTTCAAACCCGGATTTCAACTTTTGCTGAAAGCGGCCAAACAGACTGGGAGATAGGATCTTACCGAGCAGAACCGGTAGGGCCAGTGGTGCGGCCAAAGCTGAAAGCAGACCCGGCACCACAATGCCCTGGCGGGTCATCTGCAGAAGTCGCTGGTGGCCCTGATTGAGCAGCGTATGACGTTTTCTGTGTTTCGCACCCAGGTCAGCCAGCCCCGCCGCCGGTTGTTCGCATACCTGATGGACCGGAATCACCGGTGCCGGGATGACCGGTGCCAGTGGGGCAGCGGTCGTATCATCCAGCCCCTGCCAGTTGTGAGGTACATTGAAGTGGGCAGCAGCGCCCAGGGTCTCAACTTCCGGGTAGATCTCTTCCAGGTGACGCCGGATCCCCTCCTCACGATCATCCATGCAGAAGATCAGTTGCGCGGCAGGTGCTCTCTCCCGGTCGTTCCAGGCTCCACGACCATGATTCTGCGCCAGGGCCTTGAGAATATTATCCCGATAGTGTTTCTCGTAGGCTTTCAGCCAGATATAGCCCTGACGATCCTCATCCAGTTCACCCAGAGCAGTGAAAATCATACCGATCTGATCGAAACTGAGCTGGCTTACCTGGTTGCCGCACCAGCCCAGGTGCTGAGCAAGCTGGAACAGGGGCCAGGCGCCGTCACACAGGGTTGGCCGATCCTGGCCTTGTGACTGCCCACTGCTCAGACGCCAGGTCCAGATCAGCTGTGCCAGGTGGTTCCAGCGTTTGGCATTTGCCAGGGCTTCCCCCTGTTCAGGGGCGTGTATGGCCCTTTGAGCGCGACTGGCCAGATACTCCGGAAGCCGGCTGTTGAACAGCGCCTCCCTGACGGTGAACTCATCATACTGATGGCGGAAATACCAGCGCAGCATGTCGAGACTGGACTCGATATTGAAGTGCTGGGCACAGAGATTGTGGGCATGGATGCGTTCCAGTACCAGGCGCACTGCAAGGTAGTCAAGCATCTCAACCGGTGCGGCAAGGGATTCATAGTCCCGATTGTGATGCCGCCATAGCACCATACCTGACCAGCCGGGCAGTTCGAGTGCCAACCGTTCCAGGTAGCCAGTCCAGTGCTCCTGTGCCACTCCCATGCGTTGCAGTTCGCTGATGATGGTCTCCAGGGGATCGTTGTCCATCAGCTCAAAGTGCTGCTGCCAGCCTTCGATACCGGACAGCGGCCAGATGGGGTCGGAAGCAGCCTGGGATCTCCAGAAGTGGTAGAAACCACCCTCGCTAAAATCCGCCTGCCAGCTCGATACCCCCTGGTCGAGAAAATTTCCCAGCACCCGGATCAGTTGCGGTCTGATGTTGTCGAGCAGATCCTCACCGGTCAGGGAGAGCAGCAGGTCGCGCATGGTCTTGCCCTGGCCAAGTTGCGCCATCATCTCATCCAGTCGCTGAAGGGCTGAATGTTCCATCAGCTGGCCGCTGCTTTGAGTATTGGTCTTGTTATCACTGCCATCCAACAGATCATGAAGCAGGGTTTCAGCCAGTTCGGGGGCCAGGTCGAATAGCTCTTCCGGGTGGGTGGGGTCGTAGGAGAGGTTGAGCACCGACAGGCAGGCTTGCCAGAGATGCTCAACTGCTGCTGACTCACTGCCCAGTCCCGCAGCTTCCGCATCCGCCAATAACTGTCTGCGGGCTGTGACGGGTAGTTCGGAATTGAGCTTTTGCAGCGCTGCTTTCTCCTCTATCTGCCAGTTGAGCTGGCAGCTGGAGACAATCGTGGTGGGCATGGTCATCGCCGCCAGATAGACATCGCTGCGCTTGAGTTGGTATTGATCGGTTTCTGCCAGCAGCAGTTGAGGCTGTAACGCGGTTTCCTCATCAATTGCGTGGCGAAGTTCGTCCCGGGTGATCCTTCCCTGGCGGAGAAATGTCTGATAGCACTCAGCAGGAAGATAACCCCGGGCGCCGGTCAAGCGCCGGGCTGTTGCCAGGGCCTCAGGAAAGGGGAGATGCTGATAGCCGTGCAGCGTATTGTGGTGCACGAAATCCCGGATTGGAGCCTGACTGGGCAGCGTGTGTTCGAGATGGTCAATCGCCGCTCTGATCTGTTCTCGGATGTCCTTGCTGGATGATTTGGTTTGTTGCATAGCCTACCTCACATCCTGAACAGTTCAGAGAGTTGCAGTGCGGAGGCGTTGACCAGATTCAATACCGGCCCCGGGAGGAAGCCAAGCAGTAGAGTAAAAATCGCCAGGGTCGCGGCCGCGACCAGTTCCGAGGGCCGTAGATCCTCCACATTTTGCATTCCGGGACGGACTGGGCCGGTAAACAGCTGGCTGATCGTGCGGACCGCATAGGCGGCACTGAGCAGTACGCCTAGAGTCAGAAGCGCGGCCGCCCAGCCCCAACGGGAGAATCCACCGATCAGGGTATTCAGTTCTGCGATGAAGCCAGCCGTACCCGGCAGGGAGACTGCAGCGATAAAGGCCAGGGTGGTAAAGAAGGCAAATCTGGGCATTACTCGAACCAGGGAGCTGTAATCCATGACATTGCGGGTGTGGGTTCTCTCATAGAGCAAACCGATCAGCAGAAACAGCGATCCGGCAACCAGACCGTGTGCCACCATCTGCATCAGCGCACCGTGCAGGCCCGCCAGATTTAGGGCGGCAATGCCCAACAGCACCACCCCCATGTGGCTGATTGAGGAGTAGGCGATCATCGCTTTCAGATCGCTATGCCGCCAGGCGAGCAAGCCACCGTAGATCAGACTGATGAAGGCGAGTATGGCAAGTACCTCCTGCAGCGCCATCACAGCGTCAGGCAGCATACTGGCTGCCCGTAGCAGACCATAGGAGCCCATCTTCAACAGTATGCCCGAGAGCAGTATCGATACCGGACTGGGCGCCTCCACGTGAGCCAGGGGTAGCCAGCCATGGAGTGGAAAGATCGGCATTTTCACCCCAAAACCGATCAGCAGGCCGAGAAAGATCAGTATCTGGGTCTGCTGCGGCAACAGTCGACTTGTCTCGGTCATTACATCCATGGCGAAGCTGTGACCTGGGACAGAATCGAACAGCACAAGGATGCTGATCAGCATGAATACCGATCCACCCATTGTATAGAGAACAAAATTGAGCGCTGCACCATGGCGATTGCTGCCACCCCATCGGTCGATCAGGAAGAACAGGGGGATCAGAGTCAACTCCCAGAATACATAGAACAGGGACCAGTCCTGTGCCAGGAACACACCCAACATGGCCGACTCGAGCAGCAGCACCAGCATGTAGTAGCCCTTGACCCCCTGACGAATGGCGCTGGAGGCGAGCAGGGCGACGACACTTAACAGGGTGGCGAGCAGCACCATCGGATAGGAGAAGCCGTCCAGTCCGAGGGTAAAAGTGGTGCCGAGGCGGGTGTTCCACTCGGTTTGGTGTACAAACTGCAAGCCGGGTTGGTGCAGATCGAACGAACCCAGGTAGGACCAGGCAAGCAGCAGGGTCGCTGCAGAGGAAAGCAGGGCCGTGTAGCGGATCAGGTGTACCCCGCCCCTGGGCAGAAAAAGTATCGCTAGGACACCGGCAAAGGGTGTCAGCATAAGGTAGGTCAGGCTAGGCATGCAGACCTGCCTGCGAAAATGACACTCGGTATAAGTGCCATCCGCAGAAGATGCTCATCGGAATCAAGCCCGGTTGGTGGCGAGTGGTGACCTGAGTGGGCAGTTATCCCGGTCGTAGCTGTCGCCCAGCTGATCCCAGACATAATTGAGCGCCAGACCAATTCGGGAGTAGAAGATCTCTTCACCCATTTTGTCTTTCAAGCCGGTGCGACGGATGGTATCCATGAACTGCTTTTTCATCCGCGCGACCACCAGGGTGATTCCCTGAGCCTGCAGTCGCTCCCAGAGATGGTGTAGAACCTCTTCGCCGGTCGCATCGATCTGATTGATTCCCTCACCATCCAGAATGATGTATTTCAGTTCCGGATTGGCGGCCACTACGCCAAGCATCTTGGTCTCGAAATAACCGGCACTGGCAAAGTAGAGCGAGCCATCGAAACGTACCACCGAGATCTGCGGGCTGGTCGGCAGCTTACGCACACGGATGTCCCGCATGGTGCCGTCCTTGTAGCGGGAGAGCTGAGCGAAACGTGGACGCATGGTGCGCCACAGGAACAGCCCCAGAGAGAGCAGTACGCCGATGATGATGCCTTTGTCGAGATGTGGGGCGAATGCCAGGGTCAGCACAAAGGTGACCACCGAAACCACCGCATCGTGTGGCTCGGCTTTCCAGGCATGGATGATTGGGTCGATCTTGATCAGATTGACGACCGCCATGATGATTACCGCAGCCAAGGTTGCCTGGGGCAGATGATAGAGCAGCGGGGTCAGAAAGATCAGGGTGATCATCACCACCACACCGGTGACGATGGAAGAGAATCCGGTAATCGCACCCGCATTGATGTTGACCGCAGAGCGGGAGAAGGAACCCGATACCGGGTAGCCGGAAAAGACGCCTGAGAAGACATTCGACAGACCCTGTCCGATCAGCTCCTGATTGGCGTTTAGGCGCTGGCGGGTTCTGGCCGCCATCGCTTTGGCGATGGAGATCGCTTCCATGAAACCGATCAGGGAGATCGTGATCGCCGCCGGAATCAGGGACCAGATGGTGGTTACCTCAAAGGTCGGTATGGAGAAGCTTGGCAGACCGTCCGGAATGGTGCCCACCACTTTGCCGCCGGCTTCGCCAAAACCGGTAGCCCAGGCCAGTACGGTAGTCACTACCACAGCGATCAACACACCGGGCATTGCCGGATAGAAGCGTTTGACACCCCACATGATGCCAAACGCGATCAGCGCCATCAGCAGGGTTGGAGCATGGGTACTCTCTGCCGCAGCCAGCAGCGTGTTCCAGACAGTCTCATAGTGGTGCTCCGCCCGTTCCGCAAAGACGCCAAACACTTTGCCCAGTTGTGAGGTGGCGATGATCAGAGCACCGGCATTGGTAAAACCGACCACCACTGGGTGGGAGAGAAAGTCCACCAGCACGCCAAGTTTGAACAGACCGAGAAACATCTGGAAGATACCGACCATCAGGGCCAGCAGCATGGCATAGGCAAAATAGGTGTCAGGTGAAGTAGCCAGGGGTTCCAGTGCGGCGGCGGTCATCAGAGAGACCACGGCGACCGGGCCGGTGGCGAGTTGCCTCGACGAACCGAACAGAGCGGCGATCATCGGTGGCAGGAAAGAGGCGTAGAGACCGTAGTATACCGGCAGTCCGGCCAGCTGTGCATAGGCCATGGATTGGGGGACCAGCACCAGGGCAACAGTGATACCCGCGATGATATCGGCCCGAATCGTCTTTTTGTCCTTGAGTTCGCCGATCCATTGCAGATAAGGGATAAAAGCGTTTTTCCAGCCCGCCATCAAACTTCTAATATGATCCCACATTATTGCATTCACCCACTTTTTGCGGCCTACACCTACATCTTGATCGATGTGCAGCACCTGGGGCCTGATAAGGGGGGGCAGGTCGTTTCCTGGCGCCCTTAAGTTGTCACGCTTTATTGTTTTTTTTGTTTTTGCGGAGGCGCGGTCGTACTGCGTCGTAAGCTGTTGTTATACCTTTTTTGTCTAGAAAACCCGTTCCTAGAACAGATCAAGGGTAAAGGAATCGCGCTTAAATTGAAAGAAAATTTGGGATTTTGCTCCCCATGGAAACAGCTAATACCTGAGAGAAAAGGTCGGATAAGTCACGGCCTGGAGGACCCCGGGAAGTCCGGATCGACACCAGGGGCGAGGGTTTTTTTATCAGGTTCAGGGCGAAATTTAGAATTTTAAGTAACGAGATTTCAAAGCTGATGAATCTGCCTTATCCTACATGCCCTTAATTTGACCGACTTAACAGTCTGACAAAGTAATTGAACTGTAAAACTCAATAAACAATGTTAAGTTTCCGATAGTTGTGAAGGTCGTTGTTTGAGATACGGTCTTTTTGTGATTAGCCAAACTCAGAGGTATTCAGTGAAAGTCTTCTCTTGGAAAAATGTGGCAAGCGGGATCCTGGCCATTCTGTCGATATCCATTCTCAGTCAGGCCCATGCGGCCAAGCCGTTACTGGAAGGTGGCAATGAAGTTGGTTTCGTGGTTCGTGCCTCGGACGGTACAGCCTGGGGTTGGGGTGACAACCAAAATGGCGAACTGGGAAACAGCACCGGCGAGGATAGTACGATACCTGTCAAAGCATTGGATATCGCCGATATCGTCGACATTTCCATGGATGACTTCTACTCATGGACAGCTGCAGCGCTGTCTGACGGCACAGTCTGGGTCTGGGGTGACGTTCTCGGTCGAATGACACGCTACCAGCCATATCAGATTCGGGCATTCAGCAATATCGTGGATGTTGCAGCAGGACCCTGGCCGATGGCGGCAGTGGGTGCTGACGGTTCGCTTTGGGAATATGCCCTGAACAGCGTCTTCAACGATGACGAACCGAGGCAGATCAAGGGGGTTTACAACGCTGTGTCGGTTGCCGTATCCCTCAACAGTCCCTACGTTTTAAGAAATGACGGCACGGTCTGGACCTGGCAGCAGGTGAGTGTCTATGACGAGACTCTGGGCTACTCGGTGCTGGTCGATGAACTGACCCAGATCGATGGTCTGACCGATATCGTCCAGATCGATGGTGGTTACGATCATGCACTGGCCCTGCGGGCTGACGGTACCATCTGGGCCTGGGGTAAAAATGCCTTTGGCCAGCTCGGCAATGGCACCTTCGACAACAGTAACACCGCGACCCAGGTAGCGGGTTTGAGCGGCGCCTACGACATCTCGGCCGGTTATCGGCAAAGTGCCGCTGTACTGTCCGATGGCAGTGTCTGGACCTGGGGCCGCTGGAAAAGCAGTATCACCGATTTCGTCTCCATTCCTGAGCAGGTTGCTGGCTTCACCAATGCGGTTCAGGTCTCAACAGGTAGAGGACTGGGTGGCTTGGTGATGGACAGGGATGGGGATGTGGTCACCTACAATGTCAACACCGTTTCAGCCATCCCGAATGAGGATGACAGCGCCTCTTTGAGTGTTGGGCCGGTTCTGGAGTCCCAGATCCCGACTGCCTGCAGACCTACCTATTTCATGAACGGTAACCTGCACCTGCCTTGTGTCTCACTCGGTGGAAGTACACTTTTTGATGTGGAACTCAGTCTGCAAACGGACGGTAATTTAAGGTTTGCTGTGGATGCAGCGGTTGAATTCACACCTTCGACCCAGTTGCAACAACGCAATTGCATGACCACCTTTGCCAATGGTGAGGCGAATATCTCCTGTCTGGTTGCCATGGATGTGACCCTGGGACTGGATAGTCTGCTGAATGTGGTTTTAACCCACTCTGCGGATTCTGATACGACCACACTGTTGGATCTTACACAGATCACTTCCTACTGATTGAGAATAGCCCGGCGACCAAGTGTTCGCTTGCAGTCGCCGGGTTTGCCTCCAGCCTTAACTTTACCCTCTGGGGATCTACACCACCCCTCTTCACGCGGCTCCATTTCAATCCTGTTGACATCGATCGCTCTGCCACTCCTTTTTTCAAAAGTTCAGCGGCTGCTAGGCCGTTCCCATATTCCGGCATCTGTTGTTGCCTGTTGATTCATTGGTCTCATCTGAAGATACCCAGGGCATTGATCTGCAATCGCTATGATTGGCTCATTTTTTTTGAATTTTCCCACCATTACAGCAAGATGGCATGCTTAAGATATGATCCGGCATGCCGTTAGAGAGCCATAGACAATTACTTGTCAAAGATCGTTGTTTTAACTTGGAGGTGGTATGCCATGATCGGCGCTGGTCTTTCTATTCGTGCAAAACTGATGGCAGTAACCGGCCTCACGTCAGCTCTCTTTATTTTTGCACTCTACTACACACTTACCGGTACTGATCAAGTCAGTCAGCACTTCACCAGTTTCATAGAACAGGATCAAAAGCGCATTGAACTGTTGCGTACCATGCAGGCTGAGGGCTCCCAGGCCGTTATTGCTTCAGCGAAAAAAGTGATGGTCCCCAGCCTGGTTCCACCGGCAAAAGTTGCGGCTAAAGCTGGAGAGCAGTTCGATCAGGCGCTGCATACCGTCAAAGCCCTGTATGAAGATGATCCGACAGGGTATGCCAGGATTAAAGAGATCTCAGAACTCTGGGCGCAATGTCTGCCGAATGCTCTGGCGGTCATCAGATATATCGACGAGGGCAGGAGTGATGAGGCAAAAGGACTGTTCACCGCAAAGGTGCAAAAGAGTTGGGGCAATATCCGTAAACGTCTGCAACCTTTGATCATCGCGGAAACGCAACGTACCGCGATTACCCAGCAAGCCGTCAAGACGGAGGTAGCGGATATCTTCATGACCGGTACCGGCCTGGGGGTGATCGCGCTTGCGATTGGTTTGCTGCTGAACTTTCTCATCAGCCGTAACATCATTTGCAGCATCAACCGCGTTGCTGATGGTCTGGAGTTGATTGGTGCTGGAGATGGAGATCTGACTCAGCGTCTGCCGTTGGCAGGTGGGCTAGAGCTGGAGAGGTTGGCGAGCGGTTTTAATCAGTTTGCCTCGGAAACCCAGAGCCTGGTGCGCAAGGTCGCAGACTCATCACAGCAGATGAACACTTTCTCAGCGGAGCTGGCTGAAGTCGCACAAGCGTCTAAGGCGACGGCTGATCAACAGGATGAGGCGATGAGACAGGTGGCAACCGCAATGACCGAGATGACAGCCACTGTGAAAAGTGTCGCAGGGAGTGCGGCGAGTGCGGCAACAGCAGCGGAAAACGCCGATCATCAGGCAAAGCATGGCAGTCAGGTGGTCGATCAGACACTGAATGCGATTGAGACCCTATCCCAGGGTGTTGAACAGGCCAGTAACGATATGAAGGCGCTTGAGGAGGAGACAGCCCAGGTAGGCGTGGTGGTCTCTGTCATCAAGGGAATTGCCGAGCAGACCAATCTGTTGGCTCTGAATGCCGCCATCGAAGCGGCACGCGCCGGTGAAATGGGCAGAGGCTTCGCTGTGGTTGCCGATGAGGTCCGAACCCTGGCCAGTCGCACCCAATCTTCTACCCGTGAGATCAACGATATCATCGAACGCCTGCAGGAGGGTGCACGGAGTACCGCCGGTATGATGGCGGGTCGTCGTGACGATGCGGTAGAGACGCTCAAGCAGGCGGCTCAGGCGGGTAATGCACTGGAAGAGATTACCAGAGTGGTTGCAGACATCCGGGATATGAACGTTGAAATTGCCAGTGCCGCCGAGCAGCAGGAGGCGGTGTCGCTGGAGATCGAAAGAAATACCGCCAGTGTCGGGGCGTTGTCACAGCAGAACAAAAGCTCTACCTCACACACCGAAGCGACTGGTTTGGAGATGCAGGCAATCTCCAAGCAGATCTCACAGCTGGTGGGGCGTTTTAAGATCGATTGACCTGAGGCTCATTAAGTACGTCTTTTTGTACTTTATAGCAGGCTCAACAGCACTGTGTATTGATAGTGAAACCATGGACTGGGAGTTCAAGCATGCCTCTTTATTACGATCTGGCTCTAGAGATGAGAAAGGATCTTGATCGGCTCGACACGAAAACCTTTAACAAGGCGCTGTTTACCAGTACCGGGAATAACACCATTGGCGTCGAGTTTGAGTAACTCTTAGAGTTGATGGTCGATGAGTGTTTGTTTCATACACAACAGCCACGGTATAGCTCGCGCCTATTGATCCGGTGCCTGCAAATCAGTTTAACGGTCAAACGGATCTTTCGTTTTCGAGGTTTGCATCGGGCTCGTTTATATCAACTTGCAGTTCTTCAGATTCATCATCCGCTTTTCCCAGCAGATCGAAATCATCGAGGATGCAGTAGATAGCCGGAACCAGGAACAGGGCTACCAGGGTGGCTGCGGTCAAGCCGAAGGCAATGCTTGCAGCCAATGGGATCAGGATCTGAGCCTGCAGACTCTTCTCCAGTAACAGAGGTGTCAGTCCGGCGATGGTACTGATCGAGGTCAACAGAATCGGCCGGAAGCGCGCTCTGGCGGCATCTTTGGCCGCTTTCATAACGGCAATTCCCCTCGCGGATGCCTGCCGGATGAAGACCACCAGTAGTATTGAATCGTTCACCACAACACCGAACAGGGAAGCCATGCCGACCATGCTGGGCATGGTCAGATCGAGGCCCAGGGCGAGGTGGCCGAACATCACTCCGATCAGAGCGGCGGGGATCACCAGCATCACGGTCAGTGGTGCCATATAGCCTTTGAACTGCAGCGCCAACAGCATGTAGACCCCGATCAGACCGAGTAGCACATTGCGGCCGATGGACTGGCCGGTTTTCGCCGACTCCTTACTCTCGCCCTGGATATCGAAATGGATATCCGGATAGCGTTCGAGCAGTCCCGGAATGAATTCGACCTGGGCCAGTGCCAACAGCTCCTGGGCGTTGGCCTGGCTGCGATCCACATCCCCCTGTACGGTAACAGTCCTCTGTCTGTCGACCCGGTTGATTCTGGCCCAGCCACGCACCTCTTCAATCTCAGCAACCGCTGAGAGGGGGATCAGTCTGCCTTCACTCCCGGCAATGCTCAGGTTGTAGAGATCCTCTGCATCGACCCGGTCGCTGGCGATCAACCGCAGATTGACTTCATAACTCTCCGGGCCGATCTGAAACTCATCGATCTTCATACCCTGGTAGGCGGTTCTGACCTGATCGGAGACCTGTTGTGCATCCAGACCCAGGACACCGGCGCCGGCTTTGAGATGCAGTCGGAACTCCCGTTTCCCCGGGCGAAGATCATCGCTCAGGTCGTTCACCCCCTGGTAACCGTTGAGCCAGGCTTGCAGTTCATTGGAGGCTTTTTTCAAACGCTCCAGGTCATAACCCATCAATCGCAGGTCGATGGGGCGTCCACCAGGACCAAAGGCCGGCTCGGTAAATTTGATGCTGATGACATCGGTCAGTTGGCCTGTCTCATCGCGCCACTTGTTGATCACATCGTCGAGTGGTGCATTTCGGACTTCAGCGCTGAGCAGGTCGGCGACAACCCGGGCGACGTGTGGACCCGATTCATAGGCATCCGGGTTCTGCCCGTAGATCACGGTGACATTGCTGACCAGTGATTGCTGATCGGGTTGGCTCGAAGTGAAAGCCTGGTTGGTTCTCTCCAGGGCCTGGGTGAGTTGCTCAACCACCTTTTCGGTTCGTGACAAGGGTGTACCTTGGGGCAACAGAATACGCGCTTCAAGCACATCCCCATCCAGGTCGGGAAAGCCGACAAACTTCAAGGCGCCACCGGCGGGCAGGGCGATGGAGAGAATCAGCATCATGAAGACGATGCCAAGGGTCAGGTAGCGGTAGTCCACGGCCCGATCGACCAGCGGGCCGAACCAGTTGTCCCGGAAACTGCTGAAACGGGCCTCGAATCCCTGTCTGAAGCGGGAGATTTTTTTAGTTTTCATATGAGCCAGCGAGTGGCTCAAGTGGTGCGGCAGAATCAGGAAGGCTTCCAGCAGGCTGACGCTGATCACGATGATCAATACGATCGGCATGATGCGCAGTATCTGGCCGATATCTCCGGAAATGAATGCCAGCGATCCGAATACCATCAGGGTAGTGGCGAATGAGGAGGCGATACCGGGTAGGACCTGCTTTACGCCGGTAATGGCGGCATGTAAGGGCTTGTCCCCTTTGCTCATGCGTGAGGCGATGTTTTCCGCAATCACAATGGCGTCGTCCATCAACAGACCGATGCCGATCAGCAGGCCGACCATGGAGATCATATTGATGGTGACATCGAACAGTGGCAGTACGAAGAGTGCACCAAGAAAAGAGACCGGCAGCCCCATGGTGACCCAGAAGCTGTAACGCAGACTGAAGAACAGCCACAGCACCAGGAATACCATGATCAATCCCTGGATGCCGTTTTTCACCAACATGTTGAGGCGGTCCTGAACCACCGAAGCGCGGTCCTGGGTCAGGGTCAGTTTTATGCCCTGAGGCGCATCAAGATTCTCCTGCTCTACGAAACGCTCAACGGTTGAGAGTACCTCGAGAATATCCTGAGAGCGGGTTTTGGCGATATTCAGGACAGCCGCCCGCTCACCGTTGAAAAGAATTTTATCCTCAGCCCGGTCGAACCGGTCAGTGATCCTGGCGATGTCGCCGAGGCGAATGGTGGCGCCGGTGGAGCTGGCGATTACCGGCAGGTCGAAGAACTCATCCGCATGTTTACGCTGATCATCAAAGCGAATCAGAATATCCTCCTGATCGCTCTCCAGTCGGCCCGCCGGGGTGCTGATGCTGTGTCGGCGCACCGCATTGGCGATGTCCTGTGCGGAGAGACCGAACTGACGCAGACGCCAATCAGCGATTTCGATACGGATATGGTGGTCGGAGAAACCGGAGATGGTGACTTCCGCCAGATCGGCCCGGGTCAGCAGCTGGGATTTCAGATTTTCCGCATAGGCTTTAAGCGCGACTGGATCCTGCGGGCCGGTGATCGCCACCGAGATGACCGCTTCGGTTCTTCCCAGCTCTTTGATGATCGGGGGTTCCGTCTGTTCAGGCAGATCATCAAGGGCATCGATCTCCGCCTTCACATCATCGAGAAAGCGCGCCATCAAAGCCCCTTCGACCATGCTTGCCGTCGCCACGCCAACCCCTTCACTGGCTTCACAGCGCATCTCATCCAGATCGCTGATGCCTTCCAGTGCATCTTCCAGGCGGCGACAGATGGCGTCTTCCACATCCTCTGCCGTGGCCCCTTTGTAGATGACCCTGACCTCGACCTCGTCGTTCTCGATTTCAGGCAGCGTTTCACGCTGCAGGCCGGGCAGGGCGGTCAGCCCCAGCAGCATGATTGCTGCCATTAAAAGATTGGCGGCGTTGGGATGGCGGGCAAACCAGTTGATCATAGCTGACCCCGGGCGCGTTGCTGCAATAGCGCTTCCATCTGTTGGTCCGGAACTGTCTGCAGCAGCATACCGCTGACAGCCGGTACCAGGTCGGAAATCACAACCCTTTGTCCGGGCTGGATACCGTTGCCGATGACGCTGATATCACCCTGGTTATAGAGAATCTCCACCGGTTGGCGTTGTAACCGGTTGTTCTCGTCCGCCAGATAGACGACACCGTTTTTGATGGTGGAGCGGGGCAGGATAATCCGGTCTGCCTGGGTCTTGCCTTTCAGCAGCACCTGCACGAACATCCCTTTTGAGAGGGGCGGGCGTTGTCCCGGTATGACCTTTTCGAAGGGTCTGTCCACCGCCACCACGACACCCATGGTGCGGGTGTCCGGATCGACCTTGTCACTGAAACGCACAAACTCCGCCTGCCATTCCGCAATAGTGGTGCCCAGGTCGAGTCTCAGCAGAGGTTCGAAGGCCACTGCTTCGGCCAGATTCCCCCCCAACATCTCAAATTCAGAGACGTCCCGTCCGATGAACAGGCGGCGCAGGGATGACATGGGAAAGCGGGCCACGACTTCCACCCGGTCAACCTCGTCGCCTGCCAGCAACAGCCCCCCCTTGCTAACAAACTGGTCGATTTCGATCCCCATGTCGGCGACCCGCATATTGAAGGGTGCGTAGACGCTGGTGTTCTCCAGATCCCTTTCCGCTTGTTTCTTCTTTGCTTCGAGGACCTTCAGTTTGGTGGGCAGCAGGGCCAGGTTGTTTTTTACATTCTGCACCGCATTACGGCTGTTCAGCAGGTTCCGTTCCGCATTATCCAGATCACTCTGGGAGGCGGTCCCTTTGGCAGTGAGTTTGGTAATACGTTGCAGTTCCCGCTCAGCAATCTTCAGGCTGCGTTGTTCGATCGAGAGTGAGGCTTTGACGTTGTTCTCTTCAACCTTCAGCTCAGCCAGCTCTGCAGAGACCTGCGCCAGATTGAGTTCATAATCCACTGGGTCGATCTTCAGCAGCAGGGTCTCCTTGGTGATGATCTCACCATTCCTCAATCTTGGATGGAGTTCCACGATACGCCCGGAGACTTGTGCCACCCCCGACCAGACTCTGGCTGGCTGAATCGTGCCGTAGCCCTCGGCGACCGGGGTCAATGCCAATTGCGGAGCCTCAACAACCCGTACCCGCTTGGTTGGTTCACCGGCTTCGCTGGTGGTGGGTGGCTGTTTATTGCCAACCATCACCATCAGTACTCCGATACCGAGCAGGATCGGGGGAATGACCAGGAGTTTGCGCCAAATTGATGAGTGATCTGACATGATGTTCAAGGCCTGTTATTCACTGTGGATGGGGATTGTCTGAGTATCGAGTATGGCTTGGCACTGGGAGCGGAGCTGCTCTTTGATCGCGTTGATATCAGCCTGGCTGTACTGTTTTTGTTTGAGAATCTTCAACAGGGTGGTCTGAGCGATTCTGAATATGATGGTCTGGCCAAGCAGGGTATGAACCATAAACAGAACCTGAGGATCGTTTGCAGATTGACCGCGATACTTGGCGACCAGTTGAGCCAGGGCTTTGTGCATCGGGGCGAGCAGGTTTTCGAACAGAATCTGAAACGCCTCGGTTGGCCGGTTCTGTTCACGGAAGATGATACCCGGCGCATGCTTACCGACCTCACCGAGCAGTATATGTTCGAAATAGTGGAGTAGGAACGAGCAGGTTTTATCCGCACAATCCTCTGGTGATGCATGCTTGATCCACTCTTCCAGTGAATCCAGTTGTTCTGCCATACCGGCTTTGAGAATTTCTGTAAGGTAGGCGACTGTGGCGTGGTAGAGACCCTGTTTATGCTCAAAATGGTAAGAGATGGCGGAGATGTTGGCGCCGGCCATCTCGACAATTTCCCGGGTACTGACTCCGTCATAATCGCGACTGCCGAAGGCCTCCAAAGCCGCCTCCAGCAGGCGGGTTCTGGTGTCATTGCGGCTTTGGGCAGGGTGATCGGACATTGCTGTCAACTCATCTTGAGTGGAGCAGGAAGTATAGTTCCGATTTAAAATTAAATCAAACGATTGATTTAATTTCTATCTGGCCACATATCAGAGTGCTGATATGGGGAGGGGAGTCGGTGATGATTGCAGATACCGCTGTGTATGCTCAGTCCATTGTGTGGCCGGCCAGTTGCAGCATGTCGGGGAAGTGAGAAATCAACACCCCGATGACCATCAGCACGACGACCAGAGTGACGCCACCGACAAAATTCACCAGCATGTTTTTACCGGAACTCTGGTCTGCCAGGGCATTTGCCACATCGGAAATATTCACCAGACCCTGTAACTCATCGTTTTTATAGATCAACAGTCGCCGGCATTTATTGCTGCGCATCAGCTTGATGGCATTGGCGCAGGAGCTGTCGTAGTGGACCGATACCAGGTTTTTGGTGCAGACATCGCTCAGTTTTAGTGCGGCCGGCTCCTGGCCTGCACCAACAACGCGCACCAGAAGGTCCCGTTCGGTAAACAGACCGGAAACCTGCTGTTTATCCATCACCACCAGTGAGCCGAGATTGTTATCCGCCATGAAGCGTGAAGCGGTCAATATGTCTGTATCACTGTCCAGTGATGAGACAGGCTCTGAGATTAGTTTGCCTACACGACATGCCATCTGCGTATCCTTTGATTGGTATATAAATGTTAAAGTCAGATTGTTTTTGTTTTATTTAGCTGTCAGCAATACCCGTGCCATAGCGGATAAAGTCTCGCCTTACGCTGCGTATGTCCGAGTAAACATGAGCTTTCTCTATTCGACGATTTTACTCTATTGTTATGTTTTACTTGTTGATCGAATTGTGACTTTATGGTGAAACTGTCAGGAGTTGTTCATCAGAACCCGTTATGCCTTTACGACTTTCAAGCGAAAAAGCGCCAAACAGCATTCCCGCTTCTCTTTACGCACTTTGAGATGAGCCATTCCAATGCTCCAATCACCGTACATAGCGGCTTTGAATGTTTCACTAAAACACATACTGGAATGTGGAAATAGCCAATGAGTGAATCCATACATTGATTAATTGAGTATAGGGTTTGAGTGGATGGTAGTTGTCAACAATCCCTGTAGATTGAATTTGCCCCAGACGATGCTCATACGAATGCTGCTGGCATGATCCATGCGAATCATTGATCTCTAGCGGATGACTCTCAGTATCGACCAGATAACTCTCTGCCATGAGAGTCAGCTGGTGAGCAACTTCTAGGTGTCATTGTTGAAAGTGCGTACTGCTGTCTATGGGTAATGGTACTAGGGCCTGTTAACACTAATCCAATGCGCCCTGTTGCGCCTGAAAAAGCGCCAATCAAGGCGCGAGGAGTGTAGTTTGGTTGCTCCAAATGAGCGACGAGCAACGCCGAGTGGCGCTTTTTCAGGCGCA